>CBDUYD010000016.1:0-29651 GCA_965371355.1 uncultured Ilumatobacteraceae bacterium
CTTCCGATCAGTTCCCGAAGCGCCACTTTCCGGTGGCGCGGAAGCCGTCGCGGCCCGCGAAGCCAGCCGCACGCCACGCCAGCACCGTCTCCGCGACGACGACGGTGAAGGGTCCGTACGCGTCAACCGAATACGCCCAGTCGTACTTGTCGTCGTACCGGGCGACCGCCTCGGCATCGTCGCTCGGTCCGACCGCACGTCCCTCGACGATCACGACATCGACGTCACCGCCGAGGTGCACGGTGACCGGTGATCCGGGGCGGATCGCGGCGTTCAGGTTGGGACTCCCGATGCTGAGCAGCAAGCGCTGATCGCTCCAGACACCCCAGACCGGACGGGCCTGTGGCCGCTCGTCCGCGGTGTCGGCGGCGACCACCCAGTAGACGCCCGCCGACGTCAACTCGGCGTCGACCCACGACCAGTCGAGTTGTTCGCCCTCCGCGGGCTGCCCGTACATGATCAACCGGTGAGCTTCGGGTGCCATCGCGAAGACAGTACGGTTCGCGGCGATGGCCGTGTCACAGGAATCCGTGAATGCGGTCCTCGACACGCTCACCGCAGCGGGAGTCGAGATCGTCGCCCTGACCTATGTCGACAACAGCGGGATCACCCGCGTGAAAGGCGTGCCGATCGGTCGCCTCGCAGATGCCGCGGATCACGGGATCGGGATGTCGCCCGTCTTCGACGCCTTCGTGGTCGACGACTCGATCACCGCCAGCCCGAGCGCGGGAGGCCCCGTCGGCGACCTCCGGCTCCTCCCCGACCTCGACGAAGCGGTCGTGCTCGCAGCGCAGCCAGGTTGGGCGTGGGCGCCGGTCGATCGGTGGCAGCAGTCGGGTGAACGCCATCCGCAATGTCAGCGGGCTTCGTCGAGACGATGGAGGCGCGGCTCGCCGATGCCGGTCTGACCGCGCTGATGTCGTTCGAGATCGAGTGGATGCTGAGCGTCGCCGACGACGACACCTTCGAGCCGGCGACCACCGGACCCGCATACGGCATGACCCGGCTGATCGAGCTCTCCGACTACTGCGTCGATCTGCTGCGCGCGATCGAGGCGGAGGGGATCCCGGTAGAGCAACTCCATCCCGAGTACGCGCCGGGGCAGTTCGAGGTGTCGGTCGCCGCAGCCGGCCCGCTCGCCGCCGCGGATCGCAACGTCCTCGCCCGCCAGACGATTCGGGCCGTCGGAGAGCGCCACGGCCTGCGCACCAGCTTCTCGCCCGCCGTCGTCGCCGGCGGCGTAGGCAACGGGATGCACCTCCACTTCAGCCTGTGGGACGGCGGCCGCAACGAGACGGCCGGCGGCACAGGACCGTACGGCATCACCCGGCGCTTCGAGTCGTTCCTCGCCGGGATACTCGACGAACTCCCCGGGCTGCTGGCGGTGACCGCGCCGAGCGTCGCCAGTTACCTTCGACTCGAACCTCATCGCTGGGCCGGGCCGTACCGGTGCTGGGGCGTCGAGAACCGTGAGGCCGCCGTCCGCCTGATCGTCGATTCGAACGCCGAGCTGAAGGTCGTCGACGCGACAGCCAGCCCCTACCTCGTCGTCGGAACAGTGCTCGCGGTCGGTCTCGCCGGAATCGAACGAGACGCGAGCCTGCCACCGCATATCGAGGTCGATCCGGGTTCGGTCACCGCGGAGGATCTCGCCGCCCGCGGCATCGAACGCCTACCCCACAATCTCGCTGAGGCACTCACACACTTCGAACACAGCGACGTGCTGAAGGAGGCATTCGGCCTCGAACTTCACGAGACGATCGCCGTCCGCCGTGCCGAGTGTGAAGTCTTCGACGGCGTGACCGACGACGAGATCGCCGCCGCCACCCGCTGGCGCCACTGAGCCTTGATCAGTCGGGCTTCGGACGCCTCCTGGGCTTGGGCGCGAGCCGCAGCACGAACTCCGATGCCCGCGCGGGGACGATGATGAACCGTCGCTGGCGCTCGATCGGCAACGCATCCTTGGCTATGATCCTGTAGGCCACGTAGGCGGTTATGGCGCCATTGGTGGCAACCATCGTCCAGAAGAAGAAGCTGTCGTCGATCAGCGCCATCAGCCCGGCGGCCAGCAGCGGCCCGGCGATCGCGCCGGCACCGCTGAGCCGGACCAGAGCGCCGGACATCGCCACGATCTTGCCGGCCGGAGTCCAGTCGAGTGTGTAGGACACGACCAGCGAGTACAGCGGGAAGGTCGCCCCGCCGAGGAGCAGCATGAGCGCCAGCACCCCAGGGTTGTCGGCGGGAATCAGCGCCAGCACGGCGGCGATCACGGCAGCGGTCGCGGCGACCACGAAGATCACGCCCCGGCGCGGCACACGGTCCGAGATCCATCCGACGGGCCACTGGAAGACGATCGCGCCGATCATCGGAGCGGCCAGGAATAGCGCCGTCCGGTTCAGAGTGAGCCCCGAAGCGGTCGCGTAGACGGCCCCCATCCCGAGCAGCACGCCGACCGCGGCGCCGTTCATGAACGCTCCGAGCGCGCCGGTCGGAACGAGGTCGGCGAGTTCTCGTGTGGTCACACGCTCGGGGAGCCGGATCGGTGGCGGCGTCGCCGTCGCCGCCAGCGCGATCGGCACCAGCGACATCGACACGAGCACCGAAGCGACGACGAACAGCGTGAACCCCCCGGGATCGGCGGTGGAGAGCAGCAGCTGACCGATCGCCATACCCCCCATCGACACGATCATGTAGATCGCGAGGGTCCGACCGCGCCGCGAAGGCGCTGACATCTCGTTCAACCACGACTCGATCACGACGTACAGACCGGCGGCACAGAAACCGAAGACGAAACGCATCGCGGTCCAAGCGAACGGCGAGACGGTGATCGAGTGGATCAGCACCGCGCTGGAAGCAACCGAGGCGAGACCGGCGAACACCCGGATGTGCCCGACACTCGGGATCATCCGCACGACAGTCGGCGGGCCGAGCAGGAAGCCGGCGAAATAGCCCGCCATGATCACCCCGGTGACGGCGACGCCGAACCCCTCGAGGCCCGAACGCACCCCGATCAACGACCCGTTGAGTCCGTTGCCGACCATCAGCAGGCCGAGGCCGAGGAACAGCGCCCACATCCCCGCGACCGTGTCGGACTCGAGGGGAGCCTCGGTGAAGTCGGCGACCGAAGCGCCGTCCTGCGGTGGTTCGGGGGCGGCCAAGCGGAACCAAGCTACTGCACGGCAATCTGCGCCGGAAGCGGGATCGCGTCTCCTCGTCGGGCGACACGGCGATCCCGCTCGGGTCCGGTCAGACGATGTGTCGGGTCTGACTCGAACGGCTTGACGTCCGAGTTTGATCGGCTATCGTCGATTATAGATGAACCAACGATCCGCGACCCCGCTCGACCGGACCCGCGCCACCGAATGGGCAAGCTGGTTCCGCGCCCTGGGCGACCCGACACGGGTACTGATCCTGCACCTGCTGTCGACCGAAGATCGCCAGATGACGGTCGGGGAGATCACCGAATCCCTCGATGTGGGCCAATCGACGATCTCGCACCACCTGGCCAAGCTGGCCGAAGTCCAGTTCGTACTCGTAGAACACGTCGCCACCTCGAGCCGCTGGTCGGTCAACACGGCGTGTCTCGCCGCCTTCCCATCTGCCGCAGAGATGGTCATGGGCAAGGTGCCGGTCGAGTTCACCAGAGCCATCGAGCGCCGACGATGACCCGCGACAGCATCCACGACGATGTACGTGCCTACTACCGCTCGGCCGTCCAGGCAAGCGGGGCGTCCACGAACGACGACGACCGATGGGGTGCGAACCGGTACGACGCGGACACCTTGGCTGCCGGCACCCGAGCTGCAGCAGACCTCTCGATGGGCTGTGGCAATCCCTACGCCGTCGCCGACCTCGAACCCGGCGAGACAGTGCTCGACCTCGGGTCCGGCGGAGGGCTCGACGTGATCTTGTCAGCGAAACGCGTCGGCCCCACCGGCCAGGCCTACGGCGTCGACTTCCTGCCGGAGATGCTCGACCGGGCGCGCAGCAACGCTGAAGACGCCGGTGTCACCAACGTCGAGTTCCTGAAGGGGATGATCGAGGACCTGCCACTCCCCGATGCGTCCGTCGATGTGGTCATCTCGAACTGCGTCATCAACCTCGCCCCCGACAAGACCCCGGTCTTCGCCGAGATCGCTCGGGTCCTGCGTCCCGGTGGACGCGTCGCCGTCTCCGATGTCGTCGCCGACAACGGCCTTGCGCCGACCGGTGACCGAACCGCCTGGGCCGAATGCGGCGCCGGCGCCCTTCGATACGACGAGTACCTCGCGCTACTCGCTCGGTCCGGACTCACCGATGCAACGATCGAGTACACCCACGACACCGGACCCGGACTCCGCGGAGCAATCATCCGGGCCAACCGTGCGACCGATGACAACGGGTGCCACCGATTCGCTTGAGCGATGCTCAGCCGCCCCAATATCCCCGTAGTCCGGGGATGTGCCGCTCGATCTTGCCGGCGTCGTTGAGCACGAGCACCTCGGTCGTCTCGAGCATGCCGTTCGCCGTGCTGACCACGGCGTCCCACATCACGACGTCGCCGACCTTGGCGAGCTGATCGATCGAATGAAGTTCGTACGGCTGATGTCGTGAGCGAACGTCGGCGAGGAAAGTCGAGATCTCCTCGAACCCGGTGGACGCACCGTTGAAGCGAATCACGAGCGCATCCGGGGCATAGAGCTCCGCAACGGAGTCGACATCCGGGGCTGCGGCCATGAACCGGTAGAACTGCTCGACCAGATCTCGACCATCGTCACTCATAGGTGCAATGCTATTGCCTGAATGAGCTGCGTGGTGTCGGTCGAGGGTCTCGACGAGATCGTGCAGGCGCTTCGGTCCCAGGGGATTTCGGTGATCGGGCCGATCGTGCGCGACGGCGCGGTCACCCATGCGGAGATCGAATCGGCTGATGAACTCCCCCGGGGCTGGACCGAGGATCAGGAGGGCGGGCGCTATCGGCTGATCGCCACAGGGACCGATGAGGTGTTCGCCTTCTCGAGCCCGTCGACATCCTGGAAGAAATACCTGTACCCCGAACGAACGCTGTTGGTCCGCGCCGTCGAACGAGATGGCGCCATCGAGGTCGAGCAGCCCGAGCCGGAGGCACCGGCCGTCGCATTCTTCGGGATCCGCTCGTGCGATCTCGCGGCGCTCGACATTCTCGATCGAGTGTTTCTCGACCCGGGGGCGACCGACCCCACCTACGCGGCTCGGCGGCCGGGCGTCTTCATCGTCGCCGCTGCGTGCAACCACCCCGGCAACACCTGCTTCTGCGTATCGATGGACACCGGACCGACCCCGCGTGCGGGATACGACCTCTCGATCCGGGAGCTCCACGACGACGGTCCCCTCGAGTACGTGGTCGATGTCGGCAGTGAACGCGGCGCCGCGCTACTGGCGGGGATCGACCAACGCGCGACGACCGACACGGACCTGAACCGCGCAACGGCGGCGCACGATCGCGCCGCGGCCGAGATGGGAAGGGAGTTGCGGCCCGAGGACCCGCCGCTGGCCGCCCTAGACCTCGATCATCCGCGATGGGACGACGTGGCCGAGCGCTGCCTGGCGTGCGGCAACTGCACGATGGTGTGCCCGACCTGCTTCTGCAGCACCACCGAGGACTCGACGAGTCTCTCCGGGACCGAGTCGGAGCGGTGGCGCGTGTGGGACTCGTGTTTCTCTCTCGGATTCAGCCACCTGCACGGCGGATCGGTTCGAACGAGCACGAAGTCCCGCTACCGGCAGTGGTTGCTGCACAAGCTGGTCACATGGCACGAGCAGTTCGACTCGTCGGGGTGTGTCGGTTGTGGTCGGTGCATCACATGGTGCCCGGTCGGCATCGACCTCACCGCGGAGATCGCCGCGATCGCCCGTACACAGGCCGATCCCGACGACGATGCCAACCCCGCAGACGACGCCAACCCCGCAGACGACGTAGGTGCCCCGTGAAGTCGATCCCCGAGCTGTTGGGTGAGCACCCGTTCTTCGCCGGCCTGCCGCCCGACACGCTCGAGCTGATCGCTGGTTGTGGACACAACGTGCACTTCGCCGAGGACTCCCGCATCATCTCCGAGAGCGACCCGGCCGACATCTTCTACGTGCTGCGCAGGGGCAAGGTGGCCATCGAAATCGACACTCCCCGACGCGGCCCGCTCGTGATCGGGACCATCGGGCCCGGAGACCTCCTCGGTGTGTCATGGCTACTGCCCCCGTACAGATGGACGTTCGATGCGCGGGCGGTCGAGCCCACCGGCGCGATTGCCATCGACGCGGCCTGCCTGCGGGGCAAGTGCGACGACGATCCCGTTCTGGGCTACGAGATGTTCAAGCGATTCGCCGGCCTCGTGCGCGATCGACTCCAGGCCACCCGCCTCCAACTCGTCGACGTGTACGGCAACAATGCGTCCTGAGGGCACCCTCGTTCCCGAGCCCGGCCCCATGACCCCCCTCATGCATCGGGTGGTCTCTCGCCGCGAGGACCTGCCCGACACCGTCACCCTGGGGCTGGTGGCCGTCGACGGCGCCGGACCGGTGCCCACGAGTGGCCAGTTCAACATGTTGTGGGCATTCGGGATCGGCGAGGCTCCGATCTCAGTGGCCGGCATCGAAGACGGCATCCTGAGCCACACCATCCGCCGCGTCGGTGCGGTCACCGAGGCGTTGTGGTCGTCCACCGTCGGCGATCAGGTGGGTGTGCGAGGGCCTTTCGGTGTGGGGTGGGACCTGCCTCGTGCAACAGGGCGTGACATTCTCGTCGTCGCCGGCGGCCTCGGAATGGCACCCACGCGACCAATCATCACCGAGTTGCTGGCGAACCGCGCAGACTTCGGCCGAGCGGTTCTCCTCGTCGGGGCCCGCTCCCCCGAAGCGTTGCTCTACCGCGACGAGTTGGACGCTTGGAGGCACCGTCGCGACATCGGAGTCGGAGTGACGGTCGATACGGCATCGAGCGCGTGGCGAGGCGATGTGGGGGTGGTCACCCGGTTGATCGACCGGGCACCGCTCGACCCCGAGAACACGACCGCGTTCATCTGCGGTCCGGAGGTGATGATGCGGTTCGCGGCTCGATCGGTACTCGACCTGGGCGTGCCTGCGGGTGAGGTGTGGCTTTCGTTGGAGCGCAACATGCATTGCGCCATCGGCCATTGCGGGCATTGTCAGCTCGGTTCGTTCTTCCTCTGCAAGGACGGTCCCGTCCTGTCCTGGCCCCGCGCCGAGCCGTTGCTGCGGGTCCGCGAACGATGAGCCGCCATCACAAGCCGTCGTTGGCGGTCTGGAAGTTCGCCAGCTGCGACGGCTGCCAGTTGACCCTGCTCGACTGCGAGGACGAACTCCTGGCCGTCGCCGATCGACTCGAGTTGGCGTACTTCCTCGAGGCCTCCAGTGCGACGATCGCGGGTCCCTACGATCTGTCGTTGGTGGAGGGTTCGATCACGACACCCGAAGACGTCGAACGGATCCAGGAGGTGCGCAGCCAGTCGCGGTTCCTGGTCACCATCGGGGCGTGTGCCACCGCCGGTGGGATTCAGGCGCTGCGCAACTTCGGCGACGTAGAGGAGTTGATGCGGATCGTCTACGCCACGCCATCCTTCCTCTCCACCCTCGACACGTCTACCCCCATCTCGGACCATGTCGATGTCGACTTCGAGCTCCGGGGATGTCCGATAGATCGGCGCCAGTTGCTCGAGGTGATCAGCGCCTACCTCGTCGGGCGGGCGCCGGTCATCCCGTCACACAGCGTGTGTGTCGAGTGCAAACAGAGGGGCAATGTCTGCACGATGGTGGCCCACGGCACGCCATGCCTCGGCCCCGTCACCCAAGCCGGATGCGGGGCACTCTGTCCCACCTTCAATCGCGGCTGCTATGGCTGTTTCGGGCCGGCGGAAACCCCGAACACCGCAGCGATGGCGGCCGCGCTGACGGCACAGGGGATGAGCGTCGAACAGATTGCGCGGCTGTTCCACACCTTCAACGCCTGGTCCGAGCCGTTCCGCAATGTGCCCGTGCCCGTCGACTCACCGCGACGGAGAACGCGATGACCCACCGTGCAACCGGCAGCCGTGCCCTGTCCACGGGCGCGCTCGCCCGGGTCGAGGGCGAGGGCGCCATGCGCATAGAGGTACGTGACGGCGAGTTGATCGACGTGCAACTCAACATCTACGAGCCGCCCCGGTTCTTCGAAGGGTTTCTGCGCGGCCGTAACTACACCGAACCGCCCGATATCACCGCTCGGATCTGCGGTATCTGCCCGGTCGCCTATCAGATGAGCGCGTGCGCGGCGATCGAGGATGCGCTGGGAGTCTCGGTCGACGGCCCGCTGCGGGCACTGCGACGGTTGCTCTACTGCGGCGAGTGGATCGAGAGTCACACCCTCCACATCCACTTCCTCCACGCTCCCGATTTCCTGGGATACGACAGCGCGATCGACATGGCCGCCGATCATCGTGGCGTCGTCGAGCGAGGTCTCGAGGTGAAGAAGATCGGCAACGAGATCCTCGAGACGATCGGCGGCCGGGCGATTCATCCGGTGAACGTGAAGGTTGGCGGCTTCTATCGCGTACCGCCCCGGCGCGAGCTGGAACCACTCCGGGCAAGGCTCGAACGGGGACGCGATCTCGCTCTCGAAGTGGTCCGCTTCGTTGCCGGATTCGACTTCCCCGATCAGGAGATGGGCTACGAGTTCGTCTCGCTCTCCCACCCGCTCGAGTACCCGATGATGGGTGATCGGATCGCGTCCGATCACGGTCTCGACATCGATGCCTCGGCCTTTCTCGACCACGTCGAGGAGAGCCACGTCGCCCATTCGACGGCGCTGCACGCGCGGATTCTCGAGCGCGGCGACTACCTCGTCGGCCCCCTCGCCCGGTACAGCCTCAACGCCGCCGAACTCGCTCCCGCGGCGGCGGCTGCGGCGGCCGCCGCCGGGCTCGGATCGAGCTGTCGCAATCCCTTCCAGAGCATCGTCGTGCGGGCTGTCGAGGTCGTCCACGCGTTCGAGACAGGGCTCGCGCTGATCGATGAATACGAACAGCCGGATCGGCCCGACGTCGAGATCGAACCCCGGGCCGGGGTGGGCCACGGTGTCACAGAAGCGCCGCGCGGGCTGCTCTACCACCGCTACGAGATCGACGAAGCCGGACTCATCGCCGATGCGGTGATCATCCCGCCGACATCTCAGAACCAGGCCACCATCGAGCACGACCTCTGGCATTACGTCGAACGCCACCTCGACCTCGACGACGACGAGTTGCGTCGCCGGGCCGAGGTCACCATTCGCAACCACGACCCGTGCATCAGTTGCGCCACCCACTTTCTCGATCTCACCGTCGTGCGCTCGTGATGGTGCAGCACACGGCGCCCCTCGTGATCATCGGCATCGGCAATCCCATGCGTCGTGACGATGGAATCGGCCCCGCCGCGGTCGCCTGCCTCGAGCGGACCGAATTCGCCGGTGCCGGTCCTGAGTTGCTGACGCTCGGGGGCGAACCCACAGGCCTGCTCGAGGCATGGCACGACCGACGGCGGACCATCGTGATCGACGCGGCGCGTTCCGACGCCACCGCCGGAACGATTCACCGGGTGGAGGTCGGCACCGACCCCCTCCCGCCGTGGGCCGCCGGCAGCAGCAGCCACAGCGCCGGCCTGGCCGAAGCGGTGGCGCTCGGGCGGGCCCTCGACCGGTTGCCGGAGCAACTCGTCGTGTTCGGGGTGGAGACCGCAGACGTCTCCCTCGGTGAAGGGCTCTCCAGCGAGGTGAGGGCCGCCCTGCCCTCCCTGGTCCGCCAAGTCGTGGGCGAGGCGCGACGATGACCGAAACCGTCCGTCGCCGGTTGGAGCAACGCCTCCGGGACGAACCTCCACCGCTGGCGCGGGTCGAGTCGGTCGAGGTCACGGGACTGCCATGCACCTGCGACCCCGGCTTTCGCCTCGCTTCGAGCACCCGAGACAGCGGTGGCCCGGGACAGGCCCTTCGCCATGATGGTCGCCGACATCGAAGCGGCCCGCCGCCCGTGTCGGACGGCGAACGGGCAGGTCATGGTCGCCGCTGACCGAACCGGGAGGGAACGGATATGTGCGTAGGAGTGCCGGGGCGAATCATCGACACCCACGACGATCGCGGTACACCGATGGCGGTCGTCGACTTCGGGGGCGTGACCAAGGGCATCTGCCTGGCCTTCACGCCCGACGCAGGGATCGGGGAGTATGTCCTCATCCACGCCGGGGTTGCCATCGCGGTTCTCGACGAGCGGGCAGCGCAGGCATCGCTCGACCTCTTCGAGGAGATCGGCATCCTCGACCCGAATTCAGACCGGACCTCACCATGAAATACCTGAGCGAATTCTCCGGCCCGGATCTGGTCGACCGACGGCTCGCCGACATCGCCGACACGGTCACCCGGCCGTGGGCGATCATGGGGGTCTGTGGCAGCGCGAAGAGCGCGGGACATACGGGCGATGAGCGGCGACGGGGTTCAAACGTGTGAAACGGGTCGCGTTCGGGATGGTCAATCTTCGGAACCACAGAATCCGGTCACTGCTCTACGCCGGCAAGCCCAACTGCTCACTCCTCTACCCGTGACCGCACCCGGAAATCCGAAGAGCAACGTCAACCGGAGGCGTTCCCGCCGCGTCGGCCAACGCCCCCCATTGGGGATCCGTCCGATGGGGGATCCCCTGTCGGCCGGCTCATCGCCGAGCGCAGCGGGAGTCGCTCAGCGCTGCCGTGGCGCCGTGTCGCTCATGGCTCGGCGACGATCCAGCCGCGACACTGCAGCTCCGCGGCGAGCAGTTCGGACGAGACGTCCCGCAACGCTCTCTCGGCAGCGGACGGGCGTATCGCACTCGTTGGCGGAGGCGGTGGGCTCTCGTTGTTCGCCGCTTCTTCCAGCTGTTCGATATAGGCGTCCACCTCGTCCCGGGTGAACTTGCCACCGGCTTGGCGCTGCGTGAATCCCATTGGCCCGCGGGCATCACGGAAGTCGGTGTGGCCGGCATCATGGAGCAGCGCGAGCAGCTCGCGAACCTTGTTCGCAGGGGCGGGTGGGCCTGACTGCTGACCGAATGCCATGCCCGACAGTCTCACATCTCGCGGCATCGGCGTCGGGATGTCACCCTGGGAGACTCCGCCAGCGGTCAAGATCGGAGCTCCGTCGAGATGGTGAGGCGTCACGAGGGCGTTGTCGCCGACGACCATGCGGCCGCGCACCGACTGCATGACGAACGCCGCTCGGACGGTTCTCAGCGCTGTCAGTGGCCCAGATCGACGACCCATGGGCGTCCGGTTGTCGATCCCCCATCCGACGCGCTTCCCCGGTTGGCGAGGTCACTGTGTCGATGCGGCGTGAGTGCTGAGGTTCGTATGTCTTGCGAGGACGGTGAAGTCCGTGTCGGCGTGCAGGATCTCGGCACCCGCTCTGATCGCCACCGCGGCGATGAGGCAGTCGATGAGCTTGCGGACGGTTTCGCCACGAACGCGACACGCGCGGTAGAGCGCAGCCGCAGCGTCATAGTCGGCCGGCGTGGTCGGCAGCATCGTGGCCCGGCCGAGCAGTCCGCGAAGCTGTGCGAGATGGTGTTCGTTGCGGGCACCGGCGAGGACTTCCATCGACACGGGATCGCAGATGGTTAGGTCGTCAGCGATCATGCGGTCGACTGCGTCGCAGGCCGAAGAACCGGTGTCGCGAAGAAACTCGATCCACGCCGAGGTGTCGACGAGGATCACGTTCTGCCCGCACGCATCTCATCGAGATCGCCATCCCACCCGGATCCGCGTAGTGAGCGCGCTTGGTCGACTCCGAGGGGTTCGCCGGCCAGCCGGCGCAGGGCGAGGTTTACTGCCTCGCGCTTGGTCGTGAGGTGGTAGCGATCCATCACTCGCCGGCAGAGGTCGTCGTCGATATCAATGTTGGTGCGCGACATACACCCAACATACACCACTGCCGGGAAGCAGCACGGCCTCGATCTTCTGTAGCCCGCTCTCGGACCCGTGATCGCCTGGGTGCCTCTCGCGTCGGCCGTCCGTAGGAGGACCCCGCAAGACGATCACAAGGGTTCGTCAGGATCCTCTGCTTCTCGACCGCGACCTGGAGGACCCGGCGGAGCGTGCGGTCGTGGCGATGCACCGATGATGGGGCGATGCCGGCATCGATCTCGTCGTTCAACCAGTTCCCGATAGCCGGATCCGCGTTTTTCGATGAAGCTCACGATGGCCTCCGTGCGCTCCGAGAAATGGGGGCGAAATGGGAGTGCTAGGCCGCTTCAGAGGGGTAAGTCAGGGGTTTCAGTAGACGACAGCGGTAACACCCGGCCGAAACGAAAAGAACCCCTGAGCAGGGATGATACCTGCTCAGGGGTTGGAGGCGACGGCGGGAATCGAACCCGCGTACACGGCTTTGCAGGCCGTTGCCTCAGCCACTCGGCCACGTCGCCAGCGATTCGAACCATACTGCACGGCCGGGCGAATCGCTCAGGCCGAACCGGGGACTTCAGTCGCCGCGGGAGCCGGACGGGATTCCGCCAACCGAACCGAGCTGTTCGGGGCCGAGGCAGTTGATCAACAGCTGGCTGTCGAGCCCCGCCTCGCGGTGGATGTGTGCCTCCGCGTAATCCGGGCTCTCGGTCATCGCGCGGAACGCATCGAGCGACGGATACTCGACGATCGCCACCTGATCCCAGTCGCCTTCGCCGCTCTCGCCGATGAGGAGGGTGTGCGGGAATCCGACCCAGGCGATGCGCCCGCCGAGGTCGGCGACCATCGGGGCGACCGCTTGGCCGTAGATCGCATACGCCTCGGCACCGGAGAGGTCGCTGTCGCGGCCATCGGGATACGAGGCGTGGTCCCTGAACTTCAACAGGTTGATCATGTACAGGGTCCCGTCCGGGGCCCCCTCGACGAGGGCGGCGAGTTGGTCGGGGCGGGGAGCGGTTGCCATCGGATCTCCAAGGGTCGGGGCCGCGCTGTGCACGGTCGGTGGGCACACGGGTTCCGCCACGACCCTGAGATGCCGGTGAGGCATCTGGAGCGGACGACCGGGATCGAACCGGCGACCTTCACCTTGGCAAGGTGACGCTCTACCAACTGAGCCACGTCCGCGGGTACCGGAAATCTAGCAGCGTTCGGTGCGGATTACGTCGGCATGGCGGGGAGGGTCTCGACGCCGATCACGAAGAACAGCCCGACGACGATGCTCGGCAAGCCGACTACGACGGCGACGGTCGCGTAGACGGCGAAGCTCCGTCCGGAGCGGAGCAGACCGAAGCAGGCGAGCACGGCGAGCCCCGAATTGGCGAGCATCAACCCGAGGACCCACGCGCCGAGGACGAGCACGATCAGCGTCGATCCGACGATTCGGCCCATCCAGGCATCCATCGAGTCGGGGATCGTGACGCCCGTGACGATGATCAGCGCACCGAGGAGGAACACCACGGAGGCGTGTCCGAGGGCGTACAGCAGCGAGAGGGCGAACCCGCGGCGCCGGCTGTCGGCGGTGCCGGTGAGATCGACGACGCCGCGATGTGGTCCCAGTCGATTCCGTGGCGCAATCCGAGCGCCAGCGATGTGAGGAGCAGACCGAGCGTCATGGCTCGTGAGGCCGTCAGTCCGAGTCGGAGCGGAGGTCGACGCGCAACGTCAGTACGCCATCGTCGAGCGTGGCCTGCGCATCGCCGATGATGGCGAAGTCCATGAAGTCGAACTGCGACTGCTCGATGAACTGCTGACGCTCGTCGCCCGCCACCGGCGGCAATGGGCGCTTCTTGACCGCGGCCGCCCTGTCACGGAACCGTTGGAGCATCTCTTCGACGTCGAATGTTGCCACGTCGGCGACTCTAGTTCCCGCCGGCGCCGCCGTCCCCGGGAGGATCGCCCGCACCCGACGACACAGCCTCGCCACCGGCGTCGGCTTCGTCGGCTACGTCGGCTTGATCGGCTTCGCGGTCAGCGTCGTCGGCTTGATCGGCTTCGTCGGCTTGATCGGCTTCGTCGTCAGCGTCCGCTTGATCGGCCTCGTCGTCAGCGTCGCCGGCTTTCTCGTCATCGCCGTCGTCATCGCCACCGTCGTCATCATCGCCGTCGCCGTCGCCGGGCTCCTCGGCCTCCGCTACGTCCGATCCCTCGGGCTGTGCCGCGTCCGACGCCGCTACGTCGGGCTCTTCGATGTCCGACCTCTGCTCGTCTGGTTCCTCCTCGGCCTCGGGATCCTTCAGGTCGTCGAACGACGTCACGGGATGGTCGGCCTGTTGGAATTCCACATCGACCGCCGGTTCCCCGGGTTCCCGGTGCAACGGAACGGCATCGACGGGGCGGACCTCGTCGAGCATCCGCCGCTGCGTCGCCGGATCACGCCTCGACCACGAGCGATCGGACATGCGCTCGAGAGGCGCCAGCAATTCCGCGTCGACCCTGGTCTGGCGGAACACCCAGACCGTGATGCCGAGCAGGAGAACCCCGATCACGATCAACGAGATCACGATCCCGTAGACGACGCGATCCGCGGCAGGGTCACCGGCCGCGATGGCGGCCACGACGGTCGACGGGACGCTCACCGCTCGCGCTTGAGGGCGATCGCGAGGAATCGTTCGAGCGGTCCTTCGAGTTGATCGCCGTTGATGAGGAACGCATCGTGGCCGTGCGGCGAGTCGATCTCGACGTACTCGCTGTCGACGCCGTTGGCCACCAGGATCTCGTTGATCTGGCGCTGCTGGTACGACGGATACAAGATGTCGCTCCAGATGCCGACCACCATCGTCGGCACCTTGACCCGCCCCATCGCCCACTCGAGGCTGACGCGCCCCCGGGCGACGTCGTGGAGGTCCATCGCCTTGCCGATCAGCAGGTAGCTGTTGGCATCGAACCGGCTCACCAGCTTCGAGCCGTGGTGTTCGAGGTAGCGCTCGACCTCGAAGCGCTGCCACATGTCGAGCGTTTTGCCCCGCCCTGCCCGGTCGGCCAGCTCGCGCCCGAAGCGGTCGGTGAACACATTGTCGCTGCGGAACGTGACCTGGGCGACCATCCTCGCGATCTCGAGCCCCTCGGCCGGACCTTCGCCGGGCTCGGCGTCGTAGTAGTCGCCACCGCGCCAACGCGGGTCGAGCCGGACCGCACGACGCCCGATCGCGCCCCACGCGATCTGCTGCGCTGTCGCCTGCATGCATGTGGCGACGGCGACGAGCGACCGGACGCGGCGGGGATACATCACCGCCCACTCCAGCGCCTGCATGCCACCCATCGACCCTCCGATGACGGCGAGCCACGCGGTTACCCCGAGGTGGCCCATCAACCTGGCCTGCGCCCTCACCATGTCGCGGATCGTGACGACCGGAAAGCGCGACCCGTACGGCTTGCCGTCGCCGGGATGCGGGGAGGCCGGACCGGTCGACCCCTGGCATCCGCCGAGCACGTTGGCGCAGACGACGAAGTACTTGTCGGTGTCGATCGCCTTGCCGGGCCCCACCGTGTCGTCCCACCAGCCGGGAGTGACATGCCCCTTGCCCGCGTGCCCCGCGGCGTGGCTGTCGCCGGTCCAGGCGTGGCACAGCAGGACGGCATTCGATGCATCGGCGTCGAGTCGACCCCAGGTCTCGTAGGCGACCACGACATCGCAGAGCGCGGCACCGCTGTCGAGCGCGAATCGGCGGTCGGTGGCGAACGTGAAGAACTGGCGATGGCCGGGGCCATCGTCAGGGCGCCACGCGCCGGTAACCGGGAGAGGAGGTTGGCTCGTCATGGCGGAGCGGACCCGAGGGTATCAAGTGCTCACTCCCCCATTCTGTGGAGGATTCGTCGCGCTGGGCGCGACGATGCGTACATTTTTCGGGGAATGACCGTCAGAGGGTTCCGATGACGGGGTGGGCGATCTGGAGGCGTTCGTCGTAGCCCGACTCGTAAGGCATCCAACCGTTGCGGTCGGGGAACAGCATCTGCACCATCTCGAATGCGGCGCCGCGGTACCACGACGTCGCGGTGTCGAACAGCGGCCCCCAGGTGTCGAGATCGATCGGCGCGAATATGCATCGCAGTTCGTTCTCGAGCAGCCCGACCAACTCGACGCCGAGCGGGATCTCGGTCCCTCCTCGTCGGGCGTCGGCGACGAGGCTGACGAGACCCTTGGAGGCGACCGGTGTCAGTCCGAACACCGCCACCTCGGGGAAGTCGACGGCGGCGGGGAGCCCGATCGAGTAGGCGTACGCCGGATCCGGCGGCTCGGCCTCGGGGCGGGCGCCGACCGCCTCGAGTGCCCACCCGGTCGACTCGATCATCCATTCGATCTTGTCGAGGGCGTCGAACGAACCCCATTCGGCGGCGTCGGGATCGCGCGGGTCGCTCACGGCGCTCAAACGTACCCGGCGATCAGATCAGCGATAGCGAGTCGAGGTCGAGGGCGTGTTGCAGATGGCGGCTCGCCATCGAGGTGAACATCGCCTCGCTGCGCTCGCTCCCACCGACGATCTGCGATGCCACGACCGCCATGATCACACCGGCGAACGCCAGATACCGGTACTGCTCCCACACCCACGCGCCGTCGACCTCGACGCCGAACTCCGACACGCAGGCGCCGTACAGGTCGACGAGTGATCGTTCGTGCGCGCGCCGATCGTCGGGCAGCAGACCGGCACCACAGAAGTACGAGAGGTCGGCGACAGGAGGCCCCTGGCCCGGCGTCTGCCAGTCGACAGCCGTGACCGGAGGGCCCCCGACGGGCGTCGCGAACAAGAGGTTGTCGAGCCGGTAGTCGCCGTGCGTGACCGCGTCGGGCCCGCCCCTGCCGAGCATCCAGTCGTCGACCCGCTGACCGAAAGCCTCGGCGAGTTCGAAGGCCTCGGTCGAGAGGTGCTGCCGGTAGGTAGCGGCGAACCCGGGGAACACCGCGAGGTACATCGCCTGCAGGTCTGCGCCGTCGTCGTCGGAGACGCGTCTCGCGAGCCACTCGATCGCCGAGAGTGTCTCGTCGTTCCAGCGCGGGCCGTGGAGGCGGGCGAGTTCCTCGACCGCGTCGCGAGCGCGGCCGATGTCGGTGCCGGCGATCTGATCGCCCTGCACGGCCGGCGCCATGTCTTCGAGCACGAGCACGAACTCGCCGGTCGCCTCGTGCCACTCGCTGTGGAAGCAGTGCGGCACCCGGATCTCGACGGTCGCCGCAACCTGCTCGTAGAACTTGACCTCGCGCTCGTAGTTCCGCAGCCCGATACCCAGATCGCGACTCGTCGGATCGAGCGACGGCATCTTGATCACGACCGAGGACGGGGCGTCGGTCGAGCCGCTGATCTCGACGCGCAGATTGAGCCCGACCAATCCGTCGCCGATCGGTGCGTGAGCGATCGATTCGACGTCGGCATCGAGCACGCCCGACAACCATTGCGCGCTCAGCTCCTCGGGCTTCATCGCACGGCACGGTAGCCGGTGTCCGGGGGTACCGTCTCTGCGGAGATGTACCGCTTTCTCGTCCGGCCCGCGTGGATCGCATTCCACCTGCTGGTCATCGCGGCGGTCGTTCTGATGATCAACCTCGGGTTCTGGCAGCTCAGTCGGCTCGACGAGCGCAAGGACTTCAACCGGGCGGTGTCCGAGCGCAGCGAGCAACCGCCGGTGCCGCTCGCCGACCTGCTCGCCGAGCCCGGCTTCGACCCCGACGAGAACGAGTGGCGGCAGGTCACCGTCTCGGGTTCGTGGGTCCCGGCGCAGGTCCTTGTCTTCAACCGCACGCAGCGCGGGGTGGCGGGTGACAACGTGCTCACGGCACTCGCCTCCGACGACGGCTCGACCGTGCTCGTCAACCGCGGGTTCGTCCGTCTCGGGGCTGAGATTCCCGAGCCACCGTCGATCGAGACCATCGTGCTCGGCCGGGTCCGGCTCGATCAGTCGCGCCAGCGCGGCCAGCTCACCGATTCCCAGGACGGGGTGATCACCGAGGTGCGCCGCATCGAGATCGACGAACTGGCGCCCCAGTTCAGCGGCGATCTCGCCCCCGTCTACATCGATCTGATCGAGAGCGAACCGGCGGTCGAACCGACCGGCCCGGCGGCGCTGCCGGCACCCGAACTGGGCGAGGGCAACCACCTGTCGTACGCGTTCCAGTGGTTCATCTTCTCGATCCTCGTAGTCGTCGGGTGGGTGCTCGCGGTCCGACGCTCGATCGGAACGCGGCGAGCCGCATCGTTGAAGGACGAGCGGGCCGACGAGGCAGACCGAGCCCCCAAGGCCCCCGCCCCGACCGCTGGATCAGTGAGCCTCTAGCGCCGCCATCCGTCGGAACTGCTCGACCACGTCGGGGGTCTCGTGCGAGGGGTCGAGCGCTCGGTACACGGTCTCGACATTCACCGCGATCCTGCCGAACTCGCCCCAGCTCGCGAACCGGTCGTCTGCTCCGATCAGCCGGGCGATCTCGTGCGCCGCGTCGAAGGCATCGATGCCGGCCTCGTAGCGCCCGCCGGCCTCGGCATCGACGAAGGCGAGATAGTCGCGGACAGCCGAGATCCCGCTCTTGTCGGTGAGCGCACCGTGGCCCGGCACCACCATCTCGACATCCATCTCGAGCATCAGATCGCACGCTGCCACCCAGTTGGACAGCGGCCCTGCCCAGACGATCGGCGTCCCACCGATGAACAAGATGTCGCCGGTGTAGACCGTACGGGCATCGGGCACGTGAACGAGCGTGTCGCCCCGCGTGTGGGCCGGCCCGACCTCGATCAACTCGACCGTTCGACCGGCAACGTCGAGTTCGGTACGACCATCGAACGTGCGCGTCGGCATCTCGACCTCGATCCCCTCGAAGTTGAAGTCGCCGAAGAAGCTGCGGAACAACTCACCGACCTCGCCCGGCGCCTCGTTGAGCGCGGCGAGCATCGCCGGTGGAACCTCTCCCATCTCCTCGGCACACGCCGTCGAAGCGATGATCTCGACGTCGGAGAACCGGCGGGTCACCTCACCATTGCCGTAGCAGTGATCGCCGTTGGCGTGCGTGTTGACGACGCTGCCGACGGGAGCCCCCGACGTACATGCCGACATCGAGTCGAGCATCCGCGACGTGATGTCGAGGTCGAACAACGTGTCGACCAGCAGCGAACGGCCGTCGCCGACGATCAGACCGGCGTTGCTCCAACCCCAGCCGCCGTCGGGTTGCAGGTAGGCGTAGCAGTCGTTGCCGATCTCGTGCAGACCGAGCGAGTAGTCGTTCGTCGGTGCCATCGACCCATACTCGCACGCCCTGTCCGGGTGCCGGGGCGAGCGTTACGATCGGCACCATGAGGCAACTCAGCGGTGCAGACGTCAGCTTCTTGAACATGGAGACCTCCTCCACGTTCGGACACGTGTCGTCGATGAACATCTACGATCCATCCGGCTCACCCGGTGGAGCCGGTGTCGAGGTCACCAAGCAGACCATCCTCGAGCGGATCGACCTGCTGGCGCCCTTTCGCAGACGGCTCGTCGAGGTGCCGCTCGGACTCGACCTGCCGTACTGGATCGAGGATCCCGACTTCGATATCGACTTCCACGTCCGCCACCACGCGGTCCCGGCGCCCGGCACCCCCGAGCAGCTCGCCGAGGTCGTCAGCCGGATCCACGCCCGGCCACTCGATCGCCGCAAGCCTCTGTGGGAGCTCTACGTCATCGAGGGCGTCGACGACGGACGGCTGATCGCGCATCTCACGAAGGTGCACCATGCGGCCATCGACGGCGCAGCCGGTGCGTTGATGCTCGCGGCGATGCTCGACACCGATCCGAGTGCGCGGCCCACCGGCGAGCCCCGATCTTGGACGCCCGACCCGATCCCCTCCGACGAGGAACTGCTCCGCCTCACCGCTATCGAGTACCTGCGACGACCGGAAAAATTTGTCCGACTCTCCGCCCGTGCGAGCCGCGAACTCGCCCGAGCGTCGGGCAACGGCGGCATGCGCGTCCTCGCCGACATGATCGCGCGCCCGATACCGGGACCGATGGGAAAGATGGTGCGCCGTCGACTCGAGGAGACCGCCGGCGAACACGACGACCTCCCACCCGCGCTACCGCCGACCCGCGCGCCGCGGACACCGTGGAATGTCTCGATCGGTCCGCACCGCCGGTTCGCCTACACGTCGATCCCCCTCGACGACGCCAAGCGGGTGCGCAGAGCGGTCGGCTGCACGTTCAACGACGTGGTGATGGCCATGTGCTCGGGTGCGCTGCGGCGGTATCTGATCAAACACGACCAGCTCCCCGACGAGCCGCTCATCGCGATGGTGCCGGTGAGCGTGCGCTCCGACGACCAGCGCGACGCGTCGAACGATGACGTCTACGAGAACAAGGTGTCGGCGCTGCTCGCCGACCTGGCGACGAACGAGGACGATCCGCGCGAACGGCTCGCGAGGGTCCAGCAGAGCATGACCAGGGCGAAGGAGGACTTCAAGGCGATCCCCGCCGAAGCGCTCCAGGACTTCACTCAATTCGCCCCACCGGCGATCGCGGCACGGGCGATGCGGATGGTTTCGCGACTGAAGCTCGCCGACCGCGCAGCGCCGCCGTTCAACATCATCATCTCGAACGTGCCGGGTCCCCCGATGCCGCTCTATTCGAGTGGCGCCGAGCTGAAGCACTTCTACCCGGTCTCCGCGCTCGCCGACAGCCAGGGCATGAATATCACCGTTCAGAGCTACAACGGCAACCTCGACTTCGGGATCATCGTCGACCGTGACCTCGTGCCCGACGTGTGGGACATCACCGAGATGCTCCACGAGAGCATGGACGAATTGCTCACGCTCATCTGATACTCACCACCGAGACGCGAGGCGCTCGGCCAGCATCGTCGTCGGCAGATGCGGGTTGGTCACGGGCACCGACGGGAAGGCCGACGCGTCACACACATAGAGACCGCCGTACCCGAGTACGGCACCGACCTCGTCGAGCACGGTTCCGATCGCACAGGTGCTCGTCGCGTGCGCGTACACCCAGGGCGCCGACGGCATCCAGCGATCGATCGACGCGTCGTCGGTGAGCGAGGCCGTGCGGGTGCCGAACTCATCGATGTAGGCATCGGCGACGATCTCCCTGAACGGGGCGCGCTCGAGGAGTTCGAGCAGCAGGCGCACGCCCGAGCGGAGCCGCCGCAGGTCGTGCCGGTCCCCGAACAGATCGAGTTCGACGAGTGGTTCACCGGCTGGTTCGCCCGGCTCGAGCGTGACCCGCCCCGAACGGCCGACGGGCCGCATGAGGGCGGCCGCCAGCGCGGCATGGTCGCCGTCGGCCGTGTGGTTGATCGAGAGAACCTGCAGGTCGCCGCGCTCGAGCACCGTGGAGGCGAGCAGCCCGTCGCGCCCGACCGGAGCATTTCGCAACTCGAGCGTGATCGAGACCGATGCGTGGTCCTGGAGGCCTCGGCCGATGCCGGGAGTGGTGATGCGCGAGCGGAGCAGCAAGGCCGGAGTGTGCATCGCCCCGGCGGCGACGACGACCCGATCGGCGGGGATCTCGCTCCCGTCCGCCAGCGCGACCCCGGTGACTCGGCGTCCGTCGAGCAGGATCCGCTCGACGGACGAGTCCGACCGAACGGTCAGGTTCGCGCGGCCGGCGTTGGGCGTGAGATAGGCGTCTGCGGAGGTCACCCGTGTGCCGTCGCGCCTCGTCAAGGGAACACGGCGAGCATCGGGTGCAGAGGCGAGCAGCGCTCGGTCGATGACGCCGATCTCGTCGTAGGACGGCAGCTCGACGGGGATCGCCACGCGGTCCCAGGCGTCGTCCACGTCGGTCCAGCCCCATGCGGTGTACTGCTCCGGATCACCGCGCAGCGCCAACATCGCGTTCACGGCGCTCGAACCGCCGATCCCCCGACCAGCGGCGTAGTGGTCTGGAACATGTCCGGGTGAGCGCATCGCACGTAGATCGGGGAATGTTCGTCCGGCAACCTGGAGATCGTCGGGCGATGCTGGGGGCCCCGCCTCGAGGAGGGTGACACTCCGATCGGGATCCTCCGAGAGCCGCGCTGCTGCGACACAACCGCCCGATCCGGCCCCGACGACCACCCACTGCTCGGCCACGGTCGGACTCAACTCCCCGTGCGCGGCGTCGCGTTCGGGAGGCCGGCCAGGTGGCTGGCGTCGTTGTAGCGCACGAGTCGGGTGTTGCCCGTCGAAGGGCGGCTGAACTCGGTGATCGAGGTGTTCAGCGTGTGCAGGACGAACGAACCGGTCGGCGGCGCGTTCACGAAGCGACGGAACGCCGCGTCGATGACGCCGGCGTGACAGGAGATCACGATCGAGGATCCGCGGCGTTCGCGGATCACGCGCGAGATCGCCGACCCGACACGCAGTTGGAACTCGGCGGTGGTCTCGCCGCCGATGAACACCTCGAAGTGCGGATCGCCGTCCCAGTCCGGCATGCCGAACCGTTCGGTGTACTCCTCGTACGACGTGCCGTCGAGCTCGGGGCCGGGGTCGTGCTCGCCGAAGCCCGCATCGACGACCACGTCCAGCCCGCCGAGTGCGGGCGCGATGATCCGGGCGGTCTCGTCGGCACGGGCGATGTTGCTGGCGATCAGCAGGTCGGGTTCGAGATCGGCATCGGCGGCCAGGCGATCGCGGAGTCGTTCCGCCTGCAGACGACCCAGATCGGACAAGCCGGAACACGTTCGATGACCGCCGATCCGCCGGTCGACGGAGACCTGCGACTCGCCGTGACGGATCAGGATCAGCCGCGTGTCCGGCTCGGTGGCTGCGGGGTCGGTGTCGCTCATCACCACCAAGATATTTCGTACAACGGTTCAGACGCGCGACCGCGCGATCTCTATGGTTGCGCGGTGGCCGCCCGGCATCGCCTGACGATCAGATCAATCGACCCCGATCCACGGGCGGCGGCCATCGAGCGCAGCGCTCGACACCTCGGTCTCCCCATTGTCGGCGAACTCCGGATCGCCGACATCGTCTACCTCGACGGCGAGCTGACGACCGACCAACTGCACGAGCTGCACGCCGTACTCGTCGACCCGCTCCTCCAGCGCGGATCGTGGTACCCGCCGAGCGGGCCCGGCATCGAGATCACCTACAAGCCGGGGGTCACCGATGGGATCGCCGTGGCCGTGAAACACACCGCCGACCGACTCCATCTGCCGGTCTCGGCGGCCGCGTCCGGGCTGCGCGTCGAGTTCCCTGAGCTCTGCGATCCGGCGCTGGCCGACGACGTGATCGCCAGGATCGTCGCCAACCCGATCGTCCAGCAGTGGGTCGAGGGGACGATCGAGCCGCAGCTCCCCGATCGCGATGCCCGCGCCCATCCGGCTACCCGCATCGACGTGGCCTCGCTCGACGACGACGGGCTCGACCGCCTGAACCGTGAGCGCTCCCTCTCTCTGGATCCCGAGGAACTCGTCGTCCTGCGCGACCACTACGCCGCGCTCGGCCGCGACGCCACCGATGTCGAGATCGAGACGATCGCCCAGACCTGGAGCGAGCACTGCGCCCACAAGACGTTCCGCGCCGTGATCGATGTGAGTGCCGGTGATGGTGATCGCGATGGTGACACGACCGTCGAACCGCTGCTCCAGCAGCTCAGGCGGTGCACCGAGTCGATCGATGCGCCGTTCGTCACATCGGCATTCGACGGCAACGCCGGGATCGTGCAGTTCTCGAAGCATGCCACGATCGCTCTGAAGGCCGAGACCCACAACCATCCCTCGGCGGTCGAGCCGTTCGGCGGCGCGAACACGGGTGTCGGCGGAGTGATTCGCGACGTGCTCGGTGCGGCCCACCGCCCGATCGCGATCACCGACGTCCTCTGCTTCGGTTCGCCCGACCTACCGCTCGACGAACTGCCCGAGGGATCCCTCCACCCCCGCCGGATCCGTGAGGGAGTGATCGAGGGCGTTGCCGACTACGGCAACAAGATCGGACTGCCGACCGTGGCGGGGGCGATCCTCTACGACGACGCGTACACCACGAACCCGCTCGTGTTCGCCGGATGTGTGGGAACCGCGCCGCTCGGTGCTCGACACGTCGGCCCGCAGAAGGGTGATCGTGTCGTGCTGCTCGGCGGCGCGACCGGCCGAGATGGGATCCGAGGCGCCACCTTCTCGTCGGCGACGATGGACGCGACGACCGGCGAGGTCGCCGGCGCGAGCGTCCAGATCGGCGATCCGATCGTCGAGAAGCTCCTCATCGACGCTCTCGTCGGCGCCGAGGATCTCTACTCTGCGATCACCGATTGCGGCGCTGGCGGGCTCTCGTCGGCGGTCGGTGAGATGGCCGAGGCGATCGGGGCGGAGGTCGACCTCGATCTCGTCCCGCGCAAGTACCCGGGGCTCGAACCGTGGGAGGTGTGGCTCTCGGAGGCACAGGAGCGGATGGTGGTCGCCGTGGCACCGCGCAATGTCGCCGCGCTCGCCCGGCGCTGCGATCGTGTGGGCGTCGAACTCACCGACATCGGGCGTTTCACCGGCGATGGCCGACTGGTCGTCACCGCGGGCGGGCAGAGCGTCGCCGACCTCGACATCGGGTTCCTCCACGATGGTCGGCCGCAGCGCATGATGCACGCCGTCCGACCGACGCCGCCGAGGGGCGACCACAACTCGCGCAAGGTCGACGACCCGTCGGCCACACTCCTCGCGCTGCTCGCCCACCCCAACATCGCCTCGAAGGCGACCACGATCCGCCGGTACGACCACGAGATCCTCGGCGCCACACTCGTACGACCCCTCGTCGGAGCAGCCGGCGACGCGCCCGCCGACGGGGTCGTGCTCGCCGAGCCGACCGCCGACCATGGGATCGCGATCGGGATCGGGGTAAACCCCTGGTACGGACTGCACGATCCCGAAGCGATGGCCTACGCCGTGGTCGACGAGGCGATCCGCAACGTCGTCGCGGTCGGTGCCGACCCCGACCTCGTCGCGCTCCTCGACAACTTCTCGTGGGGTGATCCGCGACGTGAGTCGACCCTCGGCGCGCTCGTCGCCGCGGTCGAGGGGTGCTGTGGTGCCGCCATGATGCACGCCGCGCCGTTCGTGTCCGGCAAGGACTCGCTCAACAACGAGTACCTCGGCGCCGACGGCGAACGGCACGCCGTGCCGCCGACGCTCGTCATCACCGCCGTCGCGCACGTCCCCGACCCCGATCGCTGTGTCACGCCCGATCTCGCCGCGCCCGGCAACGTGCTCGCGCTGCTCGGCAACACCGACCCCGAGTTCGCCGGATCACACCTCGATCTCCTACTCGGCCAACCGGACGACCGTGACAAGCTCGGCGTCGTCCCCGGTCCCGATCCGGACGCGCCGGATCGCTACCGGCGGCTGCATTCGGCGATGCGCGCCGACCTCGTCGCCTCGTGTCACGACGTGAGCGAGGGCGGGCTCGCCGTCACACTCGCCGAGATGTGCATCGGCGGGCGCGTCGGAGCGACGATCGATCACCTCCCGCACGACGATCTCGCCACCGCGCTCTTCAGCGAGTCGGTTGGTCGCCTCGTCGTCGAACTCGATCCGCGCAACGCTGCGGCGTTCACGACCCTGATGGGCGATCAGATCGTGCGCCTCGGCACGGTCGACGACTCCGGGTCGCTCTCGCTGCCGGGTCTCGAACCGATCGCGGTCTCCGCGCTCGCCGACGCCTTCTCCGGCGAGGATCCTCGCGACGGGAACGATGCGTGAAGGCGATCAAAGCGGTCATCATCGCCGGACCGGGCACCAACCGCGACCTCGACGTGCGCCAGGCGCTCGAGTTCGCCGGCGCCGACGCGCAGATCGCACTCGCCGACGAACTGATCGAGCGACCCCGGCTGCTCGACGACGCCCAACTCGCCGTCGTGGCGGGTGGCTTCAGCTACGCCGACGCGCTCGGTGCCGGTCGGATGCTGGCTCTCGACCTCACCGTCGGACTCGGCGACCGTCTCCGCGAGTTCGTCGCCGACGGGCGACCCTTGATCGGCATCTGCAACGGGTTCCAGGTCCTGACGCGTACGCGCCTCCTCCCGGGAGCCCTCGGACACAACGCGAGCGGTCGCTTCGACTGCCGATGGGTGGTGCTCGAACCCGAACGGAGCCCGTGCATCTGGACGAAGGGGATCGACGACCCGATCCACTGTCCGATCGCCCACGGCGAGGGTCGATACGTGCACCCCGATCCGGAGTCGCTCGCCGAGGCCGGCCAGGTTGCACTGCGCTATCGCAGCACGAACCCCAACGGCTCGGTGGCCGACATCGCCGGCGTCAGCGATCCGAGTGGCGTCGTCCTCGGTCTGATGCCACATCCAGAAAACCACATCGTCGTGCGCCAGCATCCTCGTCACGCCCGCGGCGGCGGGGGTGACCAGCATCTCGGTCTCAGGCTGTTCGAGAACGGCGTCCGACACGCCAGGAGCATCTGAGTGGCCAGGAGCACTTCAGTGGAGGTACCCGAATGACGCTCGACGACATCGTTCTGCCGCTCGGCGACCGGCGCGTCGGCAAGGTCCGGGTGTCGTACGAACTGCCCGACGGCAACCGGCTGTTCGTCACGACCGACCGGCTGTCGGCCTTCGATCAGATCATCGCGTCGGTCCCGTACAAGGGGCAGGTGCTCAACCAGCTCTCCGCGTGGTGGTTCGAACAGACCGCCGACATCGTTGCCAACCATCTGATCTCCATCCCCGATCCGAACGTTCTCATCGCCCGCAGCGCGACTCCCCTCCCGGTCGAGGTGATCGTCCGTGGCTACATCACCGGTGTCACCGACACCGCGCTCTGGACGCGATACGCCACGGGCGAGCGCACGCTGTACGGACACAGGCTCCCCGACGGCCTCGAGAAGAACGACCGCCTCGACGCACCGATCGTCACTCCGACCACCAAGGGCGAGGCTCGACAGCACGACGTCCCCCTCTCGTGTGACGAGGTCGTCGACCGCAACCTCGTCGACACCGAGGTCTGGGATCGCGTCGTCGCCGCGGCGCTCGCACTGTTCGAGTTCGGCACGAGCGTCGGTGCCGATGCCGGTCTGATCCTCGCGGACACCAAGTACGAGTTCGGGCTCACCGCCGACGGCGAATTGCTCCTGATCGACGAGGTCCATACACCGGATTCATCCCGCTGGTGGGTCGCCGAGTCGTACGATGTCCGCATCGCGAACGGTGACGAACCGGAGAGCCTCGACAAGGAGGTGGTGCGGCGGGCACTCGCCGCCGCGGGCTACTCGGGCGACGGTGCCGTCCCGACGCTCGGTGCCGATGTCTGGGAGGCGACGAGCCGCCGTTACATCGACGCTTTCGAACGTCTGACCGGCCGGGCGTTCGTACCCGCCACCTATCCAGCGGGCCCGCGTATCCTCGGCGCGGTGGCCGGATTGGAGATCTCCTGACGATGGGACGGAACTTGAGCATCATCGATGACAGCCCCGCGAACGACAAACCCAGAGACGAGTGCGGCGTGCTCGGCATCTCCACACCGCACGGCGAAGGGGTCGCCGAGCTGACGTTCTTCGGCCTGTTCGCTCTCCAGCACCGCGGGCAGGAGGCGGCCGGCATCGCGGTGAGCGACGGCAAGCGCGCCCGGGTACACAAGGAGCCGGGGCTCGTCGCCAACGTCTTCACCCCCGAGGCACTCGCACCGCTCACCGGCTATCACGCGATCGGCCACACGCGGTACTCCACCACCGGCTCGTCCGCCGAGCGCAACATCCAGCCGTTCATGGTCGAGACGATGCACGGCCCGCTCGCCCTCGCCCACAACGGCAACCTCGTCAACGCTCCCGCCCTGCGTGACGAGCTGCTCAGCCGCGGCTTCGGGCTGACCGCCACCAGCGACTCCGAGGTGATGACCCTCATGCTCGCCGCGGCGGGCGGTCAATGCTGGGAGGAACGTCTCGAGCGCACGCTGCCGGCATGGAAGGGAGCGTTCTCGCTCGTGATCCTCGCCACCGACCGCGTGATCGCGGTCCGCGATCCGTGGGGATTCCGGCCCCTCTCGGTCGGCCGACTCCCCGGTGGCGGCCACGCCGTCGCCAGCGAGACATGCGCCCTCTCGACGCTCGGGTGCATGGAGATCGACGAGGTGGGGCCCGGTGAGATGGTGTCGCTGCGCGGCACCGAGCTCGAGCGGACACAGGTGCTCGCACCACAGGCGGCGTCGGCGCGCTGCACGTTCGAGTTCGTCTACTTCTCGCGGCCCGACTCGGCGTGGGCGGGCAACAACGTGCACCACGTGCGACAGCGGCTGGGCGTCGAGCTCGCCGGCGAGGCGCCGGCCGACGCCGACGTCGTGATCCCCGTGCCCGACTCGTCGATCCCCGCCGCCATCGGATACGCGTCGGCGAGCGGACTGCCCTTCAACGACGGACTGATCAAGAACCGTTACATCGGCCGGACCTTCATCGAGCCGACCCAGAACATCCGCGACCGCGGCGTGGCGCTGAAGTTCAACGCGCTCGCCGAGAACCTCGCGGGCAAGCGCGTCGTGATGATCGACGACTCGCTCGTGCGGGGTACCACCGCCGGTCCGCTCGTGCGACTGATCCGTGACGCCGGAGCCGCCGAGGTACACGTGAGGATCACCTGCCCGCCGATCACCCACGCCTGCCACTTCGGCGTCGACATGGGACACGACGGCGATCTGATGGCGGCGCGCCTCGACATCGGCGAGATGCGCGATCACATCGGCGCCGACAGCCTCGCCTTCCTCTCGCTCGACGGGATGATGCGAGCGGTCAAGGCCGACCCCGACGCCACGGGCGAGGGCTACTGCAACGCCTGCTTCACCGGCTCTTACCCGATCCCCGTCACCGAGGCGCAGGCCAAGCTCTCGTTCGAGGGCGTCCTCGCCTGATGCGCGTCCTCGTCATCGGAGGCGGGGGCCGCGAACAGGCGATCGCCTGGGCGTGCCGCCGTCACGGTCACGACGCGCGGCTGTCGCCAGGTCTCGGCGACGCCGACAGCACCGATACCGACCTCGTGATCCCCGGGCCCGAGATGGCCCTCGTCGACGGCGTCGCCGATGCATGTGCCGAGCGAGGACTGGCGTGTTTCGGCCCGACGAGCGCGCTCGCCCGACTCGAGGCGTCGAAGGGCTACGCCCGTGAGCTGGCGTCATCGCTGGGGATCCCCGGCCCTGCCTTCGGACGCTTCACCGACGCCGACGCCGCGCTCGCCTGGTGGCGCGAGCTCGACAGGCCGGTCGTCGTCAAACTCGACGGGCTCGCCGCCGGCAAAGGCGTAACCGTTCCCGAGTCGCAGGCCGAGACCACCGACGCGATCCGTGCCGCCGCGTCGTCGCAACCGTTCGTGCTCGAGGAGCGGTTGCGCGGGCCCGAGTGCTCGCTGCTCGCGCTGTGCGACGGATCGAGCGCTGTCGCTCTCCCGCTGGCGCAGGATCACAAACGGATCGGTGAGGGCGACACCGGGCCGAACACCGGCGGGATGGGCGCGTACGCACCGGCACCCGTCCCCCTCTCGCCGGAACGGCTGCTCGAGACCTTCGTGCAGCCGGTGCTCGACCACTTCGCCGGGGCTGGCACGCCCTACGTCGGTGTCATCTTCGCCGGGCTGATGATCACGCGCGACGGACCCCGACTGATCGAGTACAACGTGCGCCTCGGCGATCCCGAGGCCCAGACCGTGCTCCCGCTGCTCGACACCGACTTCGCCGCACTCGCGCTCGCGTGCACGCGCGGCGACCATTCGACCGAGCCGTTGCGGATCGCCGACCGTTCGGCGGTGACGGTCGTCGCCGC
>CBDUYD010000017.1:0-27929 GCA_965371355.1 uncultured Ilumatobacteraceae bacterium
CCTCCATGTCGATACCCGCCGGGTCGAGCTTCTCGACCTCGATACGCAGGTCGGCCAGCGACTTGGCGACCGGGCCGCCATCGTCGCTGGCGTGTGAGATGTCGCGCAGCGGCGCTTGCAGCATGCGGCTGCGGGTGGCCGAACGCTGCTGGAGATCGCGACCCATCGAGTCGACGGCGGCTCGCGCAGCGTTCCTCGATTCCTCGTCGGAGGGGTCGACCGCCAGTAACTGGTCGACCTGAACCATCGCGCGCGAGCGCAGCTCGTCATCGGGGCTCGGCTCCGGGAGTGCCAGCTCGGCCTTGGTTTCCTCGACGCTGAGGTCGAGACCGAGCGCGGGAAGATTCGACTCGGACTTCTCGGTTGCGTCGGTCATGGGCGGGGTTCCTTTCGTCGGGGCATCGTTCGTGCCCGGTACTCGGATCGCTGATCAGTCTGCATATCTACCCGCTCTGTCGGCGAGCTCCTCGAGCGCGGCCATCGCCGCGTCGGCGTCGTCGGGTCGCTTGCCGATGGGTACCTCGGCGAGCGCCGTCGTCGTGCGGTCGAGGGCGGTGAGCGCCGATTCGTTCTGCGCCATCAGCTGCGCGATCCGCTTGCGCTGCTCGGACCGGAGATCGCGACGCCGGATGAGCGAGCTGCGTTCACGGTCGGTCGATGCGGAGTCGCTGTCGTCGACTGCCAGCTCGCCCAATCGGCGGTCGATGTAGGCCTCGTCGATCGTGCTGATGCTCTGATGTGCGACGGCCACCTCATGGAGATTGTCGAGCGCCGAGCTGTAGACCTGCTGGGCGGTCGCCAGGTAACGAGCGTAGGTGAGTTCGCCTGCGTCGAGTCGCCGCTCGAGCACCTTGATCAACGTCTCGCGCTTCTGTTGCAGTGCTCGGAGCTGCTCGGCGGGTTGCGGGTCGTCGATCGCATCGAGTTCGTCGGCGAGCGCGGCGAGTTCTCGTGGATCGACCTCTACGACCCGCGGGATCGCGAACTGCAACTGCGAGAGTGTTCCGGTTGCCGACATCGTGAGCGGCCACGAGATCGCCGCGACGACGGCGAGGATCACCAGAACGATCGCGAACACGCCGGGCGGTTGCAGCCGGGTCACGATCATCCAGACGATGATGCCCAGGAGCACGGCGACGACCCAGGTCGGCGGATAGGTGATGATCGCTCGCCACCAGCTCTTCACGGCACGACCCTCCGCCCATCGACGAATCGGTCGAGGTTGGGCACCCGTCCAGTACGTTCCAGCACGACACGTCGAGGATACCCGGGTGGGGCGCGCCGGGACCGTCGAGCATCGCGCTCGATCCATCCCGCAACGCATCGGCGGTCGTCCCGGCGGTCTGCAGGATGCCCTGCGCGATCTGTCACGATGGGACGGTGCACAAATACGTGATCATGGGGGTCCAGGGGAGCGGCAAGGGAACCCAGTCGGCCTTGCTCGCCGAGCATTTCGATCTGGTGCACATCGGTGTCGGTGACATCTTCCGGTGGAACGTGCAGAACCGCACCAAACTCGGAGCGCTGGTTCGGCGGGCGATCGATGATGGCGAACTCGTGAGCGACAACCTCGTCGAGTCGGTCGTGCAGCAGCGATTGCGCGAGCACGACTGGAACTACGGGTTCATCGTCGACGGATTCCCGCGCAACGCCTCGCAGGCCGAGTTCTTCCTCGAGAGCTTCGACATCGACGCCGTGATCAACTTGGAGTTGTCCGACGACGAGGTGCACCGCCGGGTGCTGGCACGCAGGCTCTGCACCGGCTGCGGGCTCGACTACAACCTGATGGCGCACCGACCGGAGGTGGACGACGTCTGCGACGTCTGCGGAGGGCGGCTCGTGACCCGAGACGACGACAACTCCGAAGCGCTGGCACGTCGGCTTGCCGACTACTACGACAAGACCCGCCCGGTTCTGGAGATCTTCGAGCGCAAGGAGTTCGTGATGTCGATCGACGCGTCGCCGTCGAGGGACGACGTGTTCGCCGACATCCGCGCACGGCTCGATCTCCTCGCCCACTGACCCCTCGACGCGGCCGCGTCCGGTCCGACCGAGCATGATTGAACGGGAACCGGACCGATAAGAGCCGGACCGACAAGCGAGGAGAGCGCGATGGACTTCGAGATTTCCGAGAAGATGACCACGATCCTGGCGATGGTCGGTGAGTTCATGGAGCGCGAGGTCGAGCCGATCGAGCAGGAGATGCTCCATGGTGACCCCGCGAGGGTCGACGCCATGGTGCGCGACGCCCAGCGGATGGTCCGCGAGATGGATCTGTGGGCGCCGAACCACCCTGTCGAGTTCGGAGGCCTGGGACTCTCGATGGTCGATCACGGCCTGTTGAGCGAGGCGCTCGGGCGCTCACCGTTCGGCCACACGGTGTTCGGCGTCCAGGCGCCCGATGCGGGCAACATCGAGATCCTGCACAAGTACGGCACCGAGGAGCAGAAGGAACGTTTCCTGCGGCCGCTCGTGGCGGGAGAGATTCGTAGCTGCTTCTCGATGACCGAGCCCGAGACCGCCGGGTCGAATCCGACCCTGCTGGCGACGACGGCGGTCGAGGACGGCGACGACTACGTCATCAACGGCCAGAAGTGGTTCACGTCGTCGGCGGATGGAGCGGCGTTCGCGATCGTCATGGCGGTCACCGACCCGGACGCGCCGCCGCACCGTCGCGCGAGCATGATCCTCGTGCCCACGGACACGCCGGGGTTCAACCTGATCCGCAACGTCAGCGTGATGGGTCACGCCGGGTCGGGCCACGACAGTCACGCAGAGGTGATCTATCAGTCGTGCCGTGTCCCGCAGTCCAACCTCCTGGGCGACGAGGGCGGCGGGTTCGTGATCGCCCAGGATCGCCTCGGACCTGGCCGCATCCATCACTGCATGCGTTGGCTGGGAGTCGCCGCGCGTGCGTTCGAGATGATGTGCCGGCGGGCGAACGAGCGCGTGATCGACGGCGACGGCTCGACGCTCGCCGACCGTCAGATCATCCAGCACTGGGTGGCCGAGCTCGACGCGGAGATCCGCGGCGCCCGACTCCAGACGCTGCACGCCGCTTGGGTGATCGACCAACTGGGCGCGAAGGCGGCGCGCGACGAGATCTCGGCGATCAAGTTCTCTGTCGCCAACACGATGCTGCGCACCGTCGACACGGCGATCCAGGTGCACGGTGCGCTGGGTGTCACCGACGACACGCTCCTGTCGTACTGGTACCGACACGAGCGCGCAGCACGCATCTACGACGGTGCCGACGAGGTGCACAAGACCTCGCTCGGCCGCCGCATCCTGCGCCGTTACGCCACCGCGTCGGCCTGAGCCTCAACGTACTAGGCCGGGAGCGGCTGGTTTTCCGGCCGGTCACTACGCTGCCAACCCGTGGGGGACGACATCGACCAGCCTGTTCGGCTTCTTCCGGCGAGCGATCCCGATGCCGAGGCGCTGAGCGTCGTCGATGGCGGGTCGCTGAGCTGGGACGAGCTGGAAATTCGCGGTCGTCGGCTCGCGCAGGCTCTGCACGCGGTGGGCGTCTCGCACGGCGCTGCGTTCGCGGTGCTCGCCGAGAACCGGCTCGAGTGGGGCGAGTTGTATCTCGGCAACGCCCGCGCGGGCTCGCGGCTGGTCCCGCTCAACTGGCACCTCACCGCCCGTGAGCTGTCCGAGCTGCTGATCGACAGCGGCGCGCAACTCGTCGTCACCGACGAAGCACATCGTGAGCAGGCGCTGGCCGCGGCCGAGGCGGCCGGGATCGACCGGCTGATCACGCTCGGCGATCAGTACGAGGCCTGGCTGGCGAGCGCACCCGACGACCCGCTCCCCGAGCGCGACGCCGGCTCGCCAATGCTCTTCACCGGTGGCACGACCGGCCGGTCGAAGGGTGTCGATCGCTCCGACCGGCACGGCACGGTGGCCGAGTGGCCCTCGCTCGCCGCCGGTTGGGGGCGCCTGGTGCGGATGCCGTCGGGCGGCCGTGCGCTGATCACGACGCCGCTGTACCACGCCCTCGGCGGCGCGGTGTTCCAGGCCGCGCTCTGCTCTGGCGTACCCGTCGTGGTCGATCGACGTTTCGACGCGGAGCGCACCCTCGACCTCATCGCCCGCCACCACATCACCACCACCACGATGGTGCCCACCCAGTTCATCCGTCTACTGAAGCTCGACGACGACGTACGTGCCGCCGCCGACGTCTCATCGCTGCGCTGGGTGCTGCACACCGCGGCGCCGTGCCCCGATTGGGCCAAGCGGGCGATGATCGGCTGGTTCGGGCCGGTGATCTACGAGATGTACGGCTCGTCGGAGGGTACCGGTCCGGCGCTGTGCAGCAGCGAGGAGTGGCTTGCTCATCCCGGCACGGTCGGCCGGGCGACCGCTCCGATCGAGTACTCGATCGTCGGTGACGATGGCGACGACCTGCCCAACGGCGAGGTCGGCACGATCTACTGTCTGCGGGTCGACGGCGCACCGACGTATCACGGTGACCCCGACAAGACCGCGGCGATGATCCTCCCCGACGGGCGCTTCACCGTCGGCGACCTCGGCTGGATCGACGACGAGGGATACCTCTACCTCGCCGACCGCCGTGTCGATCTGATCATCACCCGTGGATCGAACGTGTACCCGGCCGAGATCGAGGGCGTCCTCGTCGAGCACCCAGCGGTCGGTGATGCGGCGGTGTTCGGCATCCCGCATCCCGACTGGGGCCAGCAGATCATGGCGGTCGTCGAGCCGGTCGAGTCGACACGTGGCGAGGTCGATCTCGACGATCTGCGGGCGTTCGTCGCCGAGCGGCTGGCCGAGTTCAAGGTTCCGCATGCGTTCGAGGTCACCGATCGGCTGCCGCGCGAGGCCCACGGCAAGCTCAAGAAGCGTCTGCTGCGCGACCGGTACTGGGCCGACGCCTGAGCAGCGGTCGCGCGTAGCGTGATCAACCGTCGTTCGAGAGCAGCTCGCGGAACGGCGTAGCGCGATTGGGGCCCGGCTCGCGCGGCAGCCCGAGCACCCGCTCGCCGAGGGTGTTGCGCTGGATCTCGTCGGTGCCTCCGCCGAGCGACATGCCACGGCAATTGAGCACGTGGTAGGCGTAGTAGTCGGCCTCGTCGTCGTCCGCTTCCCAGGCCATCGCTCGCGGTCCGCCGAGCAGGTGCGCCAGTTGCGCCGCCCGACGACCCTGAATCGTGCGCCACAGTTTGCCGATCGACGGATGGAGCCCGCGGTGGGGGAGCCACGACCTGAGCCGCTCGCCGGTGTTGATGGCTGCGAGCTCCTGTCGGACGAGCGGATCGTCGAGCAGGCCCCGCTGGCGGGCGAGCTCGACCAGCCCGTCGAACGGGAGGGGATCGCGGCCGGCCTTGGAGCCCTCTGTCGCCGTCCGGGCGCCGCCGAGTGTGGTCCGCTCGTGCCCGAGCAGTGCGACGGCGAGGGTCCACCCACCGTTCACCTCGCCGACCACCCACTCGGCGGGCACGCGGGCTTCGTCGAGAAAGACCTCGTTGAACTCCGAGACGCCCGTCATCTGGACGAGCGGACGGACCTCGACCGCGGGCTGGTGCATGTCGATCACGAACATCGTGATCCCGCGGTGCTTCGGCAGCTCGGAGTCGGTGCGGGCGAGCAGGATGCCGAGGTCGGCGTGCTGCGCCCCCGAGGTCCAGACCTTCTGCCCGGTGACGACCCACTCGTCGCCGTCACCGGTCGCCCGGGTGGTGAGCCCGGCCAGATCGGACCCCGCACCCGGCTCGGAGTACAGCTGGCACCAGATCTCCTCGCCGCGCAGGCCGGGCGGAACGAAGCGCTGCTGCAGCGCCGGTGAGCCGTGATCGAGGATCGTCGGCAGTGCCATCCCGATGCCGATCGCGAGGCCGGCCTCCTCGGGAACGATCCGGTCGCCCTTCTCCTCGTGAAAGGCGCGCTCGTACTCGTCGGGTAGACCCCGGCCGCCGAGTGCGACGGGAACGGTGATGCCCGAGAGGCCCGCCTCGTCGAGTGCGAGGCGGTAGGCGCGCATCCGCTCGTCGCCCTCGGCGAACGCTGCCAGCCGCGCGGTGAGACCGTCGTGGAACGCTCGAACCTGCGCCCGGAACTCGGGGATGGATGGCACCTTGGTCATCCTCTTGAACGACCCTCCAACTCGGTTCGCCGGCCGCTCAGGTCATGCGCCGTCGGCGCGGTGGGCGATGACGAGGGTGTCGAGGGCGACGCGCTCGCCGTCGGGTGTGTCGACGCGCCGCTCGACGACCTCCGCCCGGTCGATCTCGAGCGCCTCGAGCGCGGCGGTCGTACGCTCGACGTCGTAGCAGACGTCTTCGGCCGATGGGCCACCGTGGCCGTCGGCGACGTTGCTGCGATCGTGGGCGATCACGAAGACCGTTCCCGAGGGGCGAACCCAATCGGCCACCCGCCTGAGCACCGATCGCTGTACCTCGGAGGGGAGCTGCAGGTAGGCGAGCACCACGAGGTCGACCGGTGACGCCGGCTCCCACGTGGTCGCATCGGCGGTGATCGTCTCGATCTCGACGCCCCGGTCGTCGGCGAGACGGCGCGCCTTGGTGAGCCCGACCTCGCTGAAGTCGACCGCCGTGACCTTCCAGCCCCGGTCGGCCAACCAGACCGCGTTGCGCCCCTCACCCGCCGCGAGGTCGATCGCCTCGCCGGGCGTCACGTCGCCCAGGTACTCGGCGACGAACCGGTTCGGTTCGGCGTGCCAGATGTACTCGGCCGTCTCGTACCGATGATTCCAACCCTCATCATCCATGTTCTCTCCCTGGCGATTCGTTCGTCGCCCGCGGCGGACGCAACCGAGTCTGGCGGGTGGGCGCCCGGATCTCCCAACCCGTCCGACGCTTCGTCTGCCTCGGGGATGGACGGGTGACCTGTGGCACACTGGCGGCACCGCGAATCGAGGAGACCGAGTGAACCTGGCGTTGATCATCGAGGACCACGAGCCCGAGCGGATAGCGCTGCTCGCCGATGACCTGACGACCACCTACGCAGAGCTCCGGGCGAGCGCCGCGGCGGTCCGTGAGCGGCTCACGGCGGAGGGGCTCGGCCCCGACGACCGGGTGCTCATCGCGTGCGGGAACGAGCCCGAGTTCGCGAGCGGGGTGATGGGGGCGATGGGCATCGGTGGAGTGGCCGTCCCCGTCAATCCGCGCAGCCCGCTCCCAGAGATGCTCGCCCGCGTCGAGCTCGTCCATCCGGGCGCCGTCCTCGTCGGGCCCTCGACGCGTTGGCTCCTCGACCATGCCGCCGAGATCGACGCGCCGCTCATCGACATGCGCGAGATCGGCTCGCCCACAGACGGCGCGCCGCCGATCGCGCAACGCAGCGACGACGACCTCGCGTTCTTGATGCTGACGAGCGGGGTCACGGGCGAGCCGAAGGCGGCGATGCTCTCGCACGGCAACCTCGCCTGGGTCCAGGAGCTCACCTGCACCGGCGCCGACCCGTTCACCGTCGACGACATCACGCTCGGGGTGCTGCCGTTCGCTCATATCTTCGGCCTCAACGTGGTGCTCCTCGCGTCGCTTCGAGCAGGCGCCACCTGTGTTCTCCAGTCGAGGTTCGATGCCGACGAGAGCCTCGACCTGATCCGCCGTCATCACATCACGCGCGTCGGCGGCGCACCACCGATGTGGAAGCGCTGGGCCGAGGCCGACGCACCCGATGACACCTTCGCCTCGGTCGTCCAGGCGGCATCCGGCGCTGCCGCGCTGCCGCTGAAGGTGTTCGAGGCGATTCGCGATCGCTTCGGCATCGAGGTCGGGGAGGGCTACGGCTTGACCGAGACGTCACCGATCGTGACCCACAGCCGAGGCGTCACCGTGAAGCCGACGTCGGTCGGGCGGGTGGCCGAGGGGGTCGAGATCGCCCTCGTCGATCCTGACGGAACTCCTGTCGAACAGGGTGACGCGGGCGAGATCGTCGTGCGCGGACCAGGAATCTTCAAGGGGTATCTCGACGCCCCCGACGTGACGGCGAGCGTGCTCACCGCCGACGGATGGTTCTGGACCGGTGACGTCGGCGTGCTCGACGATGACGGTTACCTGTTCCTTGTCGACAGGGTGAAGGATCTGATCATCGTTTCGGGGTTCAACGTCTACCCGGCCGAGGTCGAGTCGGTCCTGATGGAGCATCCCGACGTGCGCGGAGCGGTCGTCGTCGGCACGCCCAGCGTCGACACCGGCGAGGCGGTCGAGGCCCACGTGTCCGGGCATGTCTCCGCGGCCGACCTCGACGCGTTCGCGAGGGCACGAATGAGCAGCTACAAGTGCCCGAGCGAGTACCACTTCGTCGAACAGTTGCCGGTTGCGGCGACGGGCAAGGTCATCCGAAAGAGCCTCCGCGGATGAGTTCGCGCCCGGAATTCAACTTCGAGCCGGCTCCGGATCTGCCCGGATCCGACCGTGTCAACAAGTACGGCTTCGGCGCGATCAGCCGAGCGCTGCACAGACTCTGGAACGTCGAGATCGAGGGCAGCGACCACGTGCCGCGCTCCGGTCCCGCGTTGATCTGCGCCAACCACCTGTCGTTCTGCGACTCCCTCTTCCTGCCCGCTTCGTTGCCACGGAGGGTGTGGGCGGTCGGCAAGGGCGAGTACATGGACGATTGGAAGACGAGGACGATCTTCCCCGCGCTCGGCATGATCCCGATCGACCGGGCGGGCGGCGACGCGGCGAAGGCCGCGCTCGACACCGCGGCCAGCGTGCTCGATCACGGTCGCCTGTTCATGATCTACCCCGAGGGCACGCGGAGCCGTAGCGGCAATCTGCACAAGGGTCGAACCGGCGCGGCGCGGCTGGCGATGCGCTGTGGGGCACCGATCGTTCCCGTCGGCATTCAGGGCACGGTCGCCATCCAGGCGCCAGACACCGTGATGATGACACCCTTCAAGACCTGCACCGTCCGGTTCGGTGTTCCGATGTGGCCGTCCGACTTCGGTTCCTCCGACGACCCACGGTTGGCGCGAACGATGACCGACGCGGTGATGTTCGAGATCAGCAGGCTGTCTGGACAGGACTACGTCGACAGCTACGCCGGCAAGTCGGACACGCCCGCGCCGACCCGCCCGTCGGTGCCCACACCGCCCGCTCGCCCACCCGTTCGCGACGCCGAGCCATCGCGGGCCGAGCGCGACGCAGTACCGGTCGGTGCGTCGAGCAACTGACATCGTGCGGCGCGCCGCCGTGGTGGCCGACACCGTGCTCTTCCCGGCCGCGCAGGATGTCGACCGCAGCGGTCGTCTGCCGGTCGAGTCGCTCGAGGCGCTGGCCGAGGCGGGATTGTTCGGCATCGTCGGACCCCGATCGCACGCAGGGCTCGATCTCGCTCCCGGCGCGGCTCGCCGCACGATGGCGGCGATCGGCGGCGGGTGCGGCGCGACGTTCTTCGTATGGGCGCAGCATCACACGGTGGTGCGCTCGTTGCGATCCTCGACAAACGACGCGCTCGTGCAGGCGCTGCTGGCGAAGTTCTGCACCGGTGCTCTGCTGGCGGGAGTCGCCTTCGCCCATGTCCGCCGACCCGGACCACCTGCCGTCCGTGCTACTCGCGTCGACGGGGGCTGGTTGCTCGACGGGCACATGCCGTGGACGACTTCGTGGGGCATTGCCGACCACTTCTCGATCGCCGCGGTCTCGGACCGGTCCGAGCTGCTGTGGGCGATGCTGCCCGCGACCGAGCCGGAGGGTGTCGATGCCGTCGCGCTCGAGCTCCCCGTCTTCGGCGCGACCGGCACGGTTGCACTGAGCTTCGATCGCTGCTTCGTACCGGAACACCGGATCGCCCACATCGAGAGCGTCGACGAGTGGCGATCGCTCGATCGCATCACCAGCTCGATCGGCCAGCCCGCTGTGCTCGGCGTCGCCGAACGCGCGATCCGCCTCCTCGGCGACGTGGGTGAGGGCGGCGACACGCCCGCCCGCGAAGCGTCGGTGCGCCTCAGTGACGAGCTCGCGTCGAGGTGGACCTGCGACGACGAGGTCCTGTCCGCGATGTCCGCGGGTCGAGACGTCGTCCTCGTGGGAAGTGATCACCGCGCCGCCTGTATCGACCTCGCTCGGCGGTCGACGACGGCGCTCCTCGCGGCGGTCGGGGGGAGAGGAATGGATCTCGGTCATCCCGCACAGCGACTCGCCCGCGAGGCCGACTTCTACGTCATCCAGGCACAGACCGTCGACGGCCGAGCCGCCACACTGCGCTCGGTCTGACGTCGACGGATCAGCAGAAGTCGACCTCGTGTCCGAGCAGCCGCCATACCTTCAGCGCGGCGTCCTCGATTCGCTCGGTCGGGATCGTTCCATCGCCGACCGCTGCGGTGATCGATTCGATCACATTCCCCGTGATCGACGGGTCGGTGAACAGCACGACGTCCACGCCGGCATCGAGCGATTCGACCGCGGCCCGTGGTACGGGAACCCCGACCGCTCCCATGTCGAGTGAATCCGACACGACGAGAGCGTCTCGGTACCCGAGTTCGTCGCGGAGGTAGCCGATCGCTCGTGCGCTCCGGCTGGCAGGGAGTCCGTCTGACAGCTCCGGGCTGGTCAGATGCCCGACCATCACCCCGGCGCCCGTCCCGCTGAGCATGCGGTACGGGACGAGATCCCGACCCTCGAGTTCGGGCAGCGCAGCGGTGACACCGTCGCCGACGTGGGTGTCGCCCGATGCCTCGCCGTGACCCGGGAAGTGCTTGAGAACCGGCAGCACGCCCGCTTGCCTCCACGCATCGACATAGGCCGCTGCGTACTCTGCCACCTGCTCGGGACCGCCGGCGAAGAACCGTGATCGCCGAAGCGGCGGCGACCCCTCGGCCGGGAGCACATCGACGACCGGCGCGAACACGACGTCGATCCCGATCCCGTTGGAGATCTCGGCGTGCTGCGAGATGAGCTGGAATGCATCGTCCGGCGACATCTGGATCGAGACGTCGAATTGCGAGGCGAGATCCGCCACACCCGAGAGGCGTTGGACGTCGCCCCCCTCCTCGTCGGTCGCGACGATCAGGCCGAACGGGCTCTCCAACTCGAGTTCTGCGAGCCGCAGTGTGATCGTTTCCGCATCCCACCCGGCTGGTTTCATCAGCAGTACGCCGCCGAGCCCGTGGTCGCGGACGACGCTTCGCGCGCTCTCCCAATCCGATGAGTAGACCGACGGCCAGACGAGCAGTGCGATCTGCTGCTCCAGGCCGATCGACGGCGCGCACGCGGCCGTTGTCTCGACGATGACCGGCTCCGCTGTGGCCGGTGCCGCTGTGGTCGGTGCCGGAGTGGTCGGCGCCCGCACGGTCGTGGCTACCACTTCCGGCGCGGACGTCGGAACGGGATCGGCCGCATCGCGCGGCCCCGCGCACGCGACGATCAGTCCGAGGATCGGCAGTGAAAGCCAGCGGTACATGCGGTTCGGGCCCGTCCTACGAGCCGAGTGGTAGTGGGGTCGATCGTGATCGTGGTCAAGTGAGTTGCGTTCCCTCGTGAAGTCATCGTGGCACGTCCTCCGCCCGCGCCGGTCCGGGCGCTCGTTCGCGGCCGTGACAACCCAGGTTGCCTCGCGCGCAACCTGGATTGTCATCGCCGCGCATCGACATCCCCATGGACCTCACGGACCTCCGTGTGCACGACGGCCGAGCCATCTGCTACGAACTCTGTCGGGAATTGGAATGAGCTACCGACGAAACGACGACGAACTCACATCCTGGGCCGTCTCGTGAGTCGCCGCGCCGACGAGGTGACCGGCGGGATGTACAGCGCCGACAACGTCGCCGCGCTGTTCGACATGTCGGTGATCGAGGTCGACGTCGACCGGGCGACCGTCGAGATGACCGTGACCGATGAGATGACCAACGGGCTCGACGTGTGCCACGGTGGTCTCATCTTCACGCTCGCCGACACCGCCATGGCATATGCATCCAACGCCGGCGATCACTCGGCCGTATCGACCACGGCGTCGATCGAGTGGTTGCGGCCGGCGCATTCCGGCGAACGGCTGTCGGCCACCAGCACCGCGATCGCCCGCCGCGGCCGAAACACGGTGCACGACGTCGTCGTCACCGACGCCGCCGGTGAGGTCGTGGCGCTGATGCGAGCCCACACCCTCACGATCGACGAACCCTCACGATCGACGAACACCAAGACTGACGGAAGGGTCCAAGAGCAATGATCAGCCCCGGATTCCATCGGCACGAGATCGAGACGATGCCCCGCCCGCAATTGGAGGCGCTGCAGCTCGAACGTCTCATCTCGACCGTGCGACGGCTCCGCGACAACGTGCCGCTGATGGCGAACCGGCTGGTCGGCGTCGACGATCCGCGCTCGCTCGCCGACCTTACGAACCTTCCATTCCTGCGCAAGCAGGACCTCCGCGACAACTACCCGTTCGGGCTGCTGGCGGTCGGCCGCACAGAGCTGGCGAGGGTCCACGCGAGTTCGGGTACGACCGGCAAGCAGACCGTCGTCGGCTACACCTCCGAAGACCTCGGGATCTGGGCCGAGTGCACCGCCCGGTGCCTGCGCGGCGCGGGCGTCGAACCGGGGTGGATGCTGCACAACTCGTACGGCTACGGGCTGTTCACCGGCGGGCTCGGCATGCACATGGGGGCCGAGGCGGCCGGCATCATCATCGTTCCGGTGTCGGGCGGCAACACCGACCTCCAGCTCACGCTGCTCGCCGACTTCGCACCCGAGGCGATCTGCTGTACCCCGTCGTATGCGCTGACACTCGCCGAACGGATGGGCGAGCGGGCGTCGGCGAGTTCGCTCCGGGTAGGCATTCTCGGCGCCGAGCCGTGGTCGGACAAGACGCGTGAAGCGATCGAAGAGGCGCTCGGGATCATCGCGGTCAACATCTACGGGCTCTCCGAGGTGATCGGACCCGGCGTCTCGTGCGAGACCGCCGATCGCGATGGACTCGTCATCATGGAGGACCATTTCCTCCCCGAGATCGTCGATGCCGAGACCGGCGAACCACTGCCCGACGGCGAGGTCGGGGTGCTCGTACTGACGAGCCTCACCAAGCAGGCATTCCCGGTTCTCCGCTACTGGACGGGCGATCTGTGCTCGATCACCCGCGCGCCGTCGCCGTGCGGCCGCACGCACGCCCGGATGTCGTTCGTCGTCGGGCGGGCCGACGACATGCTCGTGATTCGCGGGGTCAACGTGTATCCGAGCCAGGTCGAGCACACGCTGCTCGGCATCGACGGTGTGAGCCCACACTTCCAGTTGGTCGTCAACCGGGAGGGAAATCTCGACACGCTGCACATCCGCGTCGAACGCGATGGTGCCGAGGACGTCTCCGAGGATCACCTGCAATCCGCGATCGTCGGCGCCATGCGCTCGTCTCTCGGGATCGGCGTCACCGTCGGGATCGAGCCGGTCGGGTCGTTGCCGCGGTCCGAGGGCGGCAAGCTGGCGCGGACGATCGACAACAGGTCGATCTACGGAGCGATGTGATCTGCTCGAACGAGGCGCGTATCAGTCTCGCGTGAGCGGCGAGATCACCAACTCGATGGCCCTGTAGATGAGGTAGCCGAGCAGCGCGAACACGGCCGGCGGCAGGATCCACGGAGCGACGAACGACGCCACGAGCCCGGCTCCGTACTGTCGTCCCCAGAGAACGCTGAACACGAACGGCGCGGCGAGCGATGCGACGAGCAGGAGTGCGGGATCGATGTCGTTCGGGAGATCGAAACCGCCGATCAGCGCCGCGATCGCGGCGACCAGCGCGGCGAGGCCGATCGTCGCGGCAAGCCCCCAGAGGACGACGGTGAGCTTGCGGAAGAGGTTCGACTTCCACCGTGTCCGGAGCGCGACGGCGGCCCACATGATCCAGCGCTTCAGCCAGGGCACGCCGACGCTGTCGAGCATGTGACGGAAGTAGCGGTCGGCGTCGCGGTCGTCGATCACCGGCTTGCCACGTCTGCCCGCACCGATCAGCCAGTCGTGGATCAGCGCGGCGGGGGTATGGAGCCCGTAGGTGTTCGTGAACCAGCGCAGCAGCCCGGGCACAGAGGCCAGATCGGTGGTCTGCAACTCCGCCGAGGTGAGCGATCGGATCTTCTCGATCGTCGCGTTGTCGACACGGTCCAGGCCCTCGAGGCCTGTCGCTCCGTCGTAGCGGATCGTCATCCCCCGTTCGAGTACGAAGTACTTCGGATCGATCTGTCTGAGCGAGATCTCGCCCGGATGTGGCCCCGTGATGGTGAATCCCGGCCACCGCAAGCCGGGCGCCGGGTCCGATCGATCCAACTCCGACTCATCCGACATGGCCGTGCCTCCGTTCGAACAGGTTCGGTTCGTGCCGGCGACCTTACGCTCCATGACAGATCGTCTCGACCGACACACCGATTTTCCGCGATCGCAGCGATACTGGAGCCGTGGGCACAAGATTCCCCCTCCGGCACGTTTCGATCCACGGTCACGACGTCGGCTACCGCCGCGCCGGCGAGGATCACGACGAGGTCGTCCTCCTCATCCACGGTCTCGCCGGGAGCTCCAAGACCTGGGATCTCGTCATGCCGGCGCTCGGCGAACGCTACGACGTCATCGCCCCCGACCTGCTGGGCCACGGCGAGTCGGCCAAGCCGATGGGCGACTACTCGCTCGGCGCGTTCGCCAGCGGTTTGCGCGACCTCCTTGCAGTGCTCGATGTCTCCAGCGTCACCATCGTCGGTCATTCGTTCGGCGGCGGCATCGCGATGCAACTCGCCTACCAGCATCCGCGCCTTGTCGATCGGCTCGTACTCGCCTGCAGTGGCGGCCTCGGTCGCGACGTGTCGTGGCTGCTGCGCCTCCTCACCCTTCCAGGCGCCGAGTACCTGATGCCGGTGTTCTTCCCGAAGCTGCTGGTCGAGCCCGCCACCGAGTTCGGCCGCTTTCTCGGTCGCCGCGACATCCGTCGTCCCTACCTCGCCGAGATGTGGCGGGCGTACAGCTCGCTGGCGGGAGCGCCGAACCGAAAGGCGTTCGTGCGCACGATGCGCGGCGTCATCGAGCCTGGCGGCCAGACGGTCAACGCCAGCGATCGTCTCTACCTCGCAGCCAGGGTGCCGACACTGATCGTCTGGGGCGACCAGGACGGGATCATCCCCGTCCAGCACGGGATCGACGCCCACGACGAGATCGAGGGAAGCCGACTCGAGATTCTCGAGGGGATCGGCCATTTTCCCCACGTCGAGGCGCCAGATCGATTCTCCGAAGTGTTGCTCGACTTCCTCGACTCGACCGAACCTGGCGCGAGCCCCGGGCCGCTCGGCGAGGTCATCGTGGCGGGGTCGAGCGAACCACCTACGTTGCTCGATTCGGCCTGAACCGCGTCCCCGCACCGTGTGGTGCGAGGACGCACATCTCAGTCGGTCGGGTTGTCGGTCGCGGTGTCTTCGGTCCGCGTCGAACGGATCAGGAGGAAGCCACCGGCGATCAAGGCCAGTGCGGCGAGGAGGATGCCGATCGTGCTACCGGATCCGGTGACCGGCAGACCGCCGGTGGGTGTACCCGAGCTCGCGCCTCCACCGCCGGTCGGCGTGCCCGAACTCGAGCCTCCACCGCCGGTGGGCGTGCCCGAACTCGAGCCTCCACCGGGCGGCGGCGGATCGGCACAGGCCTCGGTGGCGGGCGGGTAGGCGACCAACGCGCTCCCGCTCGGGTTGATCGTCGCCGTGACGAGGAGACCCTCACGGAGGTGCGCATCGGAAGGATCCGGCTCCCAGTTGCCGTTGGCGGCCAACCGCCAGCCGGGCCAGTCCTCGGGATCGGCCGACGCACCCGGGTAGATGACCGTGTCGATCAGCGGGGCGTTCGGATACTCGGCGACGACGTCTCCGTTGACGTCTGTGATCGTCAGGTCGACGGTCGTCGCTCCGAAGTTCGTGATGATCTCGTAGGAGATGAACGGAATGTCGGCGATACAGACTGGGCCGATCGCTCCGACAGCGACCTCGGCAGCCGCCGGGCAGCCGCCCTCGGGAGCGGGAATGATGTCTGCCGCGTGGGACCCGTGGAGTCGCTGCGCCTCCGCCTGCGTGAGCGGGCCCTCGACCGAGTAGGTGTCGTCGGCGTTGGTGTGGCAGAGGTTGATCTCGACGGTCTGGACGCCGGCGCAGCCGCCTGCTGGCGCCGGGTTGATGTCGTTGGGATGGTCGCCGTGGAGTTGCTCGGCCTCGGCCGGGGTGAACGGCCCCTCGAGCGAGAAGCTGCCGTCGGCGTTGGAGTGGCAGAGCTCGACCTCTGGCGGCGGCGGGCAGCCGCCCTCGGGGGCTGGAATGATGTCGCCGGCATGGCCGCCGTGGAGTTGCTGCGCCTCGGCCTCTGTCAGCGGGCCCTCGAGGGTGTAGCTGCCGTCGGCGTTGGAGTGGCAGAGATCGATCTCCACTTCGGGCACCGTGGTGGTGGTGGTGGTGGTGGTGGTCGGCGTCGTGCTGGTCGTCTGGGTCGGTGTGCAGGTGAATTCGACCTCGATGTCACCGGAGAAGACCCCCGACCATACGCCGCCGTCGATGCCGCTGTCCCGGTTGCCGATGAACACGCTGATGGTCACGTTGTCGTTGAGCGTGATCGGGCCGTCGGCGGGGGTTTGCGCGCCGGGCGCCCGTTCGACGTTGAGCATCGTCACCGAATTCACCGACGAGACGATCAGGTCGTTGAGGAGGTGGACGGACGTGTTGTTGGTGCCGTTGGCATTGACCTCGCAGGTCTGACCGGCGAAGCCCTGCGTCGGGAACGTCCCGAGGGTCACGGTGGTGTCTGTCGGGGCATCGACGAATGCGGTCAAGGCGACCGAGAAGCTGGCCGCCTGGACGTTTGTCGTCGGGAGGACGAACGCTGCGGTCCCTATCAGTGCGGCGACTCCCGCCAGAGCTAGTCGTTTCATCATCGTCCTCCGAGTGTCATCGCTGCCCGCACGAACCGGTCGCCCGTGCCGATGGGTCCAGATAGTAGGCGCCATCGAGTCGAACTGACACTCTTATCTCGTCAAGATGTGTCAATCGCCTCTGCAACGTGGCCGCGGGTCCCTGAAACCGCACGCGCGCCCGATCCGGCTCAGCGTCGACGTACGACGATCGAGGCCTGTCCGCCGCCCTCGTGATGATGGAGCACGTCGACTTCGAGTCGGCTGAATGCCTTCACCAGTTCGCCAGGCGCGGCGTGGAACGGTCTGCCGTCACTCTCGACCTGCGACAGCACGGTCACCACGGCGATGCCGCCCGGCGCTAGCGCGTCCACGAAGGACGGGTAGAGCGCCGGCGCCCTGAAGCGTTGGCAGACGAGCACGTCGAGCGAGGTGGCGTCCGCCGGGAACCCCTCGTCCAGATCATGTACCCGCGCGGTCACGCGGTCGCCGAGCCCGGCCGCCTCCGCCGCCCGCAATGTCATCTCGACCGCGACCGGCGAGACGTCGAACGCGGTGACGACCAGGCCCCGAGCCGCGAGCCAGAGCGTCTGTCCGCCCGCCCCGCAGGCGATGTCCGCCGCCCTCCCGGTCGAGGGGATCAGCGAGAGCACGTCACCGCTCGCGGCGACGGCGATCGGTGCCGACGGTTCGGCGAGCGGACGGTCGGCGTAGCGCTCGTCCCACCGCGCTCGATCTGCCTCCATCGACGGATCATGGCACGCTCGTCCGACGCATCCTTGGGCGATCGTCGGCCGCGTGGGATCATCGGAGGGTGATGGACACCGACGACACCTCGAGCACGCAGACGTCGACCGGTTGGCTCTCACCCGAGGACCTCGAACTCGTGCGGGCGAACGTGCCGACCGTGTACGTCGACGCGGTGCCGGTGCGCGTCGACGCGCTGGGCAATGTCACCGAGGTCGGTCTGCTGCTCAGGGTCGCCGCCGACGGCTCGATCAGTCGGATGGTCGTCACAGGCCGCGTGCTCTTCGGAGAGCGCGTCCGCGAGGCGCTGATGCGCCACTGCGAGAAGGATCTCGGCCCGCTCGCACTCCCGCGGGTCCCCGCCAATCCCACTCCCTTCACCGTGGTCGAATACTTCCCGAACCCCGAACGGTCGGGCTTCTACGACCCGCGGCAGCACGCGGTGAGCCTCGCCTACGTCGTGCCGGTCGACGGTGAGTGTGAGCCGACCCAGGAAGCGCTCGACCTCGCCTGGTTCTCGCCGGACGAGGCGGTCGGCGAGCAGGTGCGCTCGCAGATGACCGGCGGCCACGACCGGTTGATCCGACTGGCACTGGCACACGTCGGCAAGCTGCCGTAATCCGTCGCGGGCGGCCCCCCTGCTCACGGTTGCCACCATCGGCGCGCGCCGAACGCGTACGATCGGGCCCGATGCCGGAGGGGGACACCATTCACCGTTCGGCGAGTGCACTCCGTACTGCGCTCGGCGGCAAGCCGATGTTGCGATTCGACGCTCCCCGGCTGATCGGACCCGCACCCAGGGTCGGTCGTGTCGTCGAGCGCGTCGAGAGTCACGGAAAGCACATCGAGATCGTGTGGGACGACAATCTCGTGCTGCACACGCACATGCGGATGTCAGGCGCATGGCACCTCTACCGGCGGGGCGAGCGGTGGCGCCGCCCGCACGGGCAGATGAGGGTCGCGATCGAGGTCGGCGACTGGGTGGCGGTGTGCTTCAGTGCGCCGACGGTGGAGACATATCGCGTGCTCGACCGGCGTCGTCACCCCGGCATGGGCCGCCTGGGACCCGATCTCTGCACGGAAGGCGTCGATCTCGGTGAGGCCGTGAATCTCCTGCTCTCGTACCCTGATCCGGACGCGCGGATCGGCGAGGTGCTGCTCGACCAGCGCGTGATGTGTGGAATCGGCAACGTCTACCGCTGCGAGGTGCTGTTCGCTGTCGAGATGAGTCCGTTCGCGCCGGTGGGTGCACTGAGCGAGGCGGACGCGAACGCCATCGTGCACTCGTCAGCATCGCTGCTCAGGGCCAACCTGCGTTCGCCGCATCGCGTCACCGCTCCGAATACTGCCACCGGGCGGGCGGTGTACGGCCGCAACGGCCAGCGCTGCCCCCGGTGTGGCGAAACGATCCGATCGCGCCCGATCGGCCTGCACCGCAGGATCCTGTACTGGTGCCCCGGGTGCCAGATACATCTCGACCCGCGGAACGGCGAATCGGTCGACCACACGCCGATCGACCCTCACCCCGCGGCCCAGCGCTTCCTCTCCGATCTCCCGTGGAACCGCCGGGACGCGTCCTGAAACCGGACGTGCGCTGACCGAGGCGCGCGGCCTCGGCTGCGCTCACTCGGTGGCGATCGCCTCGAGCACGTCCATGTTCGCCGCCTTGCGCGCAGGGTAGATGGCCGCGAGGAGGCCGGCGACGACCGCACCAGCGAGGATCAGCGCAATCGTGAACGGGCTGAAGGCGAGCTTGCTGACGAAGTCGTCGGGTACCGCCAGCGAGAGCGCGATGCCCAGGAACGTTCCGAGCACGATGCCCACGACCGCGCCGAACGTCGACACGATCACCGCTTCCCACCGCACCGAGCGCCGCGTCTGTCGCCGGTTCATACCGACGGCTCGCAGCAACCCGATCTCGCGGGTTCGTTCGAACACCCCGAGTGCGAGCGTGATCGAGATGCCGAGCACGGCGATCGCGATGGCGAACGCGAGCAGCATCGTGATCACGAGTAGCAGTTGGTTGATCTGATCCTCCTGCTGCTGGCGGAACTCGGCATTGGTCTGCACGTTTGCCTGGGGGAACTCTTCCATCGCGGCCACGACGGCGGCATCGCCCTGGTCGGCGTCGACACCGTCGGCGAGCTTGGCGATCACGAAGAAGTCACGCGGTTGTGAATCCGAGACCGACTCGAACGTGTCGAGACCGATCAGCCAGTTGCCGAACGTGGCATCGCCGTAGATGCCGGCGACGGTGAGCATCGCCTCGGTCCCGTTCTGGTAGACCACGTCGATCGTCGAGCCGACCTCGAGGTCGAGATCGCCGGCCGGGTCGGTGTGCACGAGCACCTCGTCGAGCTGCAACCCGGCGATCGAGCCATCCTCGAGGTCGGCGTCGACGAGTTGATCGAAGGCGTCCGCGTCGATCGCCCCGAAGCTCTTCTCGTCTCCGTCGACGAGCGCCCCGATGCCGCGAATCGGTGTGACCGCGTCGAGTTCGGGCACCTCGGCGAGCGTCTCGGCGACGATCGGGGAGAGCCCGAAGAAGCTCTCGTCGGTGACGATGTAGTCGGCGTCGATCGCCTCTTCGAGCGTCTCGACGAACGTCGCTCGGACCGATGAAGCGAACACCGCGGCGGCGCTGACCAGCGACACGCCGATCATCAACGCTGCCGCGCTCGACGATGTCCGCCGCGGCGCGCGGGCCACGTTCTCGCGGGCGAGAGCGCCGGGCGTCTTGAACAGTTTCTCGATCGGCCAACCGATGGCACGGGTGATCGGGCGGGCGATCGTGGACGACACGCTGGCCACCCCGAGGAAGAGCAATAGTGCGCCGCCGCCGGCGAACAGCAGCAGACCGGACGTGCCGCCGGGACTGATGAACAACCCGATCAGGAACAGCGCGGCGCCGACCGACGTGACGACGACCCCGGCGACGAGACGTCCCGAGCGCATCGCCGAGAACCCGAGTTCGGGTCGCATGGCCGCGACCGGTGGAATCTTCGCCGCCCGACGGGCGGGCACGATCACCGAGAGCATCGTGATCCCGACGCCGACGACGGCGGCCATCACGATGGTGCGCGGGAGCAATACGGTCGGCGCCGAGGGGAACCCCGCACCCGCCGCGCCGAAACCTGCGACCAGCAGTCGTGCGACGAGCACCCCGCCGAAGACGCCGAGCACGGTGGCGACGATGCCGAGTATCAGCGCTTCGACGGTGATCATCCGGCGGATCTGCTTGCCGGAGGCACCGACCGCGCGCAGCAGGGCCAACTCGCGCAGTCGCTGCCCGATCGTGATCTGGAACACGTTGTTGATGATGAATGCGCTGACGAAGGCGGTGATGAAGGCGAAGATCAAGAGACCGGTGCCGAACACGTCGACGAACGCGTTGACGCCCTCGGCCGCGTCGTCGGCGAGTTCCTCGCCCGTGATCACCTCGACGTCGACGGGCAGCGCCGCTTCGATCGCCGATCGGACCGACGAGGGGTCGGCACCGTCGACGAGCTTGATGTCGATCGCGTCGACCTTGTCGTCGGTGCCGAAGTGGTCGAGCGCCGTCTCGAGGTCGAGGGCGACGATCGTCGCCCCGGCGAAGCCGTCGGAGTCGGCGAGCCCGAGCGTGCCGCTGACGATCGCGGTGTATGTGCCGGTATCGGTGACGTACTCGACCGTGTCGCCGATCTCGATGTTCTCGCGGCTCGCGGTGGCCTTGTCGATGGCGACCTCGTCGGGGCCGAGCGGGACGGTCCCGTCCTTGAGGGTGACACCCTGGAGGCCGTCGGCACCCAGCCAGGAGACGCCGAGCGGCGGTCCGCCTCTGGCACCCGGCGCCTCGCCCTCGTCGTTGAGCAACTGCGCGAACCTCGTGACGGTCGGCTCGACGATCGCCACACCGTCGACGGTTCGGATCGTGTCGGCGTAGTCGACGGGGAGCGGCTCGCGCGACGCGTCGCCATCGAACTCCTGGGCGCTGCGCACCTCGAGGTCGACATCCTGGGCGAGTTCGTCGAACAGATCGGCAAAGGTTGCCCGGAGGCTGTCGGCGAGCACGAACGAACCGACGACGAATGAGACACCGGCCATGATCGCGACGGCGATCGCGATCGTCCGCCCAAGTCGTGCGCGGATGCTCTTGCGGGCGATCAGTGTGGTTGCGCGTGTCATTTCAATCTCCGAGGGTCAGGTGCCGGGGCTCAGTCGCCGAGGCGCCTCACCTCGTCGAGCACAGAGTCGGCGGTCGGGTCGCGCAACTCTCCGACGATCTTCCCGTCGCCGACGAACACGACCCGGTCCGCGTAGGCCGCGGTACCGGGATCGTGGGTGACCATCACGATCGTCTGTCCGTACCGGTCGACCGCGTCGCGCATGAACTGCAGGATCTCGGCGCTCGCAGCCGAGTCGAGGTTGCCGGTCGGCTCGTCGGCGAAGATGATCGCCGGCTTCGAGGCCAGGGCTCGGGCGACCGCGACGCGTTGCTGCTGGCCGCCCGACAATTCGCTCGGACGATGCTGGAGGCGGTCGCCGAGACCGACGGTGGCGACCACCTCGTCGATCCAGGCAGCGTCGCCGGTCTCTCCGCCGAGCATCAACGGAAGCCGGATGTTCTCCTCGGCGGTCAACGTGGGAATCAGGTTGAACGCCTGGAAGATGAACCCGATCCGGGTTCGGCGGAGCTCGGTTAGAGCCTTGTCGTCGAGCGTCGCGAGGTAGGTCTCGCCGATGTAGGTGGCGCCCTCGGTGAGTGTGTCGAGACCTGCGAGACAGTGCAGGAGGGTCGACTTGCCCGAGCCCGACGGGCCCATGATCGCCGTGAACTCGCCGGTGGCGAATGCGACGGTGACGTCGTCGAGGGCACGGACGAGGGCGTTGCCGGTGCCGTAGGTCTTCGATGCGTCGACGGCACCGGCTGCCGGAGCGCGATCTTGGACGGCACCGCTCGGAGTGGCTGAGGGGGGAGGCATGGTGGCACTCATCGCGCTCTTGTCTATCCGAACGGCGGACCCGTTCGCGCCGAGATTCGCGGAAACGGGGCGACACGTCCGCAACCGTGGCCAACTCCCGTACGATCAGCTTCGATGTTGTGCGCATCGTGCTCACAGCGGCTCCCGCCCGGGGCGCGCTTCTGCCCGCACTGCGGCCACGAGGTGTCGCGGGCCACGAGCGAGGAGCGGCGCGTGGTCACCGTGCTGTTCGCCGACCTCGTCGGCTACACCGGGCTCAGCGAGCATCTCGATCCCGAACACGTCAAGCGCCTGATCGACGGGGCATTCGCAAGGCTCGTCGGCGACATCGACGAATTCGGTGGACGGGTCGACAAGATCCTCGGAGACGGGATCCTCGCCCTGTTCGGTGCGCCCATCGCCCACGAGGACGATGCCGATCGGGCAATCCGGGCGGCTCTGCAGATGCACCGCTCGCTGGCTGCGTTCGTCGAGGGGAACGACACCTTCGATCAGCGGCTCGAACTGCGCATCGGCGTCAACACGGGCGAGGTGCTCGTCGGATCGCTGGCCGGGACGGTCGAGTACACCGCGATGGGAGACGTGGTCAATGTGGCATCGCGGCTCCAGGCGCTGGCCGAGCCCGGGACCGTTCTGGTCGGCGACTCGACCGCCGCACTCGCCTCCGACGACATCCATCTCGAGGTCGTCGACGATCTCCACGTGCGCGGTCGGGAACAGACCGAGCGGGCGTGGCGCGTGCGCGGTCTGCGAGCAAGGCCGTCCGCGGTCCCGCACAAGACCGGCATCCCGTTCATCGGTCGTGACACACAGCGCGAGCTGTTCCACTCGATCATGGGGCTCGTCGCCAACGGCCGCAGTGCTGTGCTGGCGGTCACCGGCGAGGCCGGAGTGGGCAAGACGCGGCTCGTGTCGGAGATGCTCGCCGACTTCCCGAGCGATTCGGCGGCGATCCTCGCGGGCACCTGTGCGCCCTACGGCGAGAAGAACGCGTGGGCCCCGATCGCCGACGCACTGTTCAGAATCCTCGACATCGACGTCTCGGCTCCACCCGACGAGGTCCGCCGTCTCACCCTCGAACGAGCGATCGAGCGATATACGTTCGAGGTCGGCGATCCGGTGCTGTCGAGTTTCGTCGAGGCGGTGATCCATCTCCTCGGTCACCCCTCCGACTTCGACTCGATGCCGCCGGCCAAGGTCCGCGAGGCGGTGTTCCGCCTGCTCGTCGCCGGGCTACGCCGTCGTTCGATGCGGGGGCCGGTCGTCATCTGGGTCGACGATCTGCAGTGGGCCGATCCACTGCTGATCGACCTGCTCGAGCACATCACCCGCTCGCTCGTCGACCGTCCCGTCCTCGTCGTCACCGCTCAGCGCGATGATGTCGAGCTCGCTTGGCCGCCCACCGAAGACCATCCGATCACGGTGCGGATGCCCCTCGAGCCGTTGTCGCGTTCCGAGTCCGAGGCGCTCGTCGAGGTGGTGATCAACGAAGAGTGCACCGAGGAGATGGCCGACCAGCTGTACGAGCGCACGGGGGGCAACCCGCTGTTCCTCACCGAGTTGGCGCAGCTCGCGCACAGCTGCCCCGACAGCATGGAGCTACCGGGATCGTTGCGGGCGCTGATCGCAGCGCGCCTCGACCGGCTGTCCCCGGCCGCGAGGGCGATCCTCGAGAACGCGGCGATCCTCGGCGCCTCCGGCCCCGTCGCCGCGCTCGAGATGTTCGGGGCAGAGCTCCATCAGGACTTCCAACGACGCGACCTCGACGCGCTCGTCGACGATGGGCTGCTCGAGATCGACGAGGGAACCTGGCGGTTCCGCAGCGACGTGAGCCGCGAGGTGGCGTATCAGACGCTCACCAAGTTCGTGCGCGCCGAGCGCCACGCCCGCACGGCCGAGGTGATGATGCAGGCCAAGATGGCCCAGACCGATCAGATCGCGCACCACGCGGCCACGGCGGCCGAGCTCGTCGGCGAGATCGGTCCGGTGCGGCACGTTCCCGACGACATCGACGAACAGGCTGCCCGACTGCTGCTTAGCGCGGGTCGCCGATCGCTCGAGGGCGGTGCGTTCAGCAGCGCTCGCCAGCAGTCGACGCGCGCGCTCGACCTCTCCCCGCACGACGACTGGGTCGTCCGCGAGCTCCTGCTCCTACGCGCCGAAGCGAGTGCCGCACGCCATCTGAACGAGATCGCACTCGGCGATGTCCGAGCGGTTCTCGAAGCGGCGGTCGAGGCGGGGGATCTCCGTCACCAGGGGATCGCCCAGCGGCTGGCCGGCGGCCTCGAGCAGACCAGCGGCGGTCTACCCGCAGCTCGTGAGCATCTCGACCGCAGCATCGAGATCTTCCGCAAGCTCGGCGACGAGATCGAGCTCGCCAACTCGGTGCGCGAGCGGGGGTTCATCGAGGTCTTCGGCGGCTCGCTCGCCGACGCCGACCGGCACCTCACCGAGGCCGACGAACTCTACGAGAGGTCCGGCGATCGCAGGGGACGTGCGTGGGTTCGTCAGCATCAGGCGTGGGTTGCGTTCCTGTCCGGCGATCCCGATCTCGCCGACAGCCGCCTCGCGTTGGCCGCCGCCGACTTCGACGAACTCGACGATCGCGACGGGGCGTCGTGGGTGCGCGGATTGCTCGCCTACGTCCGCTACTTCCAGCGCCGCTTCGACGAGGCGGAAGACCTTGCCATGCTGATGCGCGACGAGTCGACGCGCGCCGGCGATCGCTGGGGCGAGGCGATGATGGACTCGCTGCTCGCCGGGTTGCGGCTGTGGTCGGGTCAGTTCGTCGAGGCCGAACAGATCTCGCGGCGCGCGGTCGCCGGATTCCGCGCCATCTCCGACCGCTTCGGGCTGGTGATGGCTCTGGCTCCCCGGATGCGCGCCCTCGCCGCTCTCGGGCGATCCCAGGAGGCCGAGCGGGCGATCGAGGAGGTGCTCTCGCTCGGCGAGGGGTTGGGCGATCTCGCCTTCCCGAAGATGGCCGCCGCCGGTGCCGCCGTCCACCTCGGCCTCGGCGAGCGGGCGATCGTGGTCGGCGATTCCGCGGTCTCCCAGACCGAAGCGATGGGAGCCGACGGCTCCGAGGCCCGGGTCACGCTCGCGCTGGCACATTGCCAGGTCGGCGACCCCGAACAGGCGCTCGCTCTGTTGCTCGACGTCGAACTCGACCGGCCGTATCCGCTCGCCGTCCATTCGATCGCGTCGGCGATGGTCGGTGACGACGATGGTTCGATCGCCGACGCCGACTCGGTCTGGCACGATCATGGCGCGACCTACCTCGATCGGATCCTCGCCGATGTCGCGTCCGCCGCCGCCGAGCACCGCAAGGGTGACCACGAGGCATCCGTCGATCGACTCGATCGGGCGCGGGCGACCGCCGATGATGCCGGAGACGTGATCGCCCTCGGGATCGCATCGTGCGCCGCCGACAACCTGCTCGAGGGTGGTGCCCACGACGAGACGTTCCACATCGGCCCGGGGTGGCATCGACTGATCAGGGGAGTGACCAGCGTCGAGCCGCACATGCCCGCGGCGCCGGTCGGGTGACGGGTCGGTCGGCCGGGTTCGCTGTCAGCGAATGTCCTGTCAGCGGTTCGGCTGCTTGGTCACCCTGAGATAGGGCTTCACCGGCTCCCAACCGTTGGGGAACATCTCCTTTGCCTCGTCGTCGGAGATCGCCGGGACGATGATCACGTCGTCGCCGTCGGTCCAGTTGACCGGTGTGGCGACCTTGTGGTCGGCGGTGAGTTGCAGGCTGTCGATGACCCGCAGGATCTCGTCGAAGTTGCGACCGGTCGACGCGGGGTAGGTGAGTGTGAGCTTGACCTTCTTGTCGGGTCCGATGACGAAAACCGAGCGGACGGTCAACGTGTCGTCGGCGTTCTCGTGGATCATGTCGTAGAGGGTGGAGACGGTGCGGTCGGCGTCGCCGATCATCGGGAAGTTGACCGCAGTGCCCTGTGTCTCCTCGATGTCGCTCTCCCACTCGACATGGCTGTCGACCGGGTCGACGGAGAGCCCGATGACCTTGACGTTGCGCTTGTCGAACTCGGGTTTGATCTTGGCGACGTAGCCGAGTTCGGTCGTGCAGACCGGTGTGAAGTCTTTCGGATGGCTGAACAGCACACCCCACGAGTCGCCGAGGTACTCGTGGAAGTTGATCTCGCCCTGTGTCGTGGGGGCGGTGAAATCGGGTGCGGTATCGCCGAGTCGGATGGCCATGACTGGCTCCTTGCTACGTACTGCGGAATGCGTTCGATCGAATGCAGATCTCGCAGATGCGTCGTGATGGCGGTGTGAATGGCTGCGCGGGCCGGGGTGGCCCGACGACCCCACAGTACTCCCGTTCCCGACCACCGTGCTCGGGTATTTCGACTCGCGTACGATGGTCGCCATGAGTATTCCGGTCGAAACCGCTGACCTCGCCGCTGCCATCGAGGATTACGGCTGGGCCTACCTGCTCACCGTGCGCGACGATCGGCGCCCGCACGTGGTGGCGGTCTCGCCGATCTGGTCCGCCGACACCCTCGTGTTCGATGTGGGCCGCGGCTCGGCGGCGAACGCGGCGAACGGCCCCGAGGTGACGCTCTGCTACCCGCCGATCGAGGCCGAGGGCTACAGCCTGATCGTCGACGGTGCGGCCGCTGTCGATGCCGACGCCGGCACGATCGCGTTCACGCCGTCGAAGGCCGTTCTGCACCGGCCCGCACCGGTGGGATTCGACGGCACGCCGACCGGCTGCGCGAGCGACTGCCTCCCCCTCGGCTCCGAACCCTCCTGACCCCCGCCCGAAACCCCGAAAACCCGAAAACCCCAAAAACCCGAAAGATGTACGGATTGTCGCGCTCAGCGGGAAGATCCGCACACAGAACGGCTCTACGGATGGGTCGAGCGGACCGGATGTCAATCGAGCGACAGCAGTACGGTGTTCAGCGCGCCGCGGCGCACGGTCGCCGTGGCCGATCGCGGTTGGCCGCACAGGTGAACGGTCACGTTCGGGTCGGCCTCGATGTTGCGCAGCCACTGTGAATCGCCGCGTACCGTGCTGACGGCGAGTCGACCTCCGACCCGTGTGGCGACGAGCGGGACCAGCCGCGGTTCACCCGACACCCGGCCTGTGGTCTCGAGCACGATCGCGCCCCCGCCGACGGGCAGTGGGTTGCCGGCGCCGGCACGAACGGCGGGCTGCACGACCGAATTGAGCGTGCGGAAGACCGTGCGGGTGAGCGCGGCCTGGGCGTCGGCGATCCGATCCACCGCTCTACTTTCCACCGCGTCACGTTATGGCGCTCGGTACGATTCCGCTCCGTGGATCCGATCGAGCAGCGTGTGCGACAGATCGTGGCCGACCTCGGCGCCGATCACGAGATCGTCGACTGC
>CBDUYD010000018.1:0-27913 GCA_965371355.1 uncultured Ilumatobacteraceae bacterium
GCATCATCGCATCAAGATGCACCTTGCTTCGCGATGGAAGCGACGATCAGGCGGTGCACTGTTGGCGACGGCACCCGTCGGCAAGGCGGTGCAAGCGACGCTTGATGATCGGCTGATCATGGCCAACCCTGGAGCGCCTACCAGCGTCGAAGATCGCTCCGCACGGTGACCGTGGCCGGGTTCGTCATCGAGGAGCTGTCCAAGGTGCCGGCCTCACCGCCGGATCCGAGCGACCTCGTCTTCATATCCCCCGAGGGCCACCCGGTCCCCCCACCAGCTTCCGCCGCCGCTTCTGGAACCCAGCCGTCAACGAGGCTGATCTCTCTCCGCTCCGCGTGCCCGACCTGCGCCACACCGCCGTCGCGCTGTGGATCGCAGCGGGAGCGAACCCGAAGCAGATCGCGGTGAGAGCCGGTCACACGAGCGTGTCCGTGTCCTCGACCGTCATGGCCATCTCCTCCCGCAGCGACCGCGTCGGAGATTCTGGACGAACGCGTGACCACGGATCACCCTCGACGCGCAGCGACGGTGCAGGCAGATCCGTGGTGACATCTCTGGGACGTTCGCGGCCCGCCGACATCATCTCGAAGAACTTGGTGGCAGCTGCGACGTTGCGTCGCGTCGAGACGAACACATCGATCACCTGGCCGTGTTGGTGCCACGCTCGGCGAGCAGTTCTGCAACGTCGCAGTACGACAGTCCGAAGCGGAGGTACCAGCGGACGGCCGACAGGATCACGTCCGGCGGGAACCGGTAGCCGGCGAACGAGACAGAAACAGAACGACCACGACGACGAATCCCCCGGGCACGCTACGACTCGCACCCGATCCGTCAACGCAACAGTGCCCGCGGACCTGGGGAACGGGAGCGGCCCTCTCGACTCGACTACCAGGTGTTGTGTGGTGGGGCTACCAAGAATCGAACTTGGGACCTCATCCTTATCAGGGATGCGCTCTAACCGACTGAGCTATAGCCCCGGCAAGTCGGCAAGATTATCGGATACGACGCACGATCGCACCAGAGTCATCGACCACGGCCTCGCGAATGATCGTGCCGGAGTCGTCGCGATCGACCGCGGGAACCTCGGGTTCGGGCCGACGCACGACAAACCGCCGCATCGGTGACGTCCGACGCTCGACGACCTCTTCTTCGAGCACGGTGAACCGGACACCTCCGACGAGATCGGTGATGAGGTTGAACAGTGTCGCGAGCAACACCGCGGCGCCGGTGAGTCCGACTACGAGGAACAGGCCGGCGATCCACGCGCTGTGGTAGATCTCGCCGCCGTTGAAATCGAATGACGTCCAACCGAACGACTCGAAGAACCGCTCGACGTTGTCGATCGTTCCGGTGGCGTTGGCGACGTTCCAGAGCAGCACGCCCGAGGTGAGCACGATCACGTACAACACGAGGTTGGCGATGATCGCGATCTTGAAGACGCTCCACGGGTCGACGCCACGGACGACGCGGGTGACCTTGCGGACCCTCGGCTTGCGGCCGAGCAGGCGAGGCACCTTCGCCGGAATCGGGATCGGCGCCGGGTCGTAGTCGCGCAGCCGCTGCGGGCGCCGGACGTTCAATCCGGTGTCGTCGTCCTGGGGGGCAACCTCGACGGTCGGGCCGTCGACCTTGGCCTGACGGAGTTCTTCGAGGACATCGACGCCCGGTGGCAGCACGGTGAGTGCCTCACCCGGAATACCGACAGGCGCGGCAGTGCCGTCGGCGGACGGGCCGGCGTCGAGTTCGTCGGCATCGCGCAGCGCGGGCTCTTCGGGCTCTTCATCGACCACCACATGGTCGGCACCGGGCTCGGTCCACACCTGGCCGTCGGCGCCCTGGACCGGCGCCGGAAGCCCCTCGGGCTCTTCGTCGAGTTCCTCGTCGTCGTCGAACTCGTCGTCGTCGAACAGCGCGACGGCACCGGGGTCGTCGAGAGCCGATTCGTCGAGAGCCGATTCGTCGACTCCGTCATCGGCTGGAGCATCTGTGAGCGCCCCTTCCTCGACCGGTTCGTCGACCGGTTCGTCGACCTCTTCGTCAGCGGGTGGGTACTCGCCGTGCCCATCCTCGGCGTCGCCGTTCGCGCTCGACCCGGCGTCCTCGGACCGAGTCGGTGGTGCGAATCCCGCACCCGCCACCATCGGAGCCGGGAAATCACCGTTCGATGCCCGCTCCACGGGGGCCGGCCCGTCGCCGTCATCGATCTCGGGTTCGATGTCGGTCACATCGCCGGGCGCGTCGTCGAAACCGGGCTCGTGCAGGGCGCGCTCGGTCTTGCTCACGGTGAAAGTGTACGCAACACCCTCACCGACTCGGTGTCAAGGCGCTCGCGGAGCGATGATGCGCGGCTTCAGACCGCTGTTCACGGCGAGTCCGTCGCCCGGGCGGTGGCCACTTCGTCGCCCACCCGGACGGTGACCGCGACCTCGTGGGCGCCGGAACTCCAGGCGATCATCACAGCGCCATTGGCCCGTGCCACCGTCAGCGCGGCGTCCCGGCCACCGGTGAGTGAGGCGAGCGCCGCGGCGTCCGCCGCGGTCTGTGCTGCCGAGCGGTCGAGAACCGCTGTGCCCAAGCGGGCGACGGCCATGATCAGCACGATCGCGATCGTCGTCAAGATGATGACCACGAAGACGGCGGCCTGACCGGCATCTCGCGATCTGGATTCGGAGCGCGTCTGCATCGCTGCGCCTCCTGGGATTCGTGGAGAGAGACGTGGCGACCGGCGTGTCGCGATGTGGCGTATCCGTCGACATGCGACGAGGACGCGAGCGATCAGTCCTCGTCGGTGGCCATGATCGGTGCGACGGAGCCGACGACGTCGCCGTCGTCGAGGTTCATCACCCGGACTCCGGTGGCGGTACGGCCCTGCGAGGAGATCTCGCGGGCCGGAATCCGGATCGTGATGCCGTTGTTCGACACCGCGACGATCTCGTCGTCGAGACCCACCATGAACGCCGCGACGACCTCGCCCTTGCGCCCGGTGAGCTTGATGCCGCGCACGCCCTGACCACCACGACCCTGCTGGTTGAAGCGTTCGAGTTGTGTGCGCTTGCCGTACCCGGCCTCGGTCACGATCAGGATCGCGGCGTCATCGCGGGCTACGTCGACCGACACGACCCGATCGTCGCCGGACTTCAGCCTCATCCCGCGCACGCCGGCAGCCGCTCGACCCATCGCCCGCACATCGTGCTCGCTGAAGCGGATCGTCATCCCACCGCGGCTGACCATGAACACGTCGTCGTCGCCGCTGGTCTCGATCACCCGCACCAGCTCGTCGCCGTCGCGGAGATTGATCGCGATCAGACCGTCGCGACGGCTCGAGTCGTACGCGTCGAACGCGGTCTTCTTGACCGTTCCCTTGCGCGTGGCGAAGAAGAGGAACCGCTCGCCCGCGAAGTCGCGGGTGTCGATGATCGCCTGGATGTGCTCGCCGGGCTGGAGCGGCAGCAGGTTGACGATCGGCATGCCCTTGGCAGTGCGCTCGCGCTCGGGGATCTCGAGCGCCCGCAGCCGGTAGACCTGGCCACGGTTGGAAAAGAACAAGAGGTGCGCGTGCGCGGTGGTGAAGATGACGTGGCGCACGATGTCGTCGGCCTTCAACTTGCCGCCCTGCACACCGCGACCGCCGCGCCCCTGCGTCTTGAACGACGCGGCCGGCACGGCCTTGATGTATTGCGCGTCGGTCATCACGATGACGAGTTCCTTGTCGTCGACAAGGTCTTCGATCGCCATCTCGCCGTCGTCGTAGGTGATCTCGCAGACCCGCGGTGTCGCGAAATCGGAGCGAATCTCGGTGATCTCGTCCTTGATCACACCGTTCAACCGGTCGGGGTCGGCAAGAATCTCGTTGAGCTCTTTGATGCTCTCGCGGATCGCCTCGATCTCGGTCTGCAGGTCGATGCGCGAGAGCCGGGTGAGCTGACGCAATTGCATGTCGAGGATGTCGTTCGCCTGCAGCTCAGAAAACTCGAAGGGCTCGGCCATGAGGCCCTCGCGGGCGGCGGTGGGGTCGTCGCTCGCACGGATCAGTGCGATCACCTCGTCGATGACGTCGAGCGCCTTGATGCGCCCCTCGAGGATGTGCTCACGTCGCTCGGCCTTGTCGAGGCGGAACTGCGTGCGCCGCGTGATCACCTCGACCTGGTGCTTGACGTACGCGACGAGCGCGTCACGGAGGTTGACCTGTCGCGGCACGCCGTCGACCAGCGCGACCATGTTGATCGAGAAGTTCGACTGCAGCTGGGTGAGCTTGTAGAGGTTGTTGAGCACCACGTTGGCGTTGGCGTCGCGCTTGAGCGTGATGATCAGATTGGTCTTCCCGCCGGACGAGGCGTCGTTGACGTCGGCGATCCCGTCGAGGTCGCCGCCGTCGACGAGATCCTGGATCCGAGAGGCGATCGAGGAGCAGCTCGTCTGGTACGGCAACTGCGTGACGACGATCTCGAAGCGGCCGTTCTTGCCCTCTTCGATAGTGGCCGATGCGCGCATCTTCACCGACCCTCGTCCGGTGCGGTAGGCGTCGATGATTCCCGCCCGCCCGAGGATGCTCGCACCGGTCGGGAAGTCGGGCCCCTTGACGAAGCTCATCAGATCGTCGGGGGTCGCCTCGGGGTGGTCGATCAGGTGGACGACCGCGTCGATGACCTCGCCGAGGTTGTGCGGAGGGATGCTGGTCGCCATTCCGACGGCGATGCCCTGGCTTCCGTTGACCAGCAGGTTCGGGAACCGGGCCGGGAGGACGACGGGCTCTTCGGTGGTGCCGTCGTAGTTGGGAACCGTGTCGACCGTGTCTTCGTCGATGCCCGCGAGCAACTGCATCGCCAACGGGTCGAGACGGCATTCGGTATAGCGGGATGCAGCCGGTCCAAAATCTGGACTCCCATAATTTCCGTGGAAATCGATCAGCGGATGGCGCAGCGAGAACGGTTGTGCGAGGCGCACGAGGGCGTCGTAGATCGCGCCGTCGCCGTGCGGGTGGAAGCGGGCCATCGTGTCGCCCGACACGCGTGCACACTTGACGTGGGAACGGTCGGGACGGAAGCCCTGGTCCTCCATGTCCCAGATGATCCGGCGGTGGACCGGCTTGAGCCCGTCGCGCACGTCGGGGAGAGCCCGCGACATGATCACCGACATGGCGTACTCGAGGAACGAGTTCTCCATCTCGTCGTGGAGCGCGATCGGTTGGATCGGATCGCTCGGTGGTGTGGTGTCGTCTGTGTCTGTCATCGTGTGTCAGTTCGCGTCGGGGTCACTTGCTCGGGCGGCGGATCAGAAATCGAGGTTGCGGACGTCGCGGGCGTTGGCGACGATGAACGCTCGGCGGCTCGGCACATCGTCGCCCATCAGCACCGACGTGATCTCGTCGGCCAGCGCGGCCTCTTCGACGGTGACCTGGAGCAACGTACGGCTCGCGGGATCCATGGTAGTTCCGCGCAACTCCTGCCAGTCCATCTCGCCGAGACCCTTCAGCCGTTGGAATGGCTTCTTGTGGTTGGGCCGATCGTCGAGAAACGCCGCCTTGGCGAGGTCGTCTTTGAGGTAGACCTTCTCCTTGCCGATCTCGGTGGAGTACAGCGGCGGCTGCGCGATGTAGCAGTAGCCGGCCTCGACCATCGGGCGCATCTGGCGGAAGAAGAACGTCAGCAGCAGCGTGCGGATGTGGCTGCCGTCGACGTCGGCGTCGGCCAGCGCGATCACCTTGTGGTACCTGACCTTGGTGACGTCGAACTCCTCGCCGACGCCCGCCCCGATCGCCGTGATCAGCGCCTGGATCTCGTTGTTCTTGAGCATCTTGTCGATGCGCGCCCGCTCGACGTTGAGGATCTTGCCGCGGATCGGCAGGATCGCCTGCGTCCGCGGATCGCGGGCGTCGACCGCGGTGCCGCCGGCCGAGTCGCCCTCGACGATGAAGAGTTCGGACTCGTCGGCATTGCGAGACGAGCAGTCCTTGAGCTTGTCGGGCATCCCCGCACCCGACAGCGCCGTCTTACGGCGGATCGCGTTGCGGGCGTTCTTGGCAGCCACGCGGGCCTGCGCCGCGGAGAGACCCTTCTTGACCATCTTGTTCGCCTCGGTCGGGTTCTCCTCGAGCCACTCCCCCAACCGCTCATAGGTGGCCTTCTGGACGAACGAACGCATCGGGACGTTTCCGAGCTTGGCCTTCGTCTGCCCCTCGAACTGTGGATCGCGCAGCTTCACCGACACGATCGCGGTGATGCCCTCACGGACGTCGTCGCCGGTGAGGTTGGGGTCCTTCTCCTTGAGCAGATTCTTGCCCCGGGCGTACTTGTTGATCACCGACGTGAGGGCGGTCTTGAAGCCCTCGATGTGCATGCCGCCCTCGATCGTGGAGATGCCGTTGGCGTAGCCGTGGATGCCTTCGTGGTAGCCCGTGTTCCACTGCATCGCGATGTCGAGCATCTGGTCGCCGTCGTGGTCCTCGAATTGGCAGACCTTGGAGAACAACGGCTCCTTGGCCGCGTTGAGGTGCTTGACGAAGTCGACGATGCCGCCGTTGTACTGGAAGACGATGCGCTGTTGCTTCTCGGGGCGTTCGTCGGTGAAGACGATCTCGAGACCCTTGTTGAGGAATGCCATCGTCTGGAGGCGTTCGAGCACCGTACGGGCGATGAACTCGACACCCTCGACGGCGAAGATCGTCGGATCGGGCCAGAACGTGATCGTGGTGCCGGTCGCCCGGCCGCGCCTCGGCGTGTCGCCGACCTTGCGCATCTCGCCCTGTGGCTTGCCGCCCTTGGCATACTCCTGCTGGTACCGGTCACCGCCGCGATCGACCTCGATGACGAGTCGTTCGGAAAGCGCGTTGACGACCGACACACCGACACCGTGCAGGCCGCCCGACACCTTGTAACCCTCGCCGCCGAACTTTCCGCCTGCGTGTAGCACGGTGAGCACGACCTCGGCCGCGCTCTTGCCCTTGTGTTCGCCGGACGGATACGGGTCGACCGGAACGCCACGCCCGTCGTCGTCGACACGACAGCCACCGTCGGCGAGCATGGTGACACCGATCCGCGTGCAATGGCCGGCCATCGCCTCGTCGACCGAGTTGTCGACGACCTCCCAGATCAGGTGGTGGAGCCCGGACAGCCCGGTGGATCCGATGTACATGCCGGGGCGCTTGCGGACGGGATCGAGCCCCTCGAGGACCTGGATCGCCTTGGCGTCGTAGTTTCCCGACGCCTCTATTTCGGTGCGCTTGCGGGGAGAAGCCTTCGGCTCGTCCGCCGGCGTTTCTGGTGTTGATGCTGCGGTGTCGTTGGACACTCGTACCTCGGTGTGGTCATCGCCCATGGGAGGGCACGTTTTTCGGGGCGATCAGGTGGGTTGACCTGGGGTTTCCGACACAGGATTCGTGTGCCGGAAGAGGCTTCCACACCCTCTCGCGAGTGTCGTCCATCCTACCAGCGGGGTGTGCCGGAGATGGGGACGGTGCGAGCCACGTTCTCGACGTCGATCCAGTCGCTTTTCGACGGGATTCACGTCGAGAGCGGTGATCGGCTCGATGCGCCGATCAGCGACGCGGGCGGCTGCCGGCCACACGGACCTCGAGGCGATCGACCTCGACGCCGGCGACCTCGTGTAGTCGCTCGATGAGACGTGAGGACATGAACTTCGTCTCGGTAGCCCAGGCGGCATCATCGGCCTCGACGGTGAGCACTCCCCCGTCGAGCTTGACCGGCCGCACGTGTGCAGCGACAACCTCGCCGACCGCCTCGTCCCAGCGGCCGAACAGGCCCCCGATCTGTTTGCGATCGGTGCCCCGCAGCGACTTCATGATCCCGTCGAGCGCCGTCGTCAGCGGAACCGGATCACCCATGGGCCCACGGTACCGTCCCACGTTCGGGAGTCGGGCCGCGGCGTCGCTCAGACCACTTCGACCCGACCGGCCTCGACGCGCAGGATCGTGTCCGGTGATGCAGCAGCGGGAAGCCTGCCGGCCGTGGTGATGATCACCTGGCCGTCGGGGAGGTGTTCGAGCAGCGCCGTCGCCCGCGACTCGTCGAGTTCGGACAGCACGTCGTCGAGCACCAGCACGGGAGCCGACCCGGTCCGTTCGGTGACGAGTCGATGCGCGGCGAGTCGCAGGGCAAGGGCCAGCGTGCGCTGCTCGCCCTGCGACGCGTGGGTGCGACTCGACATCCCGCCGATCGTCACCGCCAACTCGTCGCGATGCGGCCCGACCGTGGAGACACCGCGCCGCAGGTCGGTCTGACGGGCATCGAGCAGCGCCTGCGCCAGGCCGATACGACGCCACTCGGGCTCGTATATCAGCTCGATCTGCGTCGGCTCGCCCGCCAGCCGCTCGTACGCCTCGATCACCATCGGCGTGACGCGCGCCACCAGCGTCGCCCGCGCGTAGCCGAACTGGTCGGCGACCTCGACGAGCTTGGCATCCCAGACCTCGAGCGTCGTCTCGATATCTGGGGTGAGCTGGCCCGATGCCTGCTTGAGCAGTGTGTTGCGCTGCTTCACCACACGGTCGATCTCGAGGCGGATCGCGTCGTACTTGGTGGCCAGGGCGACGAGCGTGTCGTCCATGAAGCGACGACGATCGCCTGGCCCACCCTTGATCAGCGTGAGATCGTCGGGTGAGAAGACGGTGACGCGGACGGCGCCCAGCAGTTCGCGCACGCGCCCCAGCTTCTGACGGTTCACCTGCACACGGTTGCGACCGACCCGCGCCAGTTCGAGTTCGATAAGAGTCTCCCGCCCGTCATCGTGGCCGATGATCGCCCGGATCACCGCCGTCGAGGCACCGGCGCGCACCATGGCATCGTTCGGCGCGCCCCTGAACGACGTCAATGTCGCGAGGTAGGCCAGTGCCTCGGCGAGGTTCGTCTTTCCCTCGCCGTTGTCGCCGACGATCGCAGTGATCCCGTCGGTGAGTTCGAAAGTCCCCGATTCGTAGTTCCGGAAATCGACGAGCTCGAGCCGCTGAACGATCACTTCTCCACCAGCATCATCCTCACCGGCATGTTTCAAGCCGGCGTCTGTTCAACGGGGCCGGCGCCGGGAGCGCCAGCGACCAAGCCTGGCAGCGAGGCCGACCGACAGCTCCCCATCACAAACGTGTCGTGAGGCCTCGATATTGATTGCGGCCTCGATATTCATTACGGAACGCGAACGGGCATCAGCAGGTAGAGGTAGTCGTCCTTGCCCACGCCGCGCAGCACCGCCGGCTTCATCGGGTCGACCGTCGTCAGCGTCACGTCGTCGCTGTCGACCGCCTCGACACCCGCTACCAGATAGTCGGGGTTGAACGCGACCTCCATCTCGGCACCCTCGTAGCCCGCGTCGACCTCCTCGGCCGCGTTGCCGACGTCCTGGGTGATCGCCGTCAACCGCACGGTGTCACCGCCGAGTGCGAGCTTCACTGGGGTCGAGTCCTGGGCGAGGATCTTCACCCGCCGGATCGCCTCGAGCAGCGACGCCTTGCCGACCGTCAGCGTGTTCGGCTGGCTCGACGGCAGGAGGTTCCGGTAGTTCGGGAACTCCCCTTCGATCAGCCGGGTACTGAGCCGGGTGTTGCCGATGTCGAAGGTCGCCTCACGCTCTCCGAGGCGGACCGACAGCTCGGACGCTTCGCCGATCAGACGCTCGAGCTCACCGAGCGCTCTGGCGGGGATCAGCACCTTCTGCCCGGCTCCGAGCACCGAGGAATCCTCGAGGTCGCGCACCGCGAGGCGGTACGAATCGGTCGCCACCATGCGGATACCGTCGTCCTCGGATGCCAACAGAACGCCCGTCAGCACTGCCCGCGCATCGTCGGTCGATGCTGCACGAACCACCTGGTTCAGTGCTTCCGACATCGCGTCGGCGGCTACGACGACCGGCTCGGCGCTGGGTTCGGCCTGTGCGGGATAGTCGTCCAGCGACAGCGGCCGCACCGAGAACTGCGAACGGCCCGCGCTGATCGACATCTCGTCATCGGTGAGTTCGACCTCGACCGCGCCCGCCGGCAGCGACTTGACGATCTCTCCGACGAGTCGTGCCGGCACGACCGCGGCACCATCTCGCTCGCCGCCGACGTCGATCGTCAGCCGGATCGTCAACTCGAGGTCGGTGCCGGTGATCGTCAGTGCGTCGCCGGCGATCTCCATCCTGATCCCGGCGAGGACGGGCAATGTGCCCGGTTGATTCGTCGCCGCACGAGCAGCCGAACCGACCGCCCCGGCGAGAACGTCACGTTCGCAACGAAACTTCACAGTGGGTACTTCTCCTCATCAATGGATACCTGGAAAGACAGTGCCAGTAGTAGGTGCTGTGGATTGGGGAAAACCACGCGTTGGGGCAGCGTAGGGCGAAGATGGGCGTACACAGGGGATCTTCCGCCGTCCCCAGGTCGCGGCTTACATGTCTGTGGTTCGGTGGATGGCCACGCGAAATCCACCGCGGGGGACATCTTGTCCCCGCCGTGTCCCCCGCGCTGTGCCCACCCTTGATCGTCGAACTCGACATCGCGCACGGGTCAGGCTTTCAACTGCTGCAGCAGGTCGGTGACCTGGTCGTAGATCTGCTTGCGCTCACTCATCAGACGCTGGATCTTGTCGTTGGCGTGGATGACGGTCGTGTGGTCACGACCACCGAACAGGCGGGCGATCGCCGGATAGCTGAGGTCGGTCAACTCCCGGAAGACGTACATCGCGATCTGTCGCGCGGTGACGAGTGGTCGCTGGCGACTCTTGCCCTTCAACGCCTCGACGTCGAACCTGAGAATGCCGGCGATGTCGGCGAGCAGTTCCTCGTCGGTGCGCACCTTGGGCTTGTTCTCAATGAGCAGGTCGGCGAGTTGGGCCTCGGCGAGTCCGGTCGTGATCGGCACGTGGTTGAGGCTCGCGTAGGCGGTGACGCGGATCAGCGCTCCTTCGAGTTCGCGGATGTTGGTGGAGATGTTGGTGGCGATGAACTCGAGTGTCCCGTTTGGGACATCGACCCGGTCACGCTCGGCCTTGTTGCGAAGGATCGCGAGACGCGTCTCGAGGTCGGGAGGCTGAATGTCGGTGATCAGCCCCCACTTGAACCGGCCGCGGAGTCGTTCCTCGAGTGTCGGGATCGCGTCGGGGACGCGGTCGGACGAGATCACGATCTGCTTGTTGGCACCGTGCAGCGAGTTGAACGTGTGGAAGAACTCCTCCTGGAGCCCCTCCTTGCCTTCGATGAACTGGATGTCGTCGACCAGCAGGACGTCGACGTCGCGATATCGACGTCGCAGCGAGGCGGTCGTGTTCTGGCGGATCGCGTCGACGTACTCGTTGAGGAACGACTCGGTGGAGACGTACCGCACCTCGTAGTGCTGGTAGTTCGAGTGGACGTAGTGTCCGATCGCGTGGAGGAGATGGGTCTTGCCGAGCCCGGCCGAGCCGTAGATGAACAGTGGGTTGTAGCTGCGTGCCGGCGTTTCGGCGACGCGCAGCGCGGCGGCGAGAGCGAATTGGTTGGAGGCACCCTTGACGAACGTCTCGAACGTGTAGCGGGGATTGAGCCCCGCTTCGGTGATCTGGTGGACCGAGTCGAGATCACCGGCGAACGGCTTGGGTGAATCGAAGTGCTCCGCAGCTTCGACGTCGGCTTCGACTTCGTGGGTCTGGATCGCGGGGGCGCCGGAATCGACCCGCGCTCCGACCGCCGTGCTCCTATCGGTCACGACGTCGATCTCGACGCGTCGATGTCCCTCGTCGACATCTTCGAGAGCGTCGGTCACCATCGGCATGTAGCGGGTCTGAATCCGATCGCGGACGTAGGTGCTCGGGGCGAGAAGGCGCAGCGTGTCGGTGTCGGCCTCGACCGGTACGACATCTTGGAAGGTGGAGAACCACACCGATTCTGCGAGCTGTGAGCGCAGTGCGAGCGTCACTTGCGTCCACAGGTCGTCGGCGTCACTCAACTTGATGCTCCGGTTCGTGTACAGGTGTTCGTCCACATGCTTGTCCACATGATGTGGACATCCCTGGGTGAAACGCGAGTTTTCGACGCTATCACGTTGGGTCGATGACCCGAACATCCTCACGAAGACCATCGATACGCTGGCCAAACGCGCGATATCGCGAGGTGTGGGTAACTTACGTTCGTGTAGTTCAGCACGGTCCGTGGTGTGGTGGTTGGGAGTTGAGGCGAGTAACCCGTAGCATTGGCGGGTCGGGTCCCGCGATGACCCATCGTGCCGAAATCCCGGTCCCGACGTTGCATCGAACCTCCGGAGATCGCCGTGAAGCGCACTTATCAACCGAACAACCGACGTAGGGCCCGCAAGCACGGCTTCCGCGCGAGGATGAGCACCCGCGGCGGCCGAGCCGTTCTCAAGTCCCGTCGCGCCAAGGGCCGCGCCCGCCTGTCGGCTTGATCGATCGGGTCCGTGACCGCCGCACGTTCGCTCGTCTGAGACGAGCAGGTACCAAGGTCCGGACCGATCCGCTGTGGTGTTGGTTCGTCGACGATCAGATGGTAAGACCGCCCCAGGTGGCGTTCGCGCTCAATCGCGCAATCGGCAATGCCGTGACGCGCAATCGGCTCCGTCGGAGGTTGCGGGCGATCCTGAACGATATCGACGTCCCTCCGGGGATCTTCCTGATCGGCGCAACCCGCGACGCGTGCGAACTGACGTACGTCGAACTGAAGGTGACGACCACTTCGTTGCTGACCAGAGCGGTCGACCGGTCGGCGCGCAGAGTCACATGATGAGAGCACCCGATCGCCCGCAGCCGGCGTGGTTTCAACGTCGCCTGCTCGCCGCGATCGACTGGTATCAACACGTGCGCGAGGGTCGACCGTCGCCGTGCCGTTTCTATCCGTCGTGTTCGGCGTACGCCCACGAGTCGCTGCTCGTGCACGGTGCCGCGCGCGGCGGTTGGCTGACCGTGCGGCGGTTGCTCCGCTGCCGTCCCTTCGGTCCGTCCGGATTCGATCCGGTACCGCCCTCCGACCTCGAACGAACCAAGACCGTGCGCCGACTGGTCGTACAGAAAGTCTGATCGATGTTCGAGATCCCCGCCGAACTCTTGTCCTGGTTCTACGGACTGACCAGCAGCTACATCGCGGCGATCGCCCTGATCGCGATCGTCGTGATGGCGATCACCACCCCACTCACGTTGAAGAGCACCAAGGGCATGCTCGAGATGCAGCGGGTCGCGCCCGAGATGCGCAAGCTGCAGAACGAGTATCGCAACGACAAGCAGAAGCTCAACGAAGAGATGATGAAGCTCTATCAGGAGCACAAGGTCAATCCGATGTCCTCGTGTCTCCCGGTGGCGGCGCAGATGCCGATCTTCCTCATCATGTTCCGGGTCTTGCGCGGACTGGTCTATCAACCACGCGGTTCTGCGCTACCGGTGGCACAGTCCGTCCTGCGGGCGTTCGGCGATGACGAGGCGGCGCTCGACCCCGGCTTCATCCCCCGCTACCTGGGTACCGACTCGGCGCTGTACGAGGCCCTGTTCGGCGAGCACGAGATGATCTCTCTCGGACTCGACCTGTCGCGATCGGCGTTCGAGGCGATAACGGACGGTTTCGGTGAGGGGATCATCTACGCCCTGCTCGTCGTGTTCCTCGGTGCGCTCTACTTCGGCCAGCAGCGGATGGTGGCCGCGCGGGCGAGCGTGAGCCCGACGATGTCACCGAGCCAGCAGAAGATGATGCAGTACCTGCCGGTGTTTTTCGCCATCTTCCAGGTGTTCTTCCTGGCGGCGCTGGTCGTCTACTACATCTTCCAGACGTTGATGAGGATCGCGCAGCAGTTCTACATCACCAAGGCGTTCTACGGTCACGAGGACGCGCTCGGTCGTCAAGCTCAGCGCGCCGGCGAAGCCGCGCGTGAAGAGGCGAAGAAGAGCGGTGAGTCGGGTGGGCTGTTCGCACAGGCCAAACGCGACTTGAGCGCAGGGCGCGGGAACGGTAGCGACAGCAAGAACGCAAAGGATGGCAAGGACTCGGGGGCGAAGCGCGAGATCGCCAACAAGCGCGTGACCCCGACGAAGAAGCAGGCCGTGGAGTCGACGGGGAAGGGTCGTCCCACGCCATCGCGCAAGGACGCACAAGCCAACAAGAACCGCTCGTCGAGACCCAAGACGGGCGGGAAGAAACGTCGTTAGCGCGAGATGAAGCGCGCGTCGTTCGACGTGCCCGGCCCAATCGTGGCCGGGCCTACGAGGAGGAAATATGGAATGGGTGGAAACAACCGCGAAGACGATCGATGGGGCGCGAGACATCGCGCTCGATCAACTCGGTATCGCCGCCGACGAGGCTGAGATCGAGATCATCGAGGAACCCAAGGCCGGCCTCTTTGGTCGGATGCGGGGTGAGGCACGAGTCCGCGCCCGCATCAAGCCGACACCGGTGCGGGCCAAGCAGGAGCGCCGTCGTCGCCCCCGTGGCGAAAAGGCGAGCGGGAACGCCGATGGTGGCCAGAAGTCGGCCGATGGCGACAAGACGAGTAGCGGTCGGCAGCAGACGCCGTCCGGCGGCGATGCCGGCGAGCAGCGTGATGACCGAGCTGTTCGAGACGACCGCTCGCAGAAACGTGAGAACCAGACCAGGAAGAAGGAAGAGACGATGTCGAATGACGATGTGAGCCTAGAGCGTGATGAAGTGAGTCCTCAGGAGGTGGGTGATGCCGCTGTCGCCTTCATGGATGGCCTGACGTCGGCATTCGGTCTGTCGGGGTCGGCAACGCTGACGATCGAGGGCACCGAACTGGATGTGGCGGTGGCCGGTGATGAACTAGGGCTGCTCGTCGGCTCTGCTGGCCGGACACTCAATGCGATTCAGGATCTGGTTCGTGTCAGTGCCCAGCGCCGCCTCGGCGATCATGAGACGCGGCTGCGGATCGACGTGGCGGGCTATCGGGAGCGGCGCCGAGATGCGCTCGCCGATTTCGCCCGAGGGGTCGCCGACGAGGTTCGGTCCTCCGGCTCGGCACGGTCGATGGAGCCGATGAACTCGGCCGATCGCAAGGTGATCCACGACGTCCTGAACGACGAGGATGGAGTGGAGTCGCGCTCCGAGGGCGAGGATCCGGATCGCCGGATCGTTGTGGTGCCCTCCGAGTGAGCACCCGCGGCACCAGCGAGGCCCGACATACCGACCCCTGACATACTGACACTCGATGGAGACGTCGAGGGTGTTGCACGAGGCGCTGGGCGACGCCCAACGCCTCGGCTTCTTGGGCGCTCGACCGATCGACGAGGTAATCGAACATGCCCGCGGGTTCGTCGATGCCCTTGATTCGATCGAGGGCTCGATCGTCGATCTGGGCACCGGCGGAGGAGTCCCGGGGCTGGTCATCGCCCATGACCGCTCCGACCTCCACGTGACGCTGATCGATCGCCGTACCAAACGCACCGACTTTCTGGAGCGGGTGGTCAGCCGGCTCGGTTGGGCCGAACGTGTCGAGGTCATCGCTGGCGACGCCGAACGTGTCGCGGTCGAGCAGCAGTCGCGATTCGATGCGGTGGTAGCGCGTGGGTTCGGGCCACCCGAGGAAACCCTCGAGTTGGCCATCAGGCTGGTGCGGCCGGGCGGCACGATCGTGATCAGCGAACCTCCGGAGGGGGATCGCTGGGTGCACGTTTCCCCCGTGCGGTCTGGTGTCGTCAATCGCGACACCACCACTTCCGGAGTAGCGAGATTCACCGTTCGCGGCTGACCAACGGTCGCCATTCCATGGGAGAATGCCGCGCGTACCCGCTGGTCAGGGCCTCGCGGACAATGTTTCACGTGGAACGTGCATTCCGTCTTGGCGGTACGGGTGGCGGGACTCGTTTCACGTGAAACACGATGCAAATGCTTGAATCCGAAGATTGAATCAGGCAGAGTTGTGCAGATTCCTCGCCGACCACCGTCGCGAGTAGTAGGAGGCCGTGTGCCAGAGACTGAAGCGCCAGAGATCGAAATACCAGAGATCGAGGTGGTCGAATCGGTCGCGGAGTCGACCGATGAGTCACCGAAGGCCGGACGCCCGCTCCCGCGAATCCTCGCCGTCGCCAACCAGAAGGGTGGTGTCGGGAAGACGACGACGACCGTCAATCTGGGCGCGTCACTCGCCGAACTCGGTCTCCGTACCCTCGTCATCGACCTCGACCCGCAGGGCAATGCCTCGACGGGCTTGGGTATCGAGAATCGTGGCCTCGAACTGTCGATGTACCACGTCCTGATGCACGAGGAGCCACTCGAGAACGTTGTCGAGCCGACAGATGTCAAGCACCTGTTCGTGGCGCCGGCCTCGCTCGATCTCGCGGGTGCAGAGATCGAACTCGTGCCCGCGTTCAGTCGAGAGCAGCGACTGAAGCGCGCGATCGAGGCGGTCCTCGATGACTACGACTACGTGCTGATCGACTGTCCCCCGTCGTTGGGTCTCCTCACGGTCAACGGGCTGGCGGCTGCCGATGAGGTGCTCGTGCCGATCCAGTGTGAGTACTACGCCCTCGAGGGACTGGGCCAACTGCTGCGCAATGTCGACCTGGTCAAGCGGAACCTGAATCCGACGCTCGACTTGAGCACGATCCTGCTCGTGATGTACGACGCGCGCACCAAACTCGCCGACCAGGTGGCCACAGAGGTGCGCGAGCACTTCGGCGAGAAGGTGCTGCGTTCCGTCATACCCCGCACGGTCCGGCTCTCGGAGGCCCCGTCGTTCGGGCAGCCGATCAACACCTTTGATCCTCGATCGCGCGGCGCCCTGGCGTACCGCGACGCGGCCAAAGAGGTGCACGATGCCGCGTCGTAGCGGACTCGGCAAGGGCCTCGATTCGCTGATCCCGGCCGTCGAGACCACGGATCTCGATGGTCGCGGTGCGACCCTGCTCGAGATCCCCACCTCGGCGGTATCTCCCAATCCTCACCAGCCGCGGGTGCACTTCGACGAGGAAGGGCTTGTCGAGTTGGCGGCCTCGATCGCCGCGATGGGGGTGTTGCAGCCGGTCCTCGTCCGTCCCCTCGACGAGGGGAACTACGAACTGATCGCCGGCGAACGCCGATGGCGGGCGGCGAAGCGAGCCGGGCTCACCACGATTCCGGCGGTGGTCCGCTTCTCCGACGATGAGGGGTCGATCGAACAGGCGTTGGTCGAGAACCTCCACCGGGAGGATCTCACGCCATTGGAGGAAGCGGCGGCCTACCAGCAACTGCTCGAGGATTTCGACTTGACCCACGAAGTGCTCTCCAAGCGGATCGGCAAGAGCCGTTCGGCGATCACCAACACGATCAGGCTGCTCGGTCTGCCACCCGCCGTGCAGCGACTGCTCGCCGATGGCCAGTTGTCCGCCGGACATGCGCGGGCACTGCTGTCGACGCCAGACCGCAAGCGCCAGGAGGAATTGGCCCGAACGGCCGTGGTCGAGGGCTGGTCGGTGCGCCAGGTCGAGGTTGCGGTTCGCGGCGATGCGACCGGCGGCACCGATCAGCCGACACTCGGTGAAGGTAACGGTAGCGGGGGAGGGGCGATCGACGGAGCGGGCCTCACGCCGGCGACCAAGTTGCGCCCGCCCGGACTGCTCGAACTCGAGAACCTCCTCGCCGAGCACCTCGAGACACGCGTCAAGGTACAGATGGGCGCCAAGCGCGGTCGCGTCACCGTCGAGTTCGCCGACCTCGAGGATCTCGAGCGCCTCTACCGGCGGATGGCGGGCTGAGGGATTCCTCACGCTGAGGTTGGGGATGATCGTTATAGTCGATCACTTGATCTCACTGAGAGTAGGTATCGCCGCGCGTTTGCACACTCCTAGTGAGTGTTCTTTCGAGCAGGTGAAGATGACCCTGAGAGAAACCCACAACGTGTGGATGAGTCTGTGGATAACTCCGGGTCCCGACGGATCCCGGCGGATCCGGGTGTGTGCGGTTCTCGTTCGGACGGGATCCGATCGTCCGGTCCTCTACATCGGATGCTCTACGCCGATCCGACGCAGCTTCGGGGGTCGAGCGATGCCTGACGCACGGTCACTCCGGCACGTACACGGGCGCGACCGTCCACCCGCTCATCGAGTCGACGATCGCACCGCTGATCGCGTCGGTCGAGTTGACGACCTCGCGCACCGGACCGAGCGAGCACAGCACCGCCGGCATCCTCGTCTCGCGGAGTACCGGCAGACGCATGCCGTGCAGACTCGGGGGTCCACCCAGCACCGTGGACAGTTCGGCCGCGATCAACGTCGCCAGCGAGCGGCCACCGATCGACTCGAACGCCGGGACCGCGAAGTAGGACACGGTCGAGGTCGCTTCCGCGAGCGCCTCGAATCCGACGTACACGCTGGCCCCGAACCTGTTCGCCGCCGCCGCCTGAGCGGGCGCTTCGTATTCATCGGTCGACATCACGGTCGCACCACGCTCGCGCAGCGCCCTCGCCGTCGAGCGGGCGATGGCGCTGAGACCGCCGAACTGCCCCACGACGATGCGCAGCGACGAGAGCGAGCCCCCACCCGACGCCATCGACTCGCGCACCGATGCAACGCCGGGTCCGGTACCGCTCTGGCGCCCGAGGAGTTCGAGCATGCGGACCGTCTTGGGGCCGCAGATTCCGTCGGCAGCGAGACCGCAGTTGCGCTGGAAGTCCGAGAGGGCGCGCGTGGTCGCCGGACCGAGAATGCCGTCGGGTCGTCCACAGTCGAAGCCGAGGTGGCTCATCATGGACTGCAACGCCGAGACGTCGTCACCCCGCAACTGCGGAGCCGTCAGGACGAGCAGGCGATCACCGAGCTTCCAACCGGCCTCGATCAGCGCCAGCCAGGTCTGCTCATCGCATTCACCGCTGATGCGGAGGCCGCGGGCACCCTGAAACCCGCGCACGGACGCGGTCGTCGAAGCACAGAACGTGCCGGCTTCTGTGGTGGGCGGCGCGAATCCAGCCGCCGCCAGGCGGCGCTGGAGGTCGTATACCGCCTCGCCCTGCTGACCTCGCGTCAGTGGGAAGTGGCCAGGAATTCGTCGAGCTCCTGCAACAGGGCGCCCTTGCTCCTGGCGCCGACCAGACGCTTCGAGACCTCTCCTCGATCGAAGACGAGCAACGTGGGGATGCTCATGACACTGAACTTCATGGCGACGTCGGGGCTCTGGTCGACGTCGAGCTTGGCGACCGTGATGTGGTCACCGTGCTCGGCGGCGATCTCTTGGAGCATCGGGGCGATCTGCTTGCACGGTCCGCACCACTCGGCCCAGAAGTCGACGATCACCGGCCGGTCGGAGGCGGCGATCGTCTCATCGAAGGTCGCCGTGGTGAGTTCGACGATTCCGTTTGCCATGGAGAGGTTCCTTTCGGGGGATGACCCGACCGTTGTCGAGCCAGCACGTGGTCAGGAGCTGAAACCACCGTCGCTGGTCGGGTATTCCCGCTGCGTAGTGTATGGGTACGCGGCCGATACTTCGTGCATCGGGTCCGCCCGATACAGCCTCAGTGCGCGACGTTCGCCTCGAGCCAGCGCTCTGCGTCGATCGCCGCCATGCAGCCCGAGCCGGCGGCGGTGATCGCTTGGCGGTAGACGTGATCCTGCACGTCACCGCACGCGAACACGCCATCGACATCGGTGTACGACGAATCCGGCTTCGTGATCAGGTAGCCGGTGTCGGCCTCCATCTCGAGTTGACCGCTGAACAGGTCGGTGTTCGGTCGATGGCCGATGGCGATGAACAACCCGGTCACATCGACCGTCGAGCGCTTACCGTCGTGCACGTCCTCGACGACGATGCCCTCGACCCTCTCGTCTCCGAGGACCTCGACGACCGTGCTGTTCCAGAGGAACTCGATCTTCGGATTGTCGAAAGCCCGCTGCTGCATGATCTTCGATGCACGGAGTTCGTCGCGGCGATGCACGAGCAACACCTTGTCGGCGAACTTCGTGAGGAAGCCCGCCTCTTCGAGCGCCGAATCGCCGCCGCCGACGACCGCGATCTCCTGACCGCGGAAGAAGAAGCCGTCGCAGGTCGCGCACGTCGACAGTCCGTGGCCGATCAGACGCTCCTCGGCGGGGAGGCCGAGCATCAGCGACTGGGCGCCCGTGCTCACGATGACCGACTGTGCGAGATGCAGTTCGTCGCCTACCCATACCTTGAACGGTCGCTCGGAGAAATCGACCCGTGTCGCCTTCTCGGTGCGGATCTCGGTTCCGAACCGCTCGGCCTGGGCGCGCATCTGCTGCATCAGTTCGGGTCCCATGACGCCGTCGGGGAAGCCGGGATAGTTCTCGACGTCGGTGGTCAGCATCAGCTGCCCACCGGGCTGGTCGCTCGTACTCGAGGGTTCACCTTCGAGCAGTAGCGGATCGAGGCTGGCCCGTGCGGAGTAGATCGCGGCGGTGAGACCCGCGGGACCGGAACCGATGATGATGACTTGGCGGACGCTGGTCATGTGGACGGAGTCATGGGGACGAGCGGTCAGGCGCGGGCGTTGCGCTTGCTGAAGAGCACAATTCCGGCGATGCAGATCAATCCGCCCACGATGAGATAGCTCAGGTACACCGCGCGCGCCGGTGTGACCCACACGTCGAGCAGTGCCTGCGTGGCGCGCAGGAGTCCAAGGATGAGGAGCACCAGGGTGAACACGCCGAGGAACGCCGCGATGATGCCGAACACGAGCCCGCGAGCCGCGTAGATCACCGGCACGGTCGTCTTGTCGCGGACCGCGTCGACCGTTCGAACGACGGTCTCGGTCATCTCGTCTGCCCAGTTCGGGTCGGTCAGCGGATTTCCCGGCATGGTGCGGGAGGATAGCCGGGACGAGCCCCGCGCACCATCGGCGGAGAGCGGCCCGTGCAACGTCGAGGGCCCGCCGTCGGGTTGCGCGGAAGATTCGTGCCCGATTCCGGCACCACGACCCGACACGGTTGGGTCAAGATCTCGGACTCCGGCGGGGTCAGGGGAGCGGCGCCTGCGCGACGACGGCGCAGTTCGAAGGGAGATACGCGATGACGAGGTCGTTGTCGGTGTCGATCGCCACGACGACCATGGTCCCCTGGTAGACGGCCGGCCCGACGACGAAGTCGGCGCCGGCACACAACGGGAAGTCGGTGGACGGACTATCGGGCGCGACGGTTGAGGCGGTCTCGCGCGGCGCGACGTCCTCGACCGGTGGGGCGTCGCCGACCGGTGGGGCGTCGCCCGTGCCCTCGATGATGTTCCCGTCGTCGTCGAGCGCATCGGAGCCGTACACGGCGAGCTGGTCCGGGTCGCTCAACTCCTCGAGACCCGCCTCGGGAGGTGGTGCCCCGTCGGCGGAGGAATCGGCCTCGGTGTCGGTGTCGGAGATGTCCTCGCTCGGCTCGAGCGAGGGGTCGGTGGTCGCCGCGTCCGAGGCGAGCGTCGCGACGGCGGCGGTCTGCTGGTCGGCCTCGGTGGCCGCGTCCGAGCCATCGTCGCCGGTGAGGCTGCGCAGCGTGAGGCCGCCGGCGAGGAGAACGACCAGGCTCGCGGCTGCGGCGAGGATCCATCCGGTCGACATCGAGCCGCGTCGCTCGCGAGGAGGGGGGGCCGAGATCGAAGCGGCCGCGGCGGCCGTGATCGGGTCGATGCCCGTCGCCGCGGCGCCTCGCTGGGAACCGTTGCGTTCGGCTTCGGGCAGTCGATCCCACGTGCCGAGGGCGGCGGCGAGATGCGCTTCACGCGCCGAGATGATCGGAGGATCGATGTCGCCCACGACCGCTCGGACCTGGCGGAGCCGCTCGACCTCGGCCAGCGCTTCGGGGTCACCCTCGACGCCGGCGATCTCCTCGGCGGTGGCTTCACCGTCGAGGTACGCGCTCGCGAGGGAGGTGAGGTCGTCGGTCATGTCGGTTCGTTTGGACGTAGTGAGTCGGTCTCGTTGTTCCCGTCATCGGGAATCGGTGGTAGATCTTCCAGCCGCAGTCGCTTCGCCAGCATCGCGCGACCGCGGGCGATTCGCGACTTCACCGTGCCGACGGGGATGTCGAGCACCGAGGCGATCTCTGCGTAGTCGAGGTCGATCACGTCTCGTAGCGTGACCGCTACCCGGAACTCGTCGGACAGTTCGGCCATCGCCTCGTCGATCGCCAAGCGGTCGGCGACGACGTCGATGCGGCGTGCGGCGTTTGGATCGGTCGGCTCCCGCGGCCACTCGTCGTCGGGATCGGCAACCGCGAGAAGGGGTCGCCGTCGGCGCTTGCGCAACTCGTCGAGGGCAGCGTTCGTGGCGATCCGGTAGGCCCACGTTCCGAACGCCGAGTTCCCGTCGAACCGCGGCAGCCCGCGTGCGATCTTGATCAATGCCTCCTGGGTCGCGTCGTCGGCGTCGCGGGTGCCACCCGCGATCCGGCGACAGACCGCATGGATCCGGTCGTAGTGGCGCCGCAGTAGTTGATCGAGCGCGGCGCGATCGCCCTGCTGCGCCGCTTTGACGAGGGCCGCATCGTCGATCTCGCCGGGCATGTCAGCTCGACAGAGCGATCTCACCGAGTCGGCCGCGGAACGGGTTCGCCCCGCTGCACGCACTGTCGCTGCCGAGTTCGCTGAGGAGGAGGAGGACATGGCGCGCCGGGGTTGCCGGATCCGCCGACACGATGGTCGCCGGATCGGGGCCGAACGCCTTGGTTCCCAGTTCGGGGCCCCACCCGCCGAGCGAGTCGGGGATCTTCTCGGCGTCGGTGCTGAAGAACTGGAGCTGGTAAGGGCCGCTCATGACGTCGACCATGATCGCCTGTTGCGTCGGGGCGTCGAACGAGACGACGAGTCCGACGCCCGCTTTGGCTCCCATGAACCGCGATGAGTAGCAGACCGTGCGCCACGCGGTCTCGGGATTGCCGTCGGCGAGCGCGACTATGGCTTCGGCGTCGTTCTCCTCGCCGTCGCCATCGGGGTCGTACGCGATCACGCCGACGATTCTCGCGCCGGCGCCGGCCGGCTGCACAGGATCGACATTCTCGGCATCACCGCTCGGGACATCGACCTCGACCCCGTCCACGTCATCGACCGCCGCAGCCGCCCCGGGGGCGTCGGATGGGAGCACCGTGGTGGTCGAGGTCGACTCGCCACCGCCGAAGCTGAGAGTCGCCCAGAGGACCAGGGCGACGACGACGGCTACGGTGATCAGCGCACCGACGACGATGGTCGAGGGTCCCGCCCGGTTGGAGAGCCCCTTGGCCGGACGCCCGCGTCGAGGTGCGCCCTTTGACGGCGTCGGATCGGATTGCGGCTCGACCTGACGCGCAGCGGCAGCGGTCGACGACACCGCACCGACCTCGCCGGTGATGCCGTTCGTCGCCGGTGAGCCGGGCGGCACGGTGACCTGCGACGTCGGTTGCGGTGGCGATTGGCCGGTGCGCGCCGTTCGTCGCCGGTCGGACACCTGACCGGGCACATCGGAGGGAGCACGCCGGAGACGACCGGTGGGGTTGGGGACGATCGGAGGGCGCTCGAGCGGCGTGTCGTCGATCACCGGGGGCCCCTCCTCGGCGGCCTGCTTCAGCTTCGCCGAGAGTTCCGCGCCGGTCGCCGGCCGGTGGTCGGGGTTGCGGGCGAGCAGTTGGTGGACCGTGATGACGAGACTCGTCGGGAGTGTCGCGCGCAGGCGCGTCAGGTCGGTCGGATCGCGTTGCAGGCGGGCGAGTGCGGTGTCGGCGTCGGTCTCGCCGAGGAACGGCACCCTTCCGGCGAGGCACTCGTACAGCACGAGCCCGAGCGAGTACAGGTCGGCGCGGCCGTCGAGACGTTTGCCGCGGACCTGTTCGGGAGAGAGGTACTTGGCGGTCCCCATCATCACGTTGTCGCTCGTGAGGTCGTCGTCGCCGTTCAAGCCCTTGGCGATTCCGAAGTCGGTGAGCAGGACGCGACCGCCGGGGGTGATCATGATGTTGCCGGGCTTGACGTCTCGGTGGATGAACCCGGCGTCGTGGGCGTTGTCGAGCGCTGCGCCGACACATGTGCCGATGTGGCAGGTGAGCTGGGGACTCAGCCGCTTCTTGTTGTTGAGCACCTCGCGCAGCGACTTGCCGTCGATGAACTGCATGACGACCGCCTGGCGGCCCTCGGACTCGAACACATCGTGCACGGCGACGATGTTGGGATGGTTGAGGCTCGCCGCCGCAATCGCCTCCCTCCGGAACCGTTCGGCGACGATCGGATCGGAGGCGAGCGACGGTTTCAACCACTTGACGGCGACCTTGCGGTCGAGGAGGAGGTCGGTCGCCAGCCAGACCTCTGCCATCCCACCCTGGGCGAGTCGCCGCTGCAGTTCGTATCGCGCGGCGATGATCGTGGATGTGGGTGGGGGCGCGGCCGCGGACATGATCGACCTGAACGCTAGTGGGATGGTGCCTGCCGGGACCGGCAATGATCAGGTATTGGGGACCACTTCGTGGAAGGCGACCCCGATCGTGCCGCGACCGCCGTGGGTACCGATCACGGGTCCGATCTCGCCGACGACGATCTCTCCGTCGTAGTGTGCGCGCAACATGTCGACGAACATGTCGACGTCGCTGCAGTCGGCGTGCATCACGGCGAGATTCTCCATCCGGCCGTCGTACTGCTTGACCTGGTCGATCAGGTGGGCGAGCGCCTTCGATCTGGTGCGCTGCTTGCCGGCCTGCTCGACGACGCCGTTCGAGACCTCGATGATCGGCTTGATCGAGAGTGCGGTGGCGAGCAGGGCCTTGGCATTGCCGATGCGTCCACCCTTCTTGAGGTTGTCGAGAGTGTCGAGTGCGCCGAACACTCGCGTGCGGTCGACGAGCAGTAGGGCCTGTGCCTCGACCTCGTCGATCGAGGCACCATCGATGGCGGCGCGTGCGCAGGCCAAGGCGATGGTTCCGAGTCCGATCGTGAGGCTGCGGCTGTCGACGACGCGGATGTCGAGGTCGAGCGATGTGTCGTCGCCGAGCGAGCGGGCCGCGAGTTGGGCGCTCTGTATCGTCGCCGAGAGGGCGGACGACAGCGAGATGACGAGGATGCCGGTCGCGCCATCGGCGGCCAGGCGCCTGTAGACGGCCTCGAACTGGCCGGGTGCGGGCGCCGCTGTCTCGGGGAGTGTGGATGAGCCGACGCAGCGCGTCCAGAACTCGGCGGTCGTGAGTTCCTCGCGATCGATGAACTCCTCGTCTCCGAAGCGGATCGTGAGTGGGACGATCTCGATGCCGAGTTGATCGGCGAGCTCGGCGGGGAGGTCACACGAACTGTCGGTGACGATGCGAACTGGGCTGTGTGGTGCTGTCACGAGCGATGAATACTACTCGCCCGGTGGGGGAAGCCCTGTGCCGGTCGTCGCCGGGGCAGTTGTGTCCGGTCCGCCGGTGTCAGGTCCGCCGGTATCTGGTGCCTCGGTCTCCTCGTTCGCAGCGGCGGCCTTGCGCCGACTGCGCCAGTGGCTGAACCACCAGCTGAGCAGCACCACGATCAGTCCGCCGGTCAGCACCTGGCCGAGGCCGGTTAGTGCGTTGACCCTCGATGTGACCAGTACCGGTTCCGTAAGCGGCTGATCGAGGGGTGTGAGTATCTCGACGGTGACCAGCGATGTTCCGTTGGCGCGGGCGCGGACGGGGACGATGACCGATGTCTCGGCTCCGGGGCGGAGTTCGACGGTCTGTTCGCCCTCGGGAAAGGTGAGCTTCGGTGACGAGAGGCGGAGTTTCACGGTGAGGGTCTCTTCGCCGGTGTTGCCGAGCCGCATGTCGATGTCACCCGACTTGCCGGTCAGGGTGAAGGTGAACGGCTCCGGGGGAACGACCGCACCGGTCAGTTCGTCGGCCTCGGCGATCATCTCGGCGACCTCGGCTTCGACGTAGCCATCGGGATAGCCGGTCGACACGAGCATGTCGAGCCGTGCGATCCACTCGACCGCGCGCGGGTCGTCGGGGGCGAGCATCGACGCTGCGTTGGCCATCACGAACGCGGTTCCGGTCAGCAACGAAACCCGTTCGGTGATCGACGGGCCGGCGATCGCCGGCAGCTCCACGCGCACCGGGTCGCTTCCGTTCCTCTGCACGTCGGTGAGTCCGGTCAAGGCCGACGCGGGGGAGAACCGGACACCGGGCGTGGTCGCCGCCATCCGCTCGAGCGCGATGAGCAGCCGTGGGTCGGGCGCGGTGAGATCGGGAGTCGCGATCGCCCGGCTGCGTTGGACCGAGGCGCTTCCCGCCTGCTGTTCGAGGACGAGGCGGGAGATCGCCGTCACCGACCACTCCGTCCCGTTCTGATGCTCGAGCGTGGCGGTGGTCGCCTCCTCGGTGAACTCGATCCCCAGCGGGTCGGCGACGAGGAGTGGGAGCGCGCCACCGTCCGGCAGTGCGATCTCGACGAACTGGTCGGTCGCCGGGAGCGTCCGGTCGACCGTGTCGAGGTAGAGCTCGGGGGTCATCACGACCATCCGCGTGCCGAGATCGCGCAGCGCCTGAGCCCCGTCCGCGCTCAGCGGAGCCGTCGCGATCCACACGTCGCGACGCGATGGCACGGTGGGCAAGGCGCTCGTCAGGAGATCCTCACCGATGCGAAGTTCGAGCGCGAACCGGTCGAGCTTGTCCGCCGCGGTGGCCGCCGACACGTCGAACGGCACGGCGGGGAGGGCGACGAGTTCGTCGTCCGCGAGTTGCTCGGACAACCGCTGCTGATCGGTCGGGTCGGCCGTGGCGGGAACGGCGACCGATGGCGGCAGGGCGAGGGTGAACGAACTCGTCACGGCCCCCGCGGCAGCCGCGATGGCGACGAGTTCGTCGTCGGCCCTCGCCTCGACCGCGTCGTCGGCGAGCGGTCCCGGGTCGTCGATCGCCGCGACGAGCGCGAGATCGATCGGCTCGGCCGGCCGGATGCCCTCGTCGACGCCGGGGAGGCGCTGCACGATTGTTCCGTGCGTCGTCACCGCGTCGGGTTGGTCGATGTCGCCGACGCGCAGCTGCACGCGAAGGGGATAGAGGCCAGGCCGGTCGAACTTGAGCTTGTCCGGCTGGCTGTCGACGACGTCGGTCGGCAGATTCAGGGTGAACGTGACCGAGCCGTCGTCGTGGAACCGGGCGAGATCTCGTACATCGGCGACGAGCACCCCGTCGATCGCGTCCTGGAAGTCGGCGGGATCGACGTCGGCGCCGACGTAGCGCTCGATCGAGTCGGTCGAGTCGATCGGGGGGTAGTTCGCGACCTGGATCGTCAGTGCGATCGGTGGGGGCGGCTCGGGGGGCGGGTCCACCGGTTCTTCTCCGTCAGGGGGCTCGGGGATGGTCGTCGTCGGCTGTGGCGGGCGCAGGTCGGCGAGCGATCCGAAGTCGCCGGTGAGGCGGTACTCGAGGTGCAGATCGCCGTCGGGGCCGAATGCGAAATCCTGATCGATCAGTTCGAGCTGGAGGGCGTCGGAGGACGACTCCGCCGGGGTCCCGCTCGCCGCCGTCGGCAATCCTGGAATCGCGAGGGATACGAGCACCATGCCCGTCACCGCCGCGAGCATGACCGGGCGCCCCCGAAGCAGACCCGGAGGTGGCGCGGGGCGCGGGCGCTGTGACGGATAGGGCACGGCGATCGTGGCTGGGGCGATCATCTTTGGGGCGATCATGTCTGGAAGGTGAGTTCGAGTACCTTCAAATCGGCGTCACGACGACGGAATCCGAACGACTCGTACAGCGTGGTCGCAGCGAGGTTGTCGGCGGCCGTGTTGACGAGTGCGGTTCCGACGCGGTGCCGTCGCATCCAAGTGAGGGCGTCGGCGACGAGCGCACGACCGAGCCCCTGGCGCTGTTCGGCGGGATCGACCGCGATGCGCTGGAGATAGCCACGGGTCCCGGCGCGACCGCTGATCGCGAAGCCGGCCAGCGCGCCCCGGGTGGCGATCATGCGGCTCCGCTGGTGGGGAGTGGCCGTGCGGATCTCGTCGAGTGATGTGGCGTCGTTGCTCCATCGCCGCCCGAACGCGCGCTCGTCGACACGGGCGGCGTCGGAGAGTCTCGATGGGGCGAGACGACGTGTCGGGCCGCGCCCGAATGCG
>CBDUYD010000019.1:0-27601 GCA_965371355.1 uncultured Ilumatobacteraceae bacterium
CCGTTGCCGCCGCCTCCACGGTCACCTCTCGGGCCGCCACCGCCGCGGCCATGCGCCCCGACGAGCGCGCCGGGGACCCCCGCCGCGGCGACCCCGAGGCCGATCCCGGCGAGAATCTTGCGCCTTCCGATCGGGCGGGCCGCTCCTGTGGGTTCGTCGTGGACCGACTCCGCTGGCGGGCTGCCGTGGTCCTTCTCTGTCCGATCGCCGTGTGTGGTCATCGTGGCTCCTTCGTCCGGGGTACTGGAAGTGCCACGGAAGGCGAGAACCGTCAACGCCGAGCGCGTCCTCCGGCAAGATCGCGACAAGATCGACCGCCCCGTGCCCGCGCCGAGCCGCGAACCGTTCCAGCGCCGCGCCGATGGCCGGGTGTGCGTTCACACGAATTCAGCTGACGGCGCGGGTCGGCCGAGCGGCGCGCCGAGCGGCTGAGTCAGTTCTTCTGCAGCAGCTGCCTGAACCGGTGGGTCGCACGCAGGCCGGTCTGGCGAGCACTCGACAATGCACCGAAGTAGTCGGTGGACCGCAGCACGACCGCCTTCGATTCGGACCGTCCGTCGCGGATGTATCCGAGTCGCACCGTATCTCCCGCTCGGTGCTTGGTGCGGATGTGGTCGGTCGCGGTTCGCGACAGTGGATCCCCGCTGACCCCGTCGACGCTCACGAGGATGTCGCCGGGACAGAGTCCGAACCTGAGCAGCATGGAGCGCAGCGAGGATCCTCGGTCCGGCGACACGATCCGCGTCGCGAAGCCGTCGACGTCGAGGCCGAGCTCGGTCTTCTCTGTGATCGTGAGTGGATGCCCGTCGTACGGGATGAAGGGCCGGGCAGCGTCGTCCTCGGCGTGTTCCAACGTGCGGGCCCATCGCTGCGGATCATCATCACCCGGATCGAAGACCGCATCGTCGATCAGGGCTGCGAGTGCCGGATTGGGGTCGACGTCGATGATCATGTGGACGCGTTCGGTGTCACCGTTGACGACCGAGTGCTGCGACTGGTTGTCGAACGTCCACATCTCGCCGACCGCGAAATGCTTCGACCTGCCTTCGGAGAGGAGGAACGCACCCGGATTGGTGATGATCGGGACGTGCACGCGCATGGCGCGCTGGTAGAAGTCGTGAAGGTCGTCGTGGATCCGCGTGATGCCGTCCGGCTTGGTGCGGAAGATGAATGCGTACCTGGCACCGCCCAACGGGCCATCCTGGGCGAGGAGGGAGGACGTGTACGGCATCTCGTCGAGGATCGGCGAGTTTCGGATGTCGGTGGCACCGAAATCGTCCTCGGTCCCACGATCGCCGCCGCGCAGCAGGAGAACGTCGATCGAGCAATGGACGTCCCAGTAGCTGACGCCCCAGGCGTCGTCGGGAATCGAGTCGTACTCGGAGCGGAGCCGGTCGACGTCGATCGGCACCGGAAGTCTCAGGAACGACCGTTTCGGCCGAACGAGCGTGTTGGCCCCAGAATGTGGGGTCTCTCCTGTGAGGTCTGTCAATCGATCACCCTTCGCCGGGCCGCCCGACAACCACCGGCGGAAACCCTAGCTCAGCCGCGTCGCAGGTTGCGCATGTTGAACAGCACGACCAATGCGACCGAGATGCCGACCGCCCACCACTGGTAGCGCTGGAGCCACTCGAGGAACGCGACGAGCTGGGTCTCGAACGTGCGGGCGAGCCACCACATCAGCGCCAGCCGTAGGGCGATACCGATCGCGAGGAGCACGATCAATCGAACGGCCGGCGTGCGGCGGACCCCGGTGAGCGCGGCGACGATGTTCGACCCGGCGAAGATCGGGATCAGCGCCCACTCGGCCTTGACGAACCCGCGGTTGAACCCGTCGATCGCGTCGGGCGAGATGCCGAGGTACTTCGTGAACCATCCGAGCGCCGTCGACCCGTACGCCCGCCCGATCAGATGGCACACGACGAACGCGGTGCCGATCCGCAACGTCGCGATCACGACGTAGGCCGGAAGGGTCACGCCGGCCGCGAGCGTGAGCGCGAGATATCGGTTGCGTGACGAGAGGACCAGCAGCCCCTCGGGATTGAGGTAGACCCAGCGGGCCCACACCGCGGCGGCGATGTTGGTGGCGACGACGAGAAGGACGAACGCCCCCAGGGTCAAGGGTGCCCACGCGGGAGGTTTGGGCGCGACCTGGGCGGTCAGGGCAACGGGCGCCTCGCTCACCGCAGAGACCGTACCGTCTGTTGGAGCGCCGCGTTCGGCGCACTACCGATGAAGGCCTTCCGCGCGATATCTTCGGTCGCCATGAAGGGCCTCATGCAAGACACGCCTCTGGCGATCCCACACATCTTCGACCGGGCCGAGAAGTACTTCGGCCACAAAGCAGTCGCCACCGCCACCGCCGGCGGTGTGCAGCGGAGCAACTACGCAGATTGGGCGGCGAGGACGCGCGCCCTCGGGGGCGTTCTCGACGATCTCGGGATCTCCGCTGACGGACGCGTCGCCACCTTCGCCTGGAACAACGCCCGCCACCTCGAGTTGTACTTCGCGGCGCCCTGCACGGGGCGCGTGCTGCACACGCTGAACATCCGACTGTTCCCCGAGCAGCTCACCTACATCGTCAACCACGCCGACGACGAGGTGATCTTCGTCGACCGGTCGCTGCTGGCGCTGCTGGCGCCGTTGCTGCCAACGTTCGAGCGGCTCAGGCATCTCGTGCTGATGGACGACGGCGTCGGAGACATCCCCGACGAGCTCGCCGGGCACGAGCTACTCGACTACGAGCAGCTGCTCGCGGCGGCCGACCCGGTCGAGTGGAACGTCACCGACGAGAACCGGGCGGCGAGCATGTGCTACACGAGCGGCACCACCGGCAATCCCAAGGGTGTCGTCTACAGCCACCGGTCGACCTTCCTGCACACGATGGGGGCGATGACCGTCGACAGCCTCGGCGCCCGCGAGTCCGATGTGATCCTCCCGGTCGTGCCGATGTTCCACGCCAACGCCTGGGGCCTCGCCCACGCGGCCGTCGCCGCCGGCTCGTCGCTCGTGATGCCGGGCAACGATCTCTCCGGTCCGGCCGTCGCCGACCTGATCGTGAACGAGAACGTCACGGTGGCGGCCGGCGTGCCGACGATCTGGATGGCGGTACTGCCCGAACTGAAGGGTCGCGACACGTCGTCGCTGCGGTCGATCCCGTGTGGCGGCTCGGCTGTGCCGAAGGCATTGTCCGAGGCCTACCGCGAGCAGACCGGGCTCCCGATCTTCCAGGCGTGGGGGATGACCGAGACCAGCCCGATCGCCGCCGTCTGCCGACTCGACGTCGATCAGGAGGGGCTATCGGTCGAAGAGCAGGCCGACCTGCGCACACAGGTCGGGCGGATCGTGTTCGGGGCCGAGTGCCGGGTCGTCGAACCCGGCACGACCACCGACGTGCCGTGGGACGGCGAGTCGAGCGGCGAGCTCCAGTGCCGTGGCAACTGGATCGCCGCCGACTACTACGACGACCCGCGGTCGGGCGAGAGTTTCACCGATGACGGCTGGCTGCAGACCGGCGATGTCGCCACGCTCGACGAGCGCGGACGGATCCGGCTCGTCGATCGCACCAAGGACCTCATCAAGTCGGGCGGCGAATGGATCAGCTCGGTCGAACTCGAGAACGAGATCATGTCGCATCCCGACGTGGTCGAAGCTGCTGTGATCGGCGTCGGCCACGAGCGCTGGGGTGAGGCCCCTCTAGCGTGTGTCGTGAAGGTCGAGGGCTCCGACCTCACAGAGGACGACATCATCGAGCACTTGGCGGGCAAGGTGGCGAAGTGGCAGCTCCCGAAGGGCGTCGTGTGGATCGACGAGGTGCCCAAGACGAGCGTCGGCAAGTTCTCGAAGAAGACGTTGCGCGACGAGTACGCCGACACGCTGATGGACTCGTGACGATGCGACGCCTCCCCCCACGCCCCGTCGCCGCGCTGCTGGCCGTGGGCGCACTCGCCCTCGTCGCATGTGCGCCCGACGGTCCGGACGCGTACACCGCACAGGCCGACGATGCACCCCCGGCGACCCGGGCGCCCTCGACGTCCGAGCCGGCCGAGTCGATGTCGGACGAGTCAGGATCCGACGGGTCGGCGGATGAGCCGGCGGACGATTCTGTTCCGGCAGATTCTGTTCCGGCAGGTTCTGTTCCGGCCGAGACGTTCCCGCCCAACGGCGAGACCGTCGTGGTGCTCGGACTCGACAACACCTTCCGCGAGGAGACGATCGAGGTCGAGGCGGGCACCGAGGTGCTCTGGGAGAACCGGGGACGCAACGACCACAACGTCGTACCGGTCGACGAGACCGCCGACTGGGGTGTCGAGGTCGAGGACTTCACGCCGGGCGACGAGTACAGCCTGGTTTTCGACACGCCGGGCGAGTATCCGTACTATTGCTCCATCCACGGCACGGCCGAGGTCGGCATGATCGGCACCGTCGTCGTCACCGGTTGACCGTTCGACGGCCGAGAACCAATGCACAAGAATTCGAGGAGAGGTTGCCAATGATCGGATCCACCACGCGGAGCAAGCGCAATCGCGTCACCGCTGCCGTGTTCGCCGCGGCGATCGTCGTGGCCGCGTGCGGCAGCGACGATTCCTCCGACGATCTCGTCACGACCGAACCGTCAGCTGACACCGGCGCCCCCGCCGAGACCGAGGCGCCAGCCGAGACCGAGGCGCCAGCCGAAACCGAAGCACCGGTCGAGACCGACGCGCCTGTCGAGACCGACGCGCCTGTCGAAACCGAGGCTCCGAGCGACGGGGTGCGCCGGGTGCCCGACGACTACGCCACGATCCAGGAGGCGGTCGACGCCGCGGAGGAGGGTGACCTCGTCCTGATCGCGCCGGGCGTCTACAACGAGGCGGTCAACGTCACCACCGACATGTTGACCATCCGCGGGCTCGACCGCAACGAGGTGATCCTCGACGGCGAGTTCGAACTCGACAACGGCATCCGCGTGCTCGGGGCGAAAGGTGTCGCGATCGAGAACATGACGGCGATCAACTACGCCTTCAACGGCTTCTTCTGGGTCGAGGCCGACGGCTATCGCGCCTCGTACCTGACAGCCCAGCGCAACGGCGACTACGGCATCTACGCGTTCGACACGGTCAACGGTCTGATCGAGCACTCCTACGGAGCGGGCAGCCCCGACGCCGGGTTCTACATCGGCCAGTGCTATCCGTGCAATGCCCTCCTCGACGACGTGTGGGGCGAATGGAACGGGCTCGGCTACTCGGGCACCAACTCCGGCGGCAACCTCACCATCGTCAACTCGCAGTTCAACAACAACCGCGGCGGCGTCGTGCCGAACTCGGGGAGCTACGAGCTGTGCTATCCCGAGCGTGACTCGACCATCATCGGCAACGTCGTCTTCTCGAACAGCGAGGCCAACTCGCCAGCGCTCGGACTCGCCCTGATCACCCACGGCACAGGGATCATCGCCGGTGGCGGGAGCCGGAACACGATCGAACGCAACCTCGTCTTCGACCACGAACGGGTCGGCATCGGCATCGCGCCGTTCCCCGAGGAGAACCCGAACGATGTGGTCCCGCCACAGGAGGACTGGGACTCCGACTGCTCGGTGAACCGCGAGAGGCCACTGACCGAGGTGTCCGAGGACGATCTCGCCGCCGGGACGTTCCTGGTGTGGGAGCCGTACGACAACTCGGTGCGCGACAACTCGGTCGAGGGCAGCGGGATAGGCGACCTCGTCGTGGCCGGCTTCGCCGTGCCCACCGAGGATCTGGGCAACTGCTTCTCCGGCAACACGTTCGCTACCAGCCAGCCCGCCGACATCGAGACGCTCGCGCCGTGCGACGGCGAGGGCTCGGGCGACTGGACGATCGACGCCTTCGATGTCGTGTCGATCGTCACCTACGAGGCGCCACCCGGTGTCGACTACCAGACCGCCGAGCTCCCGCCGCTCCCGCTGCTGCCAGGCATGGACGATCCCGAGAACGCGCCCGCCAACCCGGCGGTCAACATGCCGCCGACGGTCGACACCGACTCGATCCAGTTGCCGTCGGCGCCCTTCTACACCCACGACGGCTGAGGTTTCGGCGCACACCGCGTGACATCTCCGCGCCCGATGCCCAGACGCTCACGGGTCGTTTCCGCCTTCGCCGCGCTGGTGGTGCTCGCCGCGTGCGGGGGCAGCGACGACGGGCGGTCCGACGTCGAGGAGCGCGATCCGTTGCGCAGCGGTCCCCAGGGCAATGTCGCCCAGTTCATCGTCGAGTGCGAGCTGAGCCACTTCGCCTTCGACGATCCGATCGTGTTGCCGGACATGCCCGGCGAGAGCCATCTGCACCAGTTTTTCGGCAACGTCGACATCACTTCCGATCCGACCTACGAAAGCGTCGCCGACGCGGAGACCTCGTGCGCGCAGCCGCGCGACACAGCGTCGTACTGGGCGCCGGCACTGCTCGACGGGTCGGGCGTGGTGATCGAGCCGCTCGAGATGACCGCCTACTACCGCCCGGGACCGGGCATCGATCCGACGACCGTCGAGGCGTACCCGGCGAGCTTGATGATGGTGGCCGGCGACAGCAAGTCCGTCTCCGCACAGTCGACGAGCGTCATCGCCTGGGGCTGTGGAACGGGCTCACGGCGCGAGGCGGCGCCGCCCGACTGTCGCGGGGCCACCGATCTCGCCCAGGGCGCCGTCAATGACGGGACGAGCCTGCGGCTGTGGATCACGTTCCCCGACTGTTGGGACGGCGAACGGCTGACCACCGGCGGGGCGGCTGGTCACGTGCGCTACAGCGCCGGGGGCGTGTGCCCCGGATCGCACCCCGTGCCGATCCCGCAACTGCAGATGGCGATCGACTATCCCGCGGTCGATCCGACCGGGCTGTCACTCGCATCGGGCGACATCGTGACCGCCCACGCCGACTTCTGGAACGTGTGGGATCAGCGCAAGCTCGAGGACGAGGTCAGGTTCTGCCTGAACCGCGATCTCGTGTGCGGCGTCAGCGGCTGAGGTTTCGCCGTTCTCGGTCCCGGGGGCGACGCAATCGGCCGGATGCGGACCGAGAACGCGCTACGGCGCGAATATTCCGGGGGAAGGTGGGCTACATGCGGCCGGCGTCGACGACGCGCTGCAGGAACTCACCGGTGCGCGCCTCGCGAGGTGCGCCGAAGATCTGTGCCGGCGGCCCCTCCTCGAGGATGCTGCCCTGGTCGAGGAAGCACACGCGGTCGCTGATCTCGCGGGCGAAGGTCATCTCGTGGGTGGCGATCAGCATCGTCATCCCGTCGTCTTTGAGATCCCGCACGACGTCGAGCACCTCGCCGACGAGTTCGGGATCGAGGGCGGACGTGATCTCGTCGAGCAGCATCACGTCGGGCTGCATCGCCAGCGAACGGGCGATCGCGACGCGCTGCTGCTGGCCGCCCGAGAGTTGGTCAGGGTAGGCATCGGCCCGATCGGTGAGTCCGAGGCGTTCGAGCATGACCAGCGCGTCGGCGCGAGCCTTCGCCTTGGACGTTCGGAGCACCTTGCGCGGGCCGATCGCGACGTTGTCGGTGACGCTCATGTGCGGGAACAGGTTGAAGCTCTGGAAGACCATGCCGATGTGACGCCGGATCGGATCGGGGTCGAGTCCCGGTTCGGCGATGTCGACGCCGTCGAGGACGATCTCGCCGTCGTCGACGGGCTCGAGCAGATTCACGCATCGCAGCAGCGTCGACTTGCCGGAGCCCGACGCGCCGATCAGCGTGATAACGCTGCCACGCTCGACATCGAGGTCGATCCCGTCGAGCACGACGGTCTCGCCGAACGCCTTTCGGACTCCGCGCAGCGAGAGCTTGGGCCCGGCACCCGGCTCACCGGTGCTGTCGCGTTCGGGGGTGGCGCTGTCGGAACCGGTGCGAGCGGGGCTCATGCGATCGTGGTCGCGCCGGTGCGTCGGCGCTGGCGGGCGAGCAACCAGTCGGCGAGGCGTGTGCAGGGGATCGTCAGCATCAGGAAGATCGCCGCGGCGGCGACGTACGGCGTGAAGTTGGCGGTCCTGGCCTTGTCGATCCCCGCCTGGCGCAAGATCTCGACCGGGCCGATCAGGCTGACGAGAGCGACGTCCTTCTGGAGGCTGACGAAACTGTTCATCAGCGGGGGGACGATCCGCCTGAACGCTTGGGGGAGCACGACGGTCGACATCGTCTGGCGGTTCGACATGCCGAGCGAACGGGCGGCCGCGCGCTGGCTCTCGTGAACGCTCTCGATGCCCGCCCGGATCACCTCGGACACATAGGCCGAGTACGACAGCACGAGCGTCACGGTGCCCCAGATCACCGGGTTCGCCCAGTCCCGTGACAGCCCGAGCGCCGGTACGCCGAACCCGATCAGGAAGACGAGCAGGATCACCGGGATACCGCGCAGCACGTCGGTGTAGACGATGGCGAATGCGCGCACCGGGAACAGGGTGGGACTACGCACACCCCGCGCGAGCGCCACGACGAGAGCGACGATCAAGATGAGAGGCGTCGACCACAGCAGGATCTTGATGTCGAGCCAGAATGCGTCGAGCAGGCGCGGGAACGAGTCGACGAAGATGTCCCAGTCGAAGAAGGAACGCTCGACCTTCTCCCACCCGGGGGTGAGCGGGACGAGCACGATCAGCGCCCCGATGACGATGACCGTGCTCGCCGTCGCGATGACGATGCCGCGCCGCCGCTGACCCTGTTCGTAGCGTTCGCGGCGTGTCGGTTGCTCGCTCAACTTCGGGTCACCCGGTGCTGATCACTCGGTGCTGATCACGGGCGTGCCGGCGTTGTCGGCCAGCCACGTGACCCGGATCTCCTCGAGCTCGCCCGAGTCGGTGATCGTGGTGATCGCCGCATCGACGCAGCCGGTGAGCGCGCTGTCCTTCTCGAGCACGAAGCCGAGTTCGTCGGCTGTTCCTCCCGCCTCGACGGGGAACTGACCGATGACGCTGCTGCCCTCGATCTCGACCGCGGACACGAAGAGCGCAGTCAGGAGGTCGAACACGGCCGCGTCGATCTGATTGGCTTCGAGCGCCGCCTTGGCACCGACGTTGTCGTCGTAGACGAACGGCTCCTGGTCGGGCTGGATGACGTCGGTGATGAACTCGAGGCTCGTCGTGCCCGCCTGCGCTCCGAACTTGACGTCCTTCAGGTCCTCGATGCTGGTCGCTCCCTCGGCGGCCGAGCCGTCGAGTGCGACGATCGCCTGGTTGCTGGTGAAGTAGGGGAGCGAGAAGTCGATGTTCTCGGCCCGCTCGGGGGTGATCGAGAACTGCTGGAGGTTGACGTCGAAGCTCTTCGCGCCCGGCTGGATCGCCTGGTCGAACGTGGTGCGCACCCACACGACCGAGTCGCCGGAGTAGCCCATCTCATCCGCGACGGCGAGCGCGACGGCGGCCTCGAATCCCTCGCCGGTCTCGGGCGCGTCGTCGATCACCCACGGCGGGAACGCAGGCTCTCCCGTGGCGATCGTGAGAACACCGTCGTCGATCGTGGCCGAGCAGTCGCCACCGTCGCCACCGTCGGAATCGTCGGAGTCACTGGAGCTGTCGTCGCTGCCGCAAGCCGCGAACAGCAGTGCGCCGATCGCGAGTGCCGGGATGACCCGGCGGGTCGTGGAGTGTCGCATGAATGATCTCCTTCGGTCGTTGTTCACGCGGTACCGACGATAGTCCTCGGGTGGCGTCGATCGTTCGAGGGTTCGCTACCGAAGCGGTGGGCGTAGGCTCGGATCGCGTGAACGCATCACCGCTCCGCCGTGCCTTCGACGGACTTCCCAGTCCCGCCCAGGAGATGGCCCGCAAGCTGTCCGGCAGGACTCCTCGAGAGGAGATCGTCGCCCCCGCCCTCCGCGATCCCGACCGACTCCCGACTCCGGCGATCGCGTCCGACGACGATGAGACGTGGATCGAGAAGGTGCGGGCGATCGCGCCGTTGATCGATGCGCATCGCGACGAGATCGAGGATGCGCGTGCGGTCACCGGACCCGTCGCCGAGGCGATGCGCGAAGCGGGGTTCGCAGGAATCATGGTGCCGACGACCGTCGGGGGCGCCGGTGCGAGCCTCGTGGCCGGGACCCGGGTGTGCGAGGAACTCGCCCGGCTCGACGGCTCGGTCGGCTGGATCGCCCAGGTCACCGGTGGACATGGCCGCCTCGCCGACCTGATGACCACCGAGGCGGCCCGAGCGGTGTTCGAGGGCGGGTCGGGTGTGGTCGCCGGCAACGTGCAGCCGACGGGTGTCGCCAACCCCGTCGAGGGCGGCTACCGGGTCAGCGGCCGCTGGGCATTCGCCAGCGGCTTCGCGATGGCCGACTACCTGGTCTGCGCGGCGCGGGTCGAGTCGGGCGGCAAGGGCTCACCCGAGCAGGTCGCACTTCTCGTTCGCCCCGACGAGGTCGAGTTGCTCGACACCTGGTACACCACCGGGTTGCTCGGCACCGGGAGCCACGACTTCGTACTCGACGACCTGTTCGTGGCCGCGGCATTCACCTTCCCTGCCAAGGACGTCTGGCGCGTGCTCGACGGGGAGAACGTCGAGTTCGGCCGCCCCTTCGGCGAGTACGGCCCGCCGCTGATGGCGGCCGTTGCGCTCGGCATCGCCCAGAGTGCGCTCGACGAGTTCGGCGAGCTCGTCGGGCGCAAGGCGGCCAAGCCCGACCCCCATTGGGCCGCGAAGCTCCCGCTCGCGTACGCCGCGCTCGGGAAGGCGACGATGACCGTCCAGGCGGCGCGTCTCTTCCTCTACGAGAACGCCCATGCGCTGGCCGAGCTCGGCCCCGGCGATCCCGATATGAGCCTTCAGGCGCGGGCGGCGTGCCGGTACGTTGTCGATCGGATGCTCGAGACGGTCGACGAGATCTACGAGATCGCAGGCTCGACCGCGATCTACGCCACCAGCCGGATCGAACGATGTTTCCGCGACGTCCACATGGTCTCGCACCACGCGTTGGTGTCGATCATCGCCTATGGCGAGGCGGGCGAAGCGATGGCGGCGGCGTCCGACCGACCTTCGCCCGGCTGAGTCGTTCCGAGGGCGCCGACGAGCTGTCGTTGCAGTGTGGTGAGCGGAACCTCGCTCGCTCCGAAACGCTCGACCAGGGGTCCGGTGACGCCGACGTCGATCATGTCCCAGCGACCGTCGGGGCCGATCTGCTCGACGGCCGCGGCGACCGCGGTGGTACCGCCCGAGTCGGCGGTGTGGAACATGCTCATCCCGACGAACACCCGGCCGACGTCGAGGCCCCAGAGCCCGCCGACCAGCTCGCCGTCGCGGTAGCAGCCGATGCATGACGCGTCGCCGTTCGCGTGGAGTTCCTCGTAGAGGTCGATCACGGTCGGTGTCAGCCAACTGTCCTGACGGTCGGCACACGCTCGGATGATGTCGGCGAAGTCGGTATCGGACTTCACGTCGTAGCCGGCGTTGCGGACGTCGCGCCGGATCCGCCTCGGCAGCCTCGCCGTCTCGGCCGTGATCACGTAGCGCTGCTCGTAGAACTTCCACCTGCATCCGTCGTCGGTACCGAACAGCACGTAGCCGCACAGGTATTGACCGATGACGTCGGCTGCGGTGGGCGGGACGAACGAGGAGCCGGCGGCGACGGCCCCACGGGCGGTCTCGACCCGATCTCGACCCGTTCGGATGAGGAGCCGGATCAGCCGCACACGGGCGAGGGGTCCGATCAGCCCTGCCGCGCGCAGCGCTTCGACCGCCGCCGAGGCGCGATCGCCGACCGTGCGGGCGATGACCGAGACTCGGTCGGTGAGGGATTCGAGAGGTCGCGTCATGGCGTCGTGTCGTGATCGTGCAGGTGATATTGGTGAGCCGGGTCTGCTCGGTCTATCGGCATGCCCGAACACATGTCAATCATCATCGCCTTCCGGCGCCTTGCCCGCCACTTGACACTGAGACGCTTTTTGTCCTAGCGTCTCACGAATGACGGCGATCGAGCCAGTGCGCGCCCCGGGTGCGCGCGCCCACTGGTCGGCCACCGAGATCGCCGTGCTCGATTCGGTTAAATCGTGCTGCGAGCGCTGGGGGATCGAAAAGGTCACCGTCGAGGACATCGCGAAATACAGCGGGGTATCGCGGGCCACGTTGTACCGCCTCTTCCCGGGCGGCAAGGACGTCCTGTTCGACGCCCACCGCGTGTACGAGCTCGATCAGTTCTTCGAGGTCCTGCTCGCCCACATCGACGGCGCCGACACGCTCGAAGAGCTGCTCGTCAGAGCGGTGACGTGTTCGCTGCGCGAGCTGCGCTCCGACGATCACCTCGCCATCATGCTCGCCTCCGAGCCCGGCGCAGTGGTGAGCGATCTCACCGTCGACGGACTCCCGCGGATCATCCGGGTGGCCTCCGCGTACCTCGTGCCGCTGCTCGATCCGTTCCTGCCGCGCGAGCAGGGTCGCGCACTCGTCGACCTGCTCGTGCGGCTCGTCGTGTCGTACTTCCTCGCCCCGTCCGACCTCGTCGATCTCACCGATCCCGACGCAGCGAGGGCGTTCCTCTCGCCGTTCATCCCGGCGCCGCTCGATCGCGACCCCGAGCGACCGTGACACCCGACCGCCCCGACCAACTCCGACAACCGATCACGACGACCAACCCCCGCACAATCGACAGGAGCACCCGATGACCACGACAGAGCAGCCCCAATCCGACAACGAGACGATCATCGATCGCACCGAACTCAACGACCTCGAGGCGATTCTCGCGGTGGCGAACACCGACGTCGACGAGGTCGAACACGTCGTCAAGGACAATGCCGACGCCATCTTCACGTGGGACTACAGCCTCGCCCGTCCCGCCCTGCGCAAGCTCTACGAGAAGGCCAAGACCGGCCAGTGGAACGCCACGACCGATCTCGACTGGGACACCGAGGTCGACCTCGAGCAGGTCGTTGCGAGCGACCAGATCGCGATGGCGGCAGGCCTCGATCCGAACCTCTACGCAGACACCGTCGTCGGAAACTGGGGCGACAAGGAGTGGCTCGACTACGGCATCCAGAACCGCAAGTGGACCCTCTCGCAGTTCCTCCACGGCGAGCAGGGCGCGCTGCTCTGCACGGCGAAGATCACCGAGACCGTGCCGTGGTACGACGCCAAGCTGTATGCCTCTACCCAGGTTGTCGACGAGGCCCGCCACGTCGAGGTCTTCGCCCGCTACCTCGACGAGAAGCTCGACGGCGGATACCAGGTCAACGCACACCTGCGGATGCTGCTCGACGACATCATCGCCGACTCCCGCTGGGACATGACCTACCTCGGGATGCAGGTCATGGTCGAAGGCCTCGCGCTCGCCGCCTTCGGCTTCATGCACCAGATGACCGAGGAGCCGCTGCTCAAGAAGCTCCTCCGCTACGTGATGAGCGACGAGGCCCGCCACGTCGCCTTCGGCGTGTTGTCGCTGAAGGAGGTCTACGCGGAGATGACCGACGCCGAGCTGAAAGACCGCCAGGAGTTCGCCTACGAAGCCGCGGTACGGATGCGCGATCGCTTCCTCGCCCAGGAGGTCTGGGAGCAGATGGGTGTCGCTCCGAAGGATGTGCTCCCGGTCGTGCTGCGCGATCCCACCCGCGACCTGTTCCAGCAGATGCTGTTCTCCAAGATCGTGCCGAACTGCAAGAAGCTCGGGCTGCTCGATCGCAACGAGTCGTGGCTGCGGCGCCGCTTCGAGGAGATGGGCGTCATCCAGTTCGAGGACTGGGAGGACACGGGCGAGGAGTACATCAAGTTCGAGCTCGGAGGCGACGCGCCGTCGCCGATGTCGGCCGGCTGAGCGACGGGGCACACCCCATCGGGCCCGCTCGATCCGGGTATCGTCGGCCCGGTGACGGCACCCGGATCCGACTGGGATCCCGAGCGGTACGCGCGGTTCGCGGCGCAGCGCGCGGAACCGTTCTGGGACCTTGTCGACCTGGTCGAGACCGACACGACCCTCGATCGGGTCGTCGACCTCGGCTGCGGCGGGGGTGAGCTGACCGTCGCGTTCGCGCGGCGCAGCGGCGCCCGCAGCGTCGTGGGCGTCGATTCCTCACCAGCGATGCTCGAGAAGGCGCACGCCCACGACGTCGGCGGCGTCCGCTTCGAACACGGCGACATCGCCACGTGGTGTGCACCCGGCACGTACGACCTCGTGTTCGCCAACGCCAGCCTGCAGTGGGTGCCCGACCACTCCGAGGTTCTCGAGCGGTGGGCGCGAAGTCTGCGCCCGGGTGGACAGTTGGCGGTGCAGGTTCCGGCCAATGCCGATCATGCCTCTCATCTCGTCTCGGCCGACGTCGCCCGCGCCGAGCCGTTCCTCTCGGCATTCGACGGCGATCCGCCGCCGGATCCCGTCGCCGTCAACGTCAGGACTCCCGAGTGGTACGCCCGCCGCCTCCACGACCTCGGGTTCACCCGTCAGCACGTCCGTCTCCAGGTGTACGGACACCTCATGCCCTCGACCGCCGCGGTGGTCGAATGGGTCGAGGGCACGAGCCTCACGAGGTTCTTCAAGCGCCTGCCCGACGACCTCCACGGGCCGTTCGTCGACGCGTACCGAACGGCTCTCCTCGACCGGATCGGGGACGACGAACCGTACTTCTACCCGTTCAAGAGGATCCTGATGTGGGGCCGCACGAATGGTCGGGCCGAGTACGCATCCGAAACCTGACGGCGCGATCGAATAGATTGCGGACGTGATCGACAGTCTGAGGGTTTATCGCTGATGGCGCGCTTCGGCCGGGTGCTCACCGCGATGGTGACGCCGTTCGACGGCGAGGGCGAGGTCGATCTCGACGCGGCTGCCGCGCTGGCGAAATGGCTGGTCGGGCAAGGCAACGAAGGACTCGTCGTCGCGGGCACGACCGGCGAATCGCCGACGCTCTCCGTCGACGAGAAGCTGTCGCTCTTCGAAGTGGTCGCCGGCGCGGTGACGGTCCCGATCATCGCCGGAACGACGGGTTCCAATACCCGTGCCGATGCGGCGCTCACCGCCGAGGCCGGCAAGCGCGGCATCGCCGGGATCCTCGCCGTGTGTCCCTACTACAGCCGACCGAGCCAGGCGGGTCTCGACGACCACTTCCGGGCGGTCGCGGCGGCCACCGAACTGCCGGTCGTGCTGTACGACATCCCGGTCCGGACCGGCCGCAAGATCGGCACGGCCACACTCGTCCGTCTCGGTACCGACGTCGCCAACATCGTGGCGCTGAAGGATGCCGCGGGGAACCCCGGCGCCACCGCCGTGGTCGAGTCCGATACGCCGGCGTCGTTCGAGGTCTACTCCGGCGACGACTCGTTCACGCTCCCGCTGATGGCGATCGGAGCGGTCGGCGCGATCGGCGTCGCCACCCACTGGTGCGCGCCCGACCATGTCGAGATGTTCGATGCCTGGGAGTCGGGCGACATCGCCGGCGCGAGAGCGGCGAACGCCCGTCAGCTCGAGAGCTTTGCCTTCGAGACCGGCGACGAGGCCCCCAATCCGGTGCCGAGCAAGGCGATGTTGCGCACTCTCGGTCATCGGGTCGGCGAGTGCCGACCACCGATGGGGCCCACACCGAGCGGTCTCGAGGACCAGGCCCGTGCCGTCTACCAGCGTCTGGTCGCGGCCCGTGGCTGACCGATCCGCTCGGCGCGGCACGGTGCCCGGGGCTCTCGATCCCGACGTCCCGGTACGGATCACCTTCCTCGGTGGACTCGGTGAGATCGGCCGCAACTGCATGTCGATCGAGCAGGGGGCGGCGGACGATCCCGACCGCACGATGGTGCTGATCGACTGCGGCTTGATGTTCCCCGACGCCAACATGCACGGGATCGACCTCATCCTTCCGGACTTCACCTACCTGCGCGAGAACGCGGAGCGGATCGGCGCGATCATCCTGACGCACGGTCACGAGGACCACGTCGGGGCGATCCAGTACCTCCTCCGCGACGGCGACGGAATCGGCGACTTACGCGATGAGCCCATCCCGATCTACGGCTCGGCGCTGACGCTCGGACTGGCGCGCAACCGGATCGACGAGGCCGGCCTCACGGCGAAAACCGACATGCGCGCGATCGCCGACGGTGACACGATCGAGGTCGGATCGCTGAAGATCGAGTTCATCCCCGTCACCCATTCCGTGCCCCACGCCCACGCGATCGCGGTGCACAGTGCCCAAGGCGTCATCCTCCACTCGGGCGACTTCAAGATCGACCTGACACCCGTCGACGATCGCCGCGTCGACCTCGCCCGAGTCGGCGAACTCGCCAAGTCGCAGGGGATCCGGCTGCTGATGGGCGATTCCACCAACGCCGAGGAGCCCGGGTACTCGCCGAGCGAGAGCAGCGTCGGTGGTGTGCTGCGCGGACTGTTCGCCGCCCAGAAAGATCGGCGCATCATCACGGCGAGTTTTGCCAGCCACCTGCACCGGATCCAGCAGATCGCCAGCGCGGCGATCGCCGACGGGCGGGTCGTCGCCACGCTCGGGCTGAGCATGAAGAAGAACGTGCGGCTCGGCCTCGAACTCGGCATCCTGCGGATCCCCGAGTCGTCGCTCGTCGACATCGAGGACATCGACGGCTACGAGCCGGGGCGGGTGTGCATCATCTCGACCGGATCGCAGGGCGAGCCGATGTCCGCGCTCGGACTGATGGCGCGCGCCGAGAACAAGTGGCTCAAGCTCGGCGAGCACGACACGGTCGTACTGTCGAGCCATGCGATCCCCGGGAACGAGGGCAATGTCAACAATGTGATCGACGGGCTGTTGCGCCACGGGGCGGAGGTCGTGCACTCCGGTGTGCTCGACGTGCACGCCACCGGCCACGCGCAGGCCGACGAGATCAAGACCTACCTCTCGATCGTCAATCCCGAGTGGTTCGTCCCGATCCACGGTGAGTACCGGCACATGGTGGCGAACGCCCGCCTCGGCGAACTGATGGGCGTCCGACCCGATCACGTCGTGCTCTGCGAGGACGGTGACGTGCTCGAGTTGTCCGCCGACGGTCTCTCGCCGATCGGCCGTGTTCCCGCGGGCTACCTCTACGTCGACGGGATCGTCGGCGACGTCGGCCAGGGGGTGCTGCGCGATCGGCAGAAGCTCGCCGAGGAGGGTGTCGTCGTCGTGGTCGTCACCGTCGATATCCAGACGGGCAAGGTGCTGGTCGGGCCCGAGATCATCACCCGCGGCTGGGTCTACGCACCCGAGGCCGAGGACCTGCTCGACGAGGCGTGCGACACGGTCGCCGACGCGGTCGAACTCGCGCTCGCCAAGGGCGTCCGTGATGTCGAGGCGCTCGAGCGCGACGTGCGCAGGGCCGCCGGGCGGTTCGTCAGCGAACGAACCCGGCGGCGGCCGATGATCGTGCCCGTCGTTATGGAGGCCTGACGAGGGACTCGTTGGGAATCCCCGCGGGTTCCGCTACACACGCGAACCATGCGTCGGCTGTTCGTACTCGCACTCTGCGTCCTGCCGATCGCCACGTGTGGAGGTGACCCGGCGACGGCGCAGCCCGACTTCATCGGTGACGTCAGACGCGCCGCCGCCGCCGTCGAGGACGAACTCGGCGGCCCTCAGGAGTTCTTCGAGATCACGGCGAGCGCACCGTTGACGAACGTCTTCGTCGCGGTCGACGATGCGACCGTAGCGATCCCGTACGTCTACCGAGATGGTGTGCTCGAGCCGCCCGGGCCCAGGCTCGAGGGCGCATCCGGTCACACGTTCACCAGTGAGGCGATTGCGTTCGACGACGACCGCGTGCTGGTGAACGTCGCCGATGAGGTGCCCGACGCGACGATCGAATCGCTCAGTGTCGAGGGCGGCCCGGAGGGGAGCGTGCGCTACGTCGTCTCGGCGCGGTCGTCGCAGGGTGGAGTGCTCGACGTGGTCGTCGGGGAGGGCGGCGCGATCCTGTCTGTCGATCCGGTGTGAAGTCCGCTGCTGCGATCTTCGGCGTGCCGTCCGGGTGCGAAGCGCCGCCGACGTTGCTGCTTCGTGACCTCCGAGGTGCCATCTACACGCCACTCGGCGTCGGGTGTCCGGTCGGCTGCGACAGGGGCTTGGTACCGTTGGCAACACATGTCGACGTGGGGACCCTCCAAACGGCGCTCCGGGAAGCGCGCGACCAAGGTGAGCGGCCGCGCGGCCGGATCGCCGTCGGGCGGTGTGCGCGATGCGACTCCGCCCGACGTCCCCCGATCGCGCCGCGATCGTGCCGAGGCCGAGTTGCGCGAAGCGGTCGACGGCCGCGAGCACGAGTTCATCGGGCTCGGCCTGATCGGTGTCGGCGCCCTGCTGGCGCTGGCGATCTATCTCGACCTCGCCGGACCCCTCGGTCGGGGCGTCGAGACCCTGACCGGTTGGTTCACCGGGCTCGGCAGGTACATCGTCCCCGTCGTGTTGATCGCTTCGGGCATCGCCTTCGTCCGGCGCGGGCGTAGTTACAGCCCGTTCAGGCTCGCCGCCGGGTGGCTGCTCGTATGCCTGGCGGCACTCGGACTCCTCCACCTCATCAGCGGTCCCGACAAGATCTCCGCGGGCGTCGACGACCTCGGCGATTCGGGCGGCTGGCTGGGTGCGCTTGCCGCCGAGCCCCTCCGCGCCCTGCTGGCGACCGCTGGGGCCGCTGTCGTACTCGCCGCGGCGTTCATCGGCGGTGCCCTGATAATCACCCAGACCTCACTGCGCACGATGGCCGCGCACACCGGCGGATTCCTGAGCACGATCATCCGCCCGGTCGGCCGTGCGGCGAGGTCGGGCATCGACAACCTGTCGAGTCTGAGCAGCGATCGGCATCACACCGATGCCGAGCACACCGATGCCGAGCACGCCGGTGGCGTCGACGGCTCGGCGGGCGCGGAGGCGGTGGCGGCGGTCTCCGGTACCGGGGTCTACGACTTCGCCTCCGAGGAGGGCGAGGAGTTGATCGACGCGTCGGCTCCCGCGGATCGCAAACCTTCTTCCAAGCCCAAGGCGTCGGTCCGAAGCCGGCCGGGCGCCCCGGTCGGCGATGGGGCACGGATCGGTTCGTGGGTCCTCCCGCGGATGTCGCTGCTCGAGCAGCCGGGATCCAAGAAGATCGACCGCAAGGCGATCGAGGCACGAGGGCAGACGCTGCAAGAGTCGCTCGCCTCACACAACGTCGACACGACCCTGGTGGGGATGACGGTCGGCCCGACGGTCACGAGGTACGAACTCGAACTCGGAGCCGGAGTCAAGGTTGCCAAGGTGACAAGCCTGCAGAAGGACATCGCCTATGCGATGGCGGCCACCGACGTCCGCATTCTCGCTCCGATCCCGGGTCGCTCGGCGATCGGTGTCGAGGTTCCCAATCAGCAGCGCCAGCTCGTCGCGCTCGGCGATCTGCTGGCCTCGCCCGAGGCCGCCAGGGCGAACCGTCCCCTCGACGTAGCCGTCGGCAAGGACATTGCCGGCGAGGCCGTGTTCCTCGACCTTGCCGCCACGCCCCACCTCCTGATCGCCGGCGCCACGGGCGCCGGCAAGTCGAGTGGGATCAACTGCATCATCACCTCGCTGCTGATGCGAACGACGCCCGACGAGGTGCGGCTCATCCTGATCGACCCCAAGCAGGTCGAGATGGGCCAGTATCAACGCCTTCCGCACCTGCTCACCCAGCCGGTGACCAATCCCAAGAAGGCGGCAAACGCCCTCGGCTGGGCGGTCAAGGAGATGGACCGGCGCTACGACGTGTTGTCCGAACTCGGCCATCGCGACATCACCGGCTACAACAACGCGGTCGCGAAGGGCGAGGCGCAGCCGCCGCCGGGGTCCGACATCGAGTACGAGCACATGCCGTTCATCATCGTCGTGGTCGACGAGCTCAACGACTTGATGATGGTCGCCGCCCGCGACGTCGAGGAGTCGATCACCCGCATCGCACAGAAGGCGCGGGCGGTCGGCATCCACCTCATCGTCGCCACGCAGCGCCCGTCGGTCAACGTGATCACCGGCGTCATCAAGGCCAACATCCCGGCCCGGATGGCGTTCGCCGTGTCGTCGCTGACCGACTCCCGGGTGATCCTCGACCAGCCCGGCGCCGAGAAGCTGGTCGGCAAGGGTGACATGCTGCTGCTTCCGGGCAACTCCTCGATCGCCAGCCGCATCCAGGGTTCATTCGTCAGCGAGGGCGAGGTGCGACAGGTCGTCGGCCACTGGCGTGCCCAGGCGCCCGAACCCGTGTATGCGACCGACGTCGAGGCCGAGCCGTCCGCTGGGGCCTCCGGTGTCGCCCTGAATGCACCGGCACTGGTGCCTCCCACGCCGGGAGCGGCGGCGGCGATCACCGATTCCCTCGACGTCACCTCCGACGCGAACGCCTTCTCGGCGGGTGCCGAAGACGACGACACGGTGATGATGAAGCAGGCGATGGAACTCGTCGTGCGGAGCCAACTCGGATCGACCTCGATGTTGCAGCGCAAACTCAAGGTCGGCTTCGCCCGTGCCGGACGGATGATGGACCTGCTCGAGCAACGCGGCGTCGTCGGACCGAGCGAAGGGTCCAAGGCACGGTCGGTGCTGATGACCGTCGAGGAGTTCGAACTCCTCCAACAGAACGGCCAGCTATGACCCTCAGCCTGCTTGCGCCTGGGCCGTGGTGGCCAGTGCGACCCAGTCGGTGTTCTCGGCCGACAGGATCGACGTCATCCGCTCACTGAGGAGCTTGCCGGCATCGACCACGCCGTCGTAGGGGCCTGCCCCGGCTTCGTACAGCCGCCGTTCCTGGTCGAGCACGTTCCACGTCTTGCGGTACCCGACCCACCGCTCGTGGAACTGGAACAACTGCTGGAGACCCTCGATCACCACGATCGCGCTACCGAGTACCGCGGTGATCACGGCCGATCCGTCGAGGACGGCCACGACTGGAATCGATGCAGCGAGCACCATCGTGAGCACGCGGAGCGTCTGGTACCAGACCTTGCTGCGGCGGGCCGACCGGTCGTAGAAATCCATCGCTCCGGAGAGCTCGGAATCGGTCCGGCCGGCGCTCGCGGCCGGATCCGGTGGCTGCAGCTCGGCTGACTTGTCCATCCCACGAGCTAAGCACGATCTCGACCGACCCCCGCGCACGGCCGCCCCACCACTCCTCGTGGGCCACCGTCCTGCGAGGATGGGCCGATGACCGACCTCATCGAGTTCACGCCGGAACTGACCGAGATCACCGATGGCCTGCGCTTTCCCGAGGGCCCGATCGCGATGCCGGACGGCAGCGTGATCGTCGTCGAGATGTTCGGCCCGCGGCTGACGCTCGTGCACCCCGACGGCACGAAGGAGACGATCGCCGAGATCGAGGGCGGGCCAAACGGCGCGGCGATCGGGCCCGATGGCGCGGTGTACCTCTGCAACAACGGCGGCTCGTCCCGCCCGGCCGAGTTCGGCGGGCTGCTGCTTCCCGGTCGCTTCGATCCCTCGCGCTACATCGGTGGGCGGATCCAGCGCGTCGACCTGCACGATGGCACCGTCACCGATCTCTACACCGAGTGCGGCGGTCGTCCGCTGCGGGCCCCCAACGATCTGGTGATGGATGGTCACGGCGGCTTCTGGTTCACCGACCATGGACTACGCGACACGACCGCCCGGACGAGCGATCTCACGGCGATCTACTACGCCCGCACGGACGGGTCCGAGATCCGCGAGGTGGCATTCCCCACCGAGGCCCCGAACGGGATCGGACTCTCCCCGGACTGCTCCACGCTCTACTGGGCCGAGACGTACACGGGACGCGTGTTCAAGCGCCGAATCGTCGGCCCGGGTGAACTCGCCCCAGCCGTACCGCTCGACCCGAGCATCGTGCTGTACGGCCTGCCTGGATACCAGTTCCTCGATTCGCTCGCCGTCGACCGACAGGGATGGGTGTGCGTCGCGACGATCTTCAATGGAGGAATAACGGCGATCTCACCCGACGGTGAACGTGTCGAGCACCACGCCACCGGCGATGTCATCACGACCAACATCTGCTTCGGCGGCGACGAGTTGCACACCGCGTTCCTCACGCTCTCGAGCACCGGCCGTCTCGTGTCGATGAACTGGCCGCGGCAGGGGCTCCGACCGGCCCACCAGTAGCGTCGGACGAGCGCAGATAGCGTTCGACCCCATGTCGCAGCGCTTCTACGTCGAGACGCTCGGCTGCCCGAAGAACGATGTCGATTCCGACAAGTTGGTCGGGGCACTCGTCGCCGACGGGTACTCGCCCACCGACGACGCCTCGGCCGCCGATCTCGTCGTCGTCAACACCTGCGCGTTCATCGACGACGCCCGCCGGGAGTCGATCGACACCATCCTCGCGCTCGACGAGGCGCGCGCCGACGGGTCGCGCCTGGTCGTCACGGGCTGCATGGCCGAGCGGTACGGCGACGAACTCGCGGCCGAGCTCCCCGAGATCGATCAGGTCGCCGGGTTCGGACGATCGTTCACCGGGCCGGAGCGCAAGCTGATCCCGGTCTCGTCGACGCCGCTGCCCGACTTCGATCTTCTCAACCTGCCGCGACCGAAGGCCGCCGTGCCGTGGGCCTACGTCAAGATCGCCGAGGGTTGTGACCGGGCGTGCGGGTTCTGTGCGATCCCCAGCTTCCGCGGACCGCAGCGCAGTCGCGACGTCGAGTCGATCCTCGTGGAGGTCGAGCAGCTCGACGCCCGCGAGATCGTGCTGGTCGCGCAGGATCTGGCCTCGTACGGCAAGGATCGCCCCGAGGCGCTGGGTGCCGGCGCGATCGTGCCCCTCGTCGCCCGGGTCGCGGCGATCGTCGACCGCGTGCGGCTGCTCTACCTCTATCCGAGCGACCTCTCCGACGAGCTGATCGACACGATCTGCGCATCGGATGTTCCCTACTTCGACCTCTCGTTGCAGCACGTCAGTAAGCCCCTCCTTCGACGGATGCGGCGTTGGGGCGACGGTGACCGCTTCCTGCGACGCATCGAGGACATCCGCGACCGCGAGCCCGCTGCCGCGTTCCGGAGCAACTTCATCGTCGGGTACCCGGGCGAGACAGAGCACGACCACGATCTCCTGCTCCGGTTCGTCGAGGAGGCGCAGCTCGATTGGTGCGGCTTCTTCTCGTACAGCCGCGAGGACGGCACGTACGCCGCCGAGCTCGACGGCGAGGTCGACGAAGGCCTGATGAACGAGCGGCTGCGCGAGCTGCGAGAGTTGCAGGACGAGATCACCGCGTCGAGGCGCGACGCCCTGATCGGCACGTCGGTCGAGGTGCTCGTCGACTCGGTCGGAATCGGAAGGTCGCATCGCGAGGCGCCCGAGATCGACGGAATCGTGCACGTCGGGCAGAATGTAGACGTGAGGAGCATCGTCGTCGTCGAGATCGTCGACGCACTGGGGCCCGACCTGGTCGCGGCCGGCGCCGACCGCGGTATCGCGGAGCGGGTCGATTGAGGGTGCATCGATGACCGACTCCCGAGGTCTCGCCAGTTGGGCCAACGCGATCACCGCGGGCCGACTGATGCTGTCGCCGTTGATGTTCTGGGTGATTCCGGATCACGCGGGAGGCTCGTGGGTCGCGTTCTGGATGTGGTTCGCGTTCTCCGCCAGCGACGGAATCGACGGATACATCGCGCGCAAGCGCGGACCCACCGCGGCCGGCGCCTTCCTCGATCCGCTCGCGGACAAGGTCCTCGTACTCGGGGCGATGTTCACACTTGTCAGCACCGGCGTGTTCTGGGTGGTCCCGGTCGCGATCATCGCGGCGCGCGAGTTCATCATCAGCGTGTACCGGGTGAGGGTCGCCGGTCACGGCGTGAGTGTTCCGGCGAGCAAACTGGGAAAGTACAAGGCACTCACACAGCAGCTCGCTGTCGGGTTCGCGCTGCTCCCGTTGACCGCGCTCGACGCCAAGTGGCTGTGGAACGGTCTCCTCTGGGCCGCCGTCGTGCTCGCCGTCGTCAGCGGGGTGCAGTACCTCCAGCGAGCGCGCCAGCCGATCTCCGAGAACAGCCCGCAGCCGGTCGCCTGATACGGGCCGCCGATTCCGATGCCGTTCCGTTGTGATGTGCTCGCGGTCGGGACCGAACTGCTCCTCGGTCAGATCATCGACTCGAACTCGGCATGGATCGGTGGCGAGTTGGCAGCGAACGGGATCGACTCGCTCGTCCAGGTCAAGGTCGGCGACAACGTCGAGCGCATCGCCGTGCAGCTCGAGCGATTGCTCGAGCGGGCGGACGCCGTCGTGCTGTGCGGCGGGCTCGGCCCGACCCACGACGATCTGACCCGTGAGGCGATTGCCGCCGTGATGGGTGTCGAACTGGCGATCGACGCCGACGTCGTCGATGTGATCCGTCGAATGTTCGAGGCGCGCGGTCGAACGATGTCCGACAACAATCTGCGCCAGGCGATGGTCCCGTTCGGCGCCTCGGTGATCCATCAGACGCGGGGCACCGCCCCTGGCCTGATATGTCCGCTGGGCGTCGGCGGCGTCGACAAGGTCATCTACGCGGTGCCGGGCGTGCCCCACGAGATGCGCGACATGATCCAGCGGGCCGTCATCCCCGACCTGCGCCGACGGCAGGGCGACGAGGCGGTCATCGTCAGTCGTGTACTGCGCACCTGGGGTGAGAGCGAGAGCGGTCTCAACGAGCGACTCGACGAGGTGATCGACGATCTCGAGCGGCCCGACACTCCGACGCTCGCCTTTCTCGCCAGCGGTTGGGAGGGGCTGAAGGTCCGCCTGACCGCGAAGGGCGCGAGCCGCGACGAGTGCCTCTCGCAGCTCGCGCACTGGGAGGGTGTACTGCGGGAGCGGATCGGTGAGATCGTGTTCGGCGTCGACGAGGAGACGATGGAATCGGTCGTCCTCGACCTGTGCCGCGCGCGCGGGCTGACGCTGGCGACCGCCGAGTCGGTCACCGGTGGGCTCGTCGCCGCTCGGCTGACCGAGGTTCCCGGATCGAGCGATGTCTTCAGAGGGGCGATCGTCAGCTACGCCACCGACGTCAAGCAGGAGTTGCTGGAGGTCGGCGAGGGGCCCGTGGTGAGCGAGCGAGCTGCGCGCGAGATGGCCCATGGCGTGCGCCGCCGGCTCGGGGCGGATGTCGGTCTCGCGCTGACCGGTGTCGCCGGTCCGGCCGAGCAGGACGGGCAGCCGGTCGGCACGCTGTTCTTCGCGATGGTCGGACCCGACTTCGACGACGTCGTTCACTCCCGGCTCGGCGGCCTGCGCGACCAGATGCGCCAGTTCTCGGTGATCACCGCACTCGACGGACTCCGTCGCCGCCTCCAGGTCTGATTTCGCGAGCTCGAACGCGACCTCCCGCGGGAAGTGGACGGTGGACCTGCCGCGACCCGGCTCTGGCCGGCGGGTACGGTCGCCGGGCAGGAGCTTTCGATGACGGGAACAGGGGAGGCACTTCCACCGGGCGGACCTGAGGGGCCGGGGCGCAGCGAGGGGTTCCTGGGCGTCACCCCGGAGGAGCGGAGACGACGCGCCATCCTCCTCGGTGCCGCCGCGGCGGGCGCGGTCGTGTTGCTGATCGGTCTCGTCGCGCTCCTCGTCGACTCCGACCCCGAACCGGAAACGTCGTCCTCGTCGGGTGGTCTCGTCGCGGCATCCACGACAACCTCCACGTCGACAACGACCTCCACGTCGACCACCACGACGACGACTTCGGTCCCACCGACCACACTGCCCGATGCGGTCGCCGATGCAGGCGCCGACCGTTCGGTCGATCGCGGATCGCGGGTGCGCCTCGAAGCCCGCGGTCTCGGTGACGGCACCCCCGACGAGGTGGTTCGTTGGATGCAGACGTCCGGGCCCGACGTCACCGGCGAATCCGGCGTCCTCATCGGGCCCGTCGTCGAGTTCGACGCTCCGCTCGATGTGAGCACGGTCGTGTTCACGCTCGAGGTCGGCGGGGAAGGTGTCGCGACCGGTGGTGTCGCGACCGACGAGGTGGTCTTGAGGGTCTTCGAGGACGTCACGAGCGCCGTGTTCGTCGACGCGGAGGCGGCCGGCGCGCCGCAGGCGGACGGCTCGATGGGGGCGCCCTACGCATCGATCCGCGAGGCGCTCGAGCTCGCCGGAGGCAACGACGTCTACATCCGCAGCGTCGGCCGCTACGACGAGTCCGAAGCCACCCTCACCCTCGGCCCAGAGGTCAGCCTGTACGGCGGCTTCGACGAGCGCTGGCATCGCGACGTCACGCAACGAGCGGCCATCGATGCGGCGCCGATCGGCATCGCGATCGATGGCTCGGGAGAGCGCTGGGTATCGGCCCTCGATCTGACCGCCGCCGACGCTCCCGCCGGCGGGATCTCGATAGGAGTGTTCGTCTCGGACGCCGATGTGGTCCACATCACCGATAGTCGCGTCGTCGGAGGCGCGAGCGGTGGCGGCGATGCGACATTGACCGGCAACATCGCAATGGGTGTGCGCGCGGAACGAGCAGCGGCGCTGATCCTCGAGCGGTCGACCGTGCACGCCGGTCCGGGAGCCGCCGGGACCGAGCCGTTCCCTCCCGACGCGAACGACGACGAGAGCACGCCCGGTTCCGACGGCGGCGTACCCGACGGCGGTGCGGGTGCTCCCGTCGCGAGCGGCGGAGACGGTGAAGGTCGTGCTGACGGGAGCGGCGGTGGTGACGGTGCCGGTGATCCCGGTCAGGACGGTCGCGCGGGCGTTGACTCCGGAGACGCACCCGGGGGTGCGGGCGGGTCGGCCGACGGTGATGCGAACGCCTTGGCGGGTGGCCCCGGAACCGGTGGGGCCGGAGGCACGGGTGGGTCGGGTGGCAACGGCGGTGCCGACGGCGGAGCGGGCCGCGGCACGTCGGGCGAAGCGGGCGGAGCTGCAAGCGGCGGGTGGGGAGGTGCCGGCGGGGGAGGCGGCGCGGTTGCGAATCCGCCGGTCGCTCCGGGGGTGCTTCCTTCCGACACCTCGTCGGGTGACGAGGAGGACCCGGGCGCCGGGGGCGGAGGCGGCGGTGGGGGCGCGGGCGGACCGGCGGGTGTGGCGGGCCTCGGTGGTGGCGGTGGTGGCGGATCGGTCGGGCTGTGGGCGATAGATGTCGAGCGCGTGGTCATCGTCGAATCGCTGGTGGCGGCGGGCCGCGGCGGTCCGGGCGGCCGAGGAGCCGGCGGAACCGCGGGCAGTTCGGGATCCGCAGGTGGGAACGGAGCTGTCCCGAACGCCGACGCGGAACCGCAGGGCGTCGGTGGTGGCGGGGGAGGAGGAGGCGACGGCGGCGCCGGCGGGTCCGGAGGCGGTGGAGGCGGTGCTCCATCGATCGGGTTGCTGACGAGCGGCGTCGACGCGATTCAGATCGACGCCAGCACGATTCGTAGCGGCGCAGGTGGTGCCGGCGCACCGGGAGGCGCGGCGGGCCCCGATGGCGGGCGCGGGGCGAACGGAGACGAGACGTTCGGCGGTGCCGGTGGCGGGTCGACGAGCTCGTCCTCCAATGCGGCCGGGGCTGGTGCTTCGGGCGGAGCGTCGGTCGGCTGGGTCGACGTCGGGTCCGCGGAACTCGCCGGTGACGAATCGGCGTTCGAAGCGGGGATCGGTGGACCGGGTGGGGAAGGTTCCCCACCGGGCCCTCAGGGTCCGAGCGTCGATGTCTCGAATTGACCTGTTGTCGGCCATCTCCGTGCGTACTGCTACAGCGTGTAGTAGTCAGTCCCGATCGTCGATACGCTCGCCGTCGTGAGAACC
>CBDUYD010000020.1:0-27588 GCA_965371355.1 uncultured Ilumatobacteraceae bacterium
CTGGCTACTCCGAACCACTTGACATGCCCAGGAGCTTCGCTTCCCCGGCTCGCGATCTCAGACAGGGTCGGGGCGGGACTGGTCGCCGCGGGTAGTGGCCACCGTCGTCCTGCGACACATCCTCTCAGGCGGGATCTTGCTACCCGATCGCTTGCTCGAGTCGGGCGTTGCGGGGCGAGCCCCATTCGGCCACGAGCGCTCCGTAGCGGAGCTCAGCGACGGTCACCGCCGCAAGGAACAGCTGATTGCCCGTGAGATGCCTGACTTGATCGTCGAACCGAGGTCGACGTCGTCGACTCAGAGCGGCGCTGAAGACGCCGGTGTCGACGACCAGCCTCACGAGCGGATGGCAGCTGCGAACGCGTCGTCTTCGTCCTCAGACAACTCGCCGATCAGCAAGCTGTCCGCCGAAGCGAGGACCGGTGCAGCCTGCAGCTGCTCGGTCGTCAGGTCACGAGGCAACGGCGCCGTCGCGTGTGGCTGATCGCCTCGGTCGTGTGCCGCGTTGCTCACGAGAACATCGTACGCCCGCTGTCGACGTCCGCGATGTGCGATCCTGGCCGCGCCTTCGACCGGGCAAGCGATCTCGGCGAAGCTAGATTCCGAGCTTGTCGGCTGCCATCTGCGTGCCTTGAACTCTCGCCGAGATCTTGGCGAACGCGGTGTCACGACTCGTGGCGACGTCATCGCTGAACGGCGAGTACCCGCAATCATCGGTGGTTCCGAGCTGCCCAACGGGGATGTGTTCCGCGGCAGCGAGCACGCGAGCGCAGACGGTCTGAGCAGACTCGACCTGCTCGTTACAGACGTCGATCACCCCCACGTACACCCGTTGATGTGGTTGCAGGTGCTCCGCCACAACCGCAAGCGACCTCCCGGGATCAGCCTCGCTGGCCATCTGCATGAAGAATCGTCCGGCGTTGAGCGTGAGCAGCTTCGGGATCAACTCGGTGTAGTCGATGTCGGCGCTGTGGGTGCTGTCGTGATCGCCACCGGGACACGTGTGCACGCCGATGCGCTTGAGTTCCTCATCGGTGAAGCGGGCGAAGACTTCGTTGTTCAGATCGACGAATTGTTGGAGGAGGCCGCCCGACGGGTCGAGCTTGAGCGCCAGGCGACCCTCGGTGAAATCGACCTGCACGCTGTCGGCGCCCGCGTCGAGGCAGCTGCGGATGTCGGCGGCGGCCTGGTCGATGAGGTCATCGTGGAACTGCTCGGGGCTGTACCCGTCGAGCCCAGCTGCCGGGTAGAGCAGGCTCATCGCCGACGCCGAGATGACGGCCTGCTTCACCGGACGATCGGTGAACTTCCGTGTCCGCGCCACATAGCTGCCGGCGAAGTTTTGGTACTGGAACGGCCCAGCGGTGATGACCGGGAGCTGCCTCGTGTGACCGTCCTCGAACGGAATCTCCACCCCGTTCGGCGCCAAGGTAGGGAGACCCTCGAGTGGGTACGTGGCGAAGCTCGACTTCGTCTGCTCACCGTCGGTCACGACGGGCGAGCCGGTGGCTTCGAACCTGGCAACCGTTTCGGATACCGCAGCGTCGAACAACTCGTCGAGCGCCTCGGCTGACATCGAGCCTTCAGCGTGGGCCTGCATTCCCGCTTGGAGCTCGGCACTCCGCGGCACGCTGCCCACAGGTTCGGTCGGAATGGTCATGTTTGGTCCCCCAGTCGCTGCTCTGCGCCACCGTAGTTGGGGGATGGCCTGGTTCCGGACGCGGGAGCCGGCCGCCCCACGATCCCGCGAGAACTCAGCTCCCCGGATGCCCCTGATCGCCTACCCGAGGGCCCTGGTGCGGCTCTACGTCCGAGTTCGCCGCGGTGATGGCGGATGGGAATAGGCGTTGTCTCCCGAAACGAGGTGGGACTCGATTCGCGACACGTGACGCCTACTCTCGACGTCGTGACACCGATAAGAACGCGCCGCGAGCCCCCGCCGTTTCGCATCGTCGAGGTGGCTCGGGTCGAGCCGCGCAGCCCGCACATGACGCGCATCACCCTCGCCGGACCTGCCCTCGAGGGTCTCGACCCCGGGCTGCCGGCCGCCAGCTTGCGACTCCTCCTACCAACCGAGACGAACGAGATCGCGATACCGATCTGGAAGGGGAACGAGTTCCTCCTCGATGACGGCAGCCGTCCGATCATCCGCACGCTCACCCCGCTCCGGTTCGAGCCGGGTTCCGGCGAACTCGACGTCGAGATCGTCCGCCACGGACACGGGCCCCTCTCGGCGTGGGCGGACGAGGCGAGAGCAGGCACTCGGGCCGCGGTCTCGGGCACAGGACGCGGGTACGAGATCGATCAGGCGGCCCACCGCTTCGTGCTCGCCGGCGATGAGTCGGCGCTGCCGGCGATCAGCGTGCTCCTGCGAACGTTGCCGCCAACGGCCGAGGTGACGGTCCTCGTCGAGGTACAACATCTCGACGCGCGCCTCGACCTTCCCGCCCATCCGGGCGCGACTGTGCATTGGCATGAGCTCGGGCACGGCGACCGCCCGGGCGATTCGCTCGTCGCCGCGGTCACCGCCGAGCGACTCGATCCCGGCGTACGGGTCTGGGCTGCCGGCGAGGCCGCCGCGATGCAGCGCATCCGTCGACATCTCTTCGGCGAGCGGGGACTGCCGCGCTCGCAGGCGGTGGTCCGGGGATACTGGAAACACGATCGTGCGGGCGATGTCGAGAACACCTGATCCGCACTGTGTCGCCGCATCCCGCGGTCAGCGGTTCGTGCGAGACTCGGGTAGACCTCACCGATGGATGATCGCTACGAAATCGTCGACATGGTCGTGAAGCGCGACGAAGGGATCACCGCCACATTCTCCGACGGCCACGTCGCCACGCTCGGGCTGTCCGAACTCCGCCTCCGCTGCCCGTGCGCCACCTGTCGTGACCTCCGGGACCGGGGCGAGATCCCGTGGCCGCGCCCGGGTAACCCGACTCCTCTGACGATCACCGATGCCGGATTCCACGGCGCCTGGGGCCTCAACATCATCTGGAACGATGGCCACTCCACCGGGATCTACTCGTTCGAGGTGTTGCGCCGGTGGTCCGAGAGTCAGAGCGAAGAAGGTACGGGCACGGCCGTCGCTGATGGGTGAAGTACGACGTCTGACACGCATCGGCCCTGGTCAACGCCGACGTCGGCGGTGAGCAGGGTGGCGTCGTGGCGAAGCGCAACCGATGCGATCATGCAGTCGACCATTCCACGAGGGGTCACACCCACACGGCGACACGGCGATAGATCCTGGCCGCGGCGTCGAGGTCGACCGCGCTGTCGAAGGGCAACAGAACGAACCGCTGCATCAGTCGGCGCAGGCCGCGTTCGCGATGATCATCCCGGGCACCTGCGAGAACCTCCGTGATCACCGGCTCCGTCACCGCGATGTCATCGCCGTGCGCGATCAGCGCGGTCAGGTGCGTGTCGATCGGGATCACGGTCGCTCGATCGACTCGATCCACGCCGAGGTGTCGATCGGGATCACGACACGATCTCGGATCCGCGTCCACGGGAATCTCGCCGATCGATCGGGTTCCACGCATCGCCAGCGCTTCGTCGCGGGTCATCGGTTGCCCGGCGAGATGACGGAGGGCGAGATCGCCGGTGGCGATCTCCGAGGAAGCGAACCTCGTCGTCGGCAGGTCCCGCTGGCGACTTCGTGAGGATGTTGCGTGCCCAGGACGCAACATCCTCACGAGAACGGGTTGGGGAACGGCGGTGGTAGAGGGCGGGTTGGTTCCGGATCAGTCGCCGGTGGCGCCGTCGATCGCCTGGCGGAGCAGGTCGGCGTGGCCGCAGTGGCGGGCGTACTCCTCGACGAGGTGGACGAGGATCCACCGCAGGCTGTACATCCCCCGGACGTTTGCCTCGATGTCGTCGAGGCCGGCCGCGGCGAAGATCCGGTCCGACTCGGCGATCTCGGCCCGGTACGTCGTGAGCGCGTCGGCCAGCGTTGCGTCGGGCGGGGGGTGGAAGTCGCCGTCCTCATCCCCCTCGGGGTGGGCCGAGCCGAAGTAGATCGGTTCGATGTCGTTGCCGAGCAGCGAGCGTTGTGACCACCACCGCTCGACGTCGGCCATGTGCCGGATCAGGCCGAGGATCGTGAGGTCGCTCGGCGGGCACGCTGCCCGTCGCGCCTGCTCGTCGGTCAGCCCCTCGGCCTTGCGGGCGAGGATCGCCCGCTGGTAGTCGAGGAACGTGCACAACGTGGCACGCTCATCGTCCGCCGCCACGTCGTCGGTCGGCGGATTGGTCCATGGGTCGGGCACGGCCCGATCGTAGACGCGTCGCCCGCAGCCTCAGCTCGTGCTCAGACCGTGGATCATCACGACGACGACCCGCTGCCGTTCGGAGAGACGCTCGAGGGCGGCCGGGAGCCCGGGCTCTATGTCGGGCAGCAGGTCGACCGGGACCGATCGCGATCTCGGTGCGCGGACGCGAACCCGGCTCCGGCCGACCCGGCACAGGTAGCCGATCGGATTCTCCATCGGCTCGATGCGCGACCGGTGCTCCCACCCGTAGGTGAGTGCCTCGGCCGTCGTATCGAGGCCGTCGTGCTGGCCGAGTGCGGCCACCAGCGCGTACCGCAGGCGCGGCTCGGCGTCGGCCGCGAAGAGGGTGAGCCACTCCCTGGTCTCCGGTGCCGACTCCACAATCCCCCTCACACCACAGAGAGGCACACAGAACCCGATCGCGCCACAGGAGATGTCGAGATGGGGGGGGCGTATGGAAGTAATTATGTAATTGCTGGTAGCCTGGGATCATGACGAACCACCACGATTCCGCGATCCGCTCCTGGTTCACAGGGCGCCTGCCCGACGAATGGGTGACCGCCGGCGCGCCGTCGATCGAGATCGACCGCGACGAGATCGTCGTGACGCTCACGATTGACGCGCCCGATCTGGGTTCCGCCAGTTCCGGCAACCGGGACTCCGACGCCCCGGATTCGGGGCGCTCCGATGCGGGCCGCTCCGACGCTGATCGGGCCGAGGCGATCGCCGGGCGGATCGCGGGGTTCCGCGACGACACCAAGGAGCGGCGCATCTCGATCGCCCGCGAGGCCGAGTACCGCTTCGAGCGCAAGGTCGCGTGGGCGGTGGCGATCGGCGACCGGACCGCCCTGTTCACCCACTTGGCGGCACCGGTGATGACGAGACTCCGCCAGCCCGAGAGGCAGGTACTCGACACGCTCGTGGCGGCGAACGTGGCCCGCTCGCGAGCCGAGGCTCTCGCCTGGTGCGTACGTCTCGTCGGTGAGCACAGCGACGACTGGCTCAGCGATCTCCGCGAGGCGATGCGCGACGTAGAGCGCGTCCGTGACGCTGGCCCCGACGCGGCCTGAAGCCGGCAGGAGCGCCCCCGTCAGGGGGCGCTGAGATCCCTGACCGAGGCGTACAGATCGCGGCGGCTCGACGCGTCGCGGGCCGGTGCGGTCGTCGTGCCCGCGCCGAGTCGCCAGCGATCGGCGATGTCGGCGATCGCATCGCCGCTGACGACGGCTGCGGCCTGGGTGGCTGCGCCGGTGGCGACGGTCTCGTCGGTGTGCGGCACGACGATCTCGGCATCGGCGAGATCGGCACACCGCTGCCTGTAGGCGGCCGACCGCGACCCGCCGCCGATCAGGAAGATCCGCCCGTCGATGCGTGCACCGACCGCACGCAGGGCGTCGATCCCGTCGAGCAGGCCGCACAGCACGCCGTCGTGAGCGGCGAGCGCGATCTGCTCGCGGGTCGTGGCATTGGTGAGGCCGGTGAACGAGCCGGTCGCATTGGGTCGATTCGGCGTGCGTTCGCCGTCGAAGTAGGGCACGCACATCACCTCGCCCGGGTCGCCGGCCGCGGCCAATGCGAGCGTGGCCAGCCCGGCAGGATCGGTACCGAGCCACGCGGCCACACGATCGGTGACCTTGGTGGCATTGAGTGTGCAGACGAGCGGGAGGAAGTCTCCGGTGGCGCTGGCGAACCCGGCGACGGCTCCCGATGGATCGCGGGTCGGCATGGCCGACACCGCGAAGACCGTGCCCGAGGTGCCGAGAGAGACGGCGACGTCGCCCGGGCGGAGCCCGAGGCCGATGGCGGCGCCCATGTTGTCGCCGCTCCCCGGACCGACGACGACAGCGCCGGGCAGATCCAGCTCGGCGGCGGCGGTCGCGGTGATTTCTCCGGCCGGCTCGGTGGGCGCCAGCACGCGGGGAAGTCTCTCGAGCCAACGATCGCCGTCGACGCCGGCCGCGTCGAGCAGTGCCGGGACGTACTCGCCACGAGCGGGGTCGTACCAGCCGGTGCCGGAGACATCGCCGCGATCGGTCACGTGGGCGCCGGTGAGCCGCCAGGTGAGATAGTCGTGCGGCAGCATCACCCGGGCCGTGCGGGCGAGCAGTTCGGGTTCGTGCTCGGCGACCTGCGCGAGTTTCGAGATCGTGAATGCCGCCACGGGAACGCTCCCGGTCGTGTCCGCCCAGCGTTGCGCTCCCAGGCGGGCGACGAGGCGCTCCGCGTTCGCCGCCGACGTCGTGTCGTTCCAGAGCTTCGCTGGGCGAACGGGCTCGCCGCTGGCGTCGAGCAGCACGAGGCCGTGTTGCTGTCCCGCCACCGACACGGCCACGACGTCACGACGATGCTCGCCGAGTTGTGCGAACGCCTCGATCAGCGCCGTCCACCACGACCTCGGGTCCTGCTCGGAGACCGGCGGCGTAGTCGAGGGGTGCCGCGCCGTGCCGGTCGCGACGACTTCGCCCGTGTCGATGCTCCTCGCCTCGACCTTCGTCGACTGGGTCGACGAGTCGACGCCGACGACGAGCGTCATCGACGAGGCTCCGGAGTGACGGGAAGGATCGGGATGCATCCAGGGTACGCGACGAGGCCCGTCGAACACGGCTTGATCCCGGCTCGCACGCGTGCGAACATCTGTTCGTGAAGAGGGAGACCGCGTCGATCCTGCACGCCGATCTCGACTCGTTCTACGCATCGGTCGAGCAGCGCGACGACCCACGGCTGCGCGGCCGCCCGATCGCCGTCGGGGGTGGCGTCATCCTCGCCGCCAGCTACGAGGCGAAGCGCTACGGCGTGCGTACGGCGATGGTCGGATCACAGGCGCGACAGCTCTGCCCCGGGCTGATCTTCGTCGAGCCGCGATTCAAGGCGTACACCGAGGCGAGCCGCGCCGTGTTCGAGGTGTTCGACGACACGACGCCGCTCGTCGAGGGCATCTCGATCGACGAGGCCTTCCTCGATGTCGGCGGGCTCCGCAAGATCTCCGGCACCCCGGCCGAGATCGCCGCCGAGCTCAGGCGTGCGGTGGTGGAGCGCGTCGGGCTGCCGATCAGTGTCGGCGTCGCCCGCACGAAGTTCCTCGCCAAGGTGGCGAGCGGCGTCTCCAAGCCCGATGGACTGCTCGTGGTCGAACCCGACCGAGAACTCGAATTCCTCCACCCGTTGCCGGTAGAGCGGCTGTGGGGTGTCGGACGGGTGACCGCCGAGAAGCTCCATGCCCGGGGCATCTCCACCGTTGGTGAGGTCGCGCAGCTCGACGAGCCGGTTCTGACGTCGATCCTCGGCCGGGCATCGGGCCACCATCTGCACGCGCTCGCCCACAACCGCGATCCACGGGTCGTCGCGGTCGGCAAACGGCGCGGTTCGATCGGCTCCCAGCAGGCGCTCGGTCGCCGGCGGCGGACCCGGGCCGAGATCGATGTGGTGCTCCTGCGGCTCGTCGACCGCATCGCCAGGCGGATGCGCCGCGCCACCAGGGTCGGGCGCACCATCACTCTCCGGTTCCGGTTCGACGACTTCTCGCGGGCCACCCGCTCACACTCGCTGGCCCAGCACACCGCGGGTACGCGGACCGTGCACGCCACAGCCGTGGCGCTGCTCGACACAGCCTGGCCGATGATCGAGACCCGCGGACTGACGCTGCTCGGGGTATCGGTCGGCAACCTGCAGAACGCCGACTCGGTGCAGCTGACGCTCCCCTTCGAGCGTGCCGACATGATCCAACTCGAGACGGCGGTCGACGCGGTCCGCGACCGGTTCGGAAGCGCCTCGCTGACCAGCGCCGGCTCGATCGGCACCGACGCAGGATTCACGATGCCGATGCTGCCGGACTGAGTACGGCTCGACTACTCGGCGACGTCGTCGTAGTGCTCGCCGAAGTCCTGTTCCTTCACCAGCCGGCCGAGCTTGCGGTACTCGCGGGCAACCCCCATCACGGCGGTCTGCATCGTGATCTCGGTTTCCCCCGCCGCTGCCTGGAAGGCGGCCTGCACGGTGGCGTTGCGGATCGATCCGCCCGACAGCTCGAAGCGTTCGGCGAGCCAGTCGACATCGACGTCGCCGACCGGGGCCGTCGCCGGCAGGTTGCGGCGCCAGATCGCGGCTCGCTCCACGGCGCCGGGCAGCGCGAACGCGACGCGCACGTGGATCCGGCGGAGGAACGCCGAGTCGACGTTCTTCTCGAAGTTCGTCGCCATGATGACGAGCCCGTCGTAGGCCTCGAGGCGCTGGAGCAGGTACGAGACCTCGATGTTGGCGTACCGGTCGCGGGCATCTTTGACCTCCGACCGCTTTCCGAACAGCGAATCGGCCTCGTCGAAGAAGAGCACCATGTTGCCAGCGCTGGCGGCGTCGAAGACCTGTTCGAGGTTCTTCTCGGTCTCGCCGATGTACTTGCTGACGACCGACGACAGGTCGAGCTTGAACACGTCGAGACCGAGCGCTCCGGCGATGATCTCGGCGGCGAGCGTCTTGCCGGTACCGGACGGCCCCGAGAACAGCGCGACGAGTCCCCTCGACGGCGTCGGCTCGAAGCCCCACTCGTCGAAGACCTGACTCGCGTGGCGGTAGCGCTCGACGATCGAGTGGAGCAGCTCGAGCCGGTCGGGGCTGAGGACGATGTCGTCCCACGTGCGCCTCGGCGGGATCCGGCGGGTGAGCTGGTCGAGTTGTCCGCTCGCCAGCCGCCGAACGGCGGAATCGACGTCTCCGCCCGCCGCCTGCCTTGCCCGGGCGACCCGGTGCAGCTGATCGAACGTCAGGTGATGGGTTCGCTCGACGTCGTCGCCGAGCGCTGCCGCCCACTCGTCGTCGGTCGGCTCGGTGAGGGGAGCTGTGATCTCGAGCCGGGCCCGTTCGGGCAGCGCCTCGACCGGGGGACCGCTGCGCGCGGACAACACCCACGAGAGGTGACCGGCGCGCTCGATCCACCGCCGGCCCACCGCCGGCAGTGATTCGGTGACCTCGATCAGCACGCCGCGTCCGCTGATCGTCGCCTCGCGGACCAGCGCAGCCCACGCCGCGTCGCCTTCGGGTGCGGCGCAGCAGAGGAACCGCTCCGAGGTCGATGCGGCACAACCGAACTGTCTCCGACGCATCCGATCGTCGCCGTTGACGATCACGAGGTCGCGCCTGTCGAGCACGGCGAGCGCGCCGGTCGGCTCCGACATCCATTCGTCGGAATCCAGAACCGCTGTGTCCGCTGGAAGGTCGGGGTCGCGGGACGCGTCGCCGATCAGCGCCCAGATCACACCGGCGTGAACGGCGATCACGTGATCGGCCCACGGTCCGTCGACGATCAGATCGATGAGTCCCGCATCGCGCAGCGGCGAACCCTGGGCCGCGGCGACAGGTCCGAGGTGATCGGGGCCCAGGAGCTGCGTGATCGTACCGAGAGTTGCCCGCCGCCGATTGGGATCACCCTGTAGTTCGCAGAGGAGCTGGAGACAGTTCGGATCGAGCTCCGCAGCGGCGACGACGGCCAGGAGCTCGGCGTGTTCGACCGTCAGGCGTGCGTTCGCGGAGATGATCGAGAACGGGCTGTCCTCGGCCAGCGAGTCGATGAACGCGGCCTGCGCCGCAGCGACACTCTCGTGGTGGGCGGCAGTGTCGATGCTCCCCTCCTCGCCCTGCGCGGCAAGTACAGCGCCCCGGCGCGCGAGGAGCGCGCGGCCGTACTCGAACCACGCCGGCGGCGCTCCGGTCGGGGCATGCGTCTCCTCGGCTGTAGCCACGCCGTCAGTCAAGCACGTCCGGGCCGGGTCGCTCCGGATGAACCGGGTCGGGTCCGCGCCGGGGATACCGTGGCCGCGTGGCCAAGCCCGTCGTCTCGTCAGCGTCGCTCAGCTGCTCGTTCGGCATGGCGCCGTCGACGCTCTCGGTGATCCCGATGAACCGGGTCAACTTCGAGAACAAGCCGGTGGCGAACATCATGGACAACAAGCCGTTCGTCAACATCGCACCGTTCGGATTGTGCAACAGCCTCGCCAACCCGATCACCGCCGCACAGACCGCCGCCGCGCTCGGCGTCCTCACCCCCGGAACCTGCACCCCGGTGATCCCCGCTCCGTGGACGCCCGGCGCGCCGACCACGCTGGTGGCGAACCAGCCGGTGCTGACCGACTCGTCGATCTGCAACTGCGCGTACGGCGGTGTGATCCAGGTCAGCGTCGGTCAGGCGTTCACCGAAGAGGTCAACTGAGCCGCAACGCACCCCTACGTCAACCACCGATTGATCCGACAACGCAAGGCGGGAACATCTGTCACCCCCGGGGCATTTATTCGCGCGCCTCTTCCCCCGTGTGACCAGGGGTGCTACGTTCGTTCTACGGCCGCCGCTCGGGTGATCGTCGGGAAGGGCGATGCACTTCTGTCGACGTCGAGGTGGGGGCAACAGAAAACGGGGGCGACTTGGCTCGGTTCCGTGTCGATACGTCCGAGATCATTATTGGGAGGATCTGTGCCGAGTTATACGACCCCGGGTGTCTACGTCGAAGAAGTTGCTTCGTCGAGTGCCACCTTGTCCGCCGGGAACACCGCAGTAGCGGCGTTCGTCGGCTTCACCGCGAAAGCGCCGAAGGACGATCCGGCCGACCCGGACGGCCTCAAGCCGCGCCTGGTCACCAACTGGACCCAGTTCGAGGGCCTCTACGGCGGGTTCACGCCCGGCGCGATGCTGCCGATGTCGGTCTACGGCTTCTTCCTCAACGGCGGGAGCATGGCCTACATCGTGCGCATCCCGCACACCGAGCCGTCGACCGATCCGGGCCAGTTGGAGCTGGTCTCCGGTGACCGGGCCCTCGGTCCGGCCGTCGAGTTCACCACGCTCGAGCCGAACGCCGACGTCACGGTCACGGTGATCCCCGAACCGACCGCGGACGGTGCCGCCGACGACGCGCCGCCCACATTCGAGGTGCTCGTCGCCGAGGGCGCGGACGAGCCGGAGGTCTACACGGCCGTCACGCTCGGGGGCATTTCCGACACGATCAACGCGACGTCGACCAAGGTCAAGGTCGAGACGAGGATCGACGTCGATCAACTGGCCTCCGACCTGCAGACCATCCCTACAGGCAGCTTCGATATCGAACCGGCCGAACCGACACCGGTTGCCGTTCCGGGCCGGGCGTTCAACGGCTCCGAGTCGGCCCGCACAGGCATCAGCGGCCTCACGATCGCCGACGACGTCACGATGGTGATGGTCCCCGACCTGATCACCGCTGCCACGCAGGACGACGGATCGGTCGATCTGGGCATGTGGAAGTCGGTGCAGTTGGCGCTGATCAACCATTGCGAGGGCCAGGCGAACCGCATGGCCGTGCTCGATTCGCCACCGGGGATGACGCCCCAACAGATCAAGGAGTGGCGCAGCGATATCGCCATGTACGACTCGGCGTTCGCCGCGCTGTACTACCCGTGGATCGAGGTCGAGAATCCGGCGCCGGTCAACGGCGATACCTCGGTGATGGTTCCTCCGTCGGGTCATCTCGCCGGCATCTGGTCGCGTACCGACGACACGCGAGGCGTGTGGAAGGCACCCGCCAACGAGGTCGTGCGAGGTGCGCTCAACGTCGAAGTCGAGATCACCAAGGCCGAGCAGGGACTCCTCAACCCGATCGGCATCAACTGCATCCGGCCGTTCGGCACACAGGGCATCCGGGTGTGGGGTGCGCGCACCCTCACCTCGAACACCGACTGGACCTACATCAACGTGCGGCGACTGTTCAACATGATCGAGACCACGATCATGAACGGCACCCAGTACGCGGTCTTCGAGCCGAACGACCAGAAGCTGTGGGAAGGGCTGAAGCGCACGGTCAGCTCGTTCCTGCGCGGTCTGTGGCGCGACGGTGCACTCTTCGGGGCCACCGCCGAGCAGGCGTTCTTCGTCAAGTGCGACGAGGAGACGAATCCACCCGATTCCATCGATCAGGGCAAGGTGATCGTCGAGGTCGGCATCGCACCGGTGAAGCCCGCCGAATTCGTGATCTTCCGGATCAGCCAGTTGAAGGACGAGTCCGCCTGAGGGCGGCCGAGACGAGTAGAGAGGCGGCAACATGCCAACAACAGAAGTAGGAGAAGTAAAGGACGTCGAACTCGTCGGTTCGTGGTTCAGTGTCGAACTCGACAACGGAATCGAGGGCCACTTCAGCGAGGCCGGCGGGCTGGCTGTCGACGTCGAGGTGGTCGAGTTCACCGACGCCAAGACCGACACGACTACACGCAAGCGGCCGGGGACCACCAAGTACGGCGAGATCACGCTCAAGCGGACGCTCACTCCGGACAAGTCGTTCTGGGACTGGGCGAAGAAGATCCGCGACGGCAACATGGAATACCGCACCAACGGTGCGATAGTCGTCTTCGACATGGCAGGTACCGAGCTCGGACGCTGGTCGATCACAAACGTCTGGCCGTCGAACTGGTCGGCGTCCGACCTCGACGTCGGCTCCGACGATCTCATGCAGGAAGACATCACGCTGCAGTGCGAGATGCTCGAACGAGTGAAGTGAGGGTCCGATGAGCACGACACGCGAACATGACGACGATTTCCAGGGTTCCTTCTTCGCCTTCGAGATGGACGGCGTAACGATGGCCTGGTTCACCGGCTGCAGCGGGCTCTCGATCGAGTTCGATGTCGTCGACTTCAAGGAGGGCAGCGGCGGCACGATCGTGCAACGCAAGCGCGCCGGTAAGCCGAAGTACTCCGAGGTCGTACTGAAGCGCGGGCTGACCACCGACAAGGCGCTCCACGACTGGTTCAAGGAGGTGACCGACGCCAGCTCGGCAACGCCGTACAAGACCGGCTCGATCGTCATCTACGACCGGCTCCAGCAGGAGGCGGCGCGGTTCAACCTCGAGCAGTGCTGGCCATCGAAGTTGTCGGTGTCCGACCTCAGCGCGGGCTCCGACGATGTGATGGTCGAGGAGATGACCATCCAGCACGAGTTCCTCGATTGGGTCTGATCCGCCGATGGCAGGTCTGCGCACCGAGTTCTCGTTCGTCCTCCCGAAGGGGTTCGTCGCCGACGACGGCACGCTCCATCGCGAGGGCACGATGCGTCTCGCCACGGCCCGTGACGAGATCGAACCGCTGCGCGACCGCACCATCGACGGCCCCGACGACCCCTATCTGACGATCCTGGTGCTCGCCAGGGTGGTCACCGAGATCGGACAGCTGCCGTCGGTCGGGATCCCTCAGATCGAGGGGCTGTTCGCCGCCGATCTGGCGTTTCTGCAGGACCTCTACGGCATCATCAACTTCGGCGACCAGGCAGACGTCGAGGCGCTGCAGGCGAGTGTCCTCCCACCCGACGACGAAGCGCTCGTCGATGAGGCGGACCCCGCGGTCGACGAGCCCACCGAGGGCTCCGACGTCCCGGCGCCCGATGCTTCATCGATGCCTCCGCGCCGCGGCCGGATCGAAGAGGTCGCGCGCACGGGGTCGGGGTAGCGGCGGCTCGTCGCGGAGCGCGCGGTGAAGCTGTACCCGGAAGACTCGCTGTGGAGCGAGATCACCTATCTCGCGTACCATCTGCACTGGGACATCGACGCGCTCCTCGACCTCGAGCATCCCGACCGGGCCCGCCTGATCGGGTTCGTCGCCGACATGAACGAACGAGCGTGGGAGGCGTTGGCCGATGTCCAATGACTCCTTCGACGCACAACGCGTCTCGTCGGCGACGTTCCTGTTCGAGATCGACGGACTCGAGATCGGTCGCTTCATGGAGGTGAGCGGTCTCGAGGTGAGCATCGAGACCGAGGACGTCAGCGAAGGTGGGCAGAACGGATTCGTGCACAAGTTGCCGGGCCGCATGTCGTGGCCGAACATCACCCTCAAGCGCGGGATCACCCAGAACGACGCGCTGCTGACGTGGTTGCACGAGGTGTCCGGCGAGCAGTTCGCCGCGGCCGGTAGCCAACTCAAGCGAAAGGGCGCGGCAATCACGCTGCTCGGTCCGGGCGGCGAGCGGCTGAGGGCGTGGGAGTTCGAAGATGCGTTCCCGGTGAAGTGGACGGGTCCGAGCTTCGCGGTCACCTCGACGGACATGGCCGTCGAGGAGTTGGAGATCACGCACCACGGATTCCGGGCTCGTGACTACTGACGCGGCGACCGCGTCGACGTCGTCGTTCGGCCGCGAGATCCTCGCCAGGGTCAGCCCGCGGACGGTTCGTGTCGCCGGGTTCGGTTCGCGCCGACTCGTCGGTGTGGTCGGCCGTGCGAGCGTCGGGTTCAGCCGTGCGATAGCGCGATCACAGATGACGCGACCGGCGGTTGCGTTCGGCGATCTCAACTCGCCCACGCTCCGACCGCCGACCGCGTGGCGGCACCCCTTCGAAGCACCCACCGGGCGTTGGGCGCAGCGCATGTACGACAAGCCGGTGCCGGCTGCGAGCGGTCGTGCACCCACAGCCGACAGGTCGGAACCGCCACCGCAGCCTTCGTGGACCGATCGCATGCTGGGCGGTCGAATCGATCCCTCGCCCATCGCTCGCGATCGTGGGCCGGCGCCGGTCGCAGCGTCGGCCGATTTCGAGCCGTCGGGCGATCGCAAGCTCGACGGGCTACGACGGATGTTGGCCGGCGGCATCACGCCGCGCGACATGGCGGCTGCCTCCGCGCGGGATGCGGGCACGCCGGACGAGCAGCCCGCCGATCGCGCTGCGGAAACCGATCTCGATGCCGTCGTCGAATCGGTCGGCGACCTTCGTGAAGACTTCGGCGACGACTCGGTACGCGGTGACACACGGGCCGGGCACGCGACCGGTCCGGGCCGGCTCGCCGAGCGGATGCGTCCGCAGCCCGCCACCATTGAGACCCCGGCGCCCACACACGCGCAGCCGGGGTCGTCGCCCGCCGCGCCGTCCACCGCATCATCGACCGGCCGTTCGCCCGCCCCCGCGCGCACCTCGCCCCCGTCGACTCCAGGTTCGTCGGCGATGCCGACCCGGCGCGCCGACGCCCTACCCGGTTCTCCGTCGCCGCGGTCTGCGCGCGCTCCGAGCGCCCGGCGACAACCGGATCGCCTCGATGCGCTCCGGTCGTTCCTGCGCGAACAAGGTGACGAAAAGGGTGAGATTGCAACCGATGGTGACAGCGGCGCAACAGGGGGCACCAGGTCGGGGACGATCACCCCCGGCGCCGCTGGCGAGCGCCTCCCCTGGTGGCGTCGAGAGGCAGCATCGTCCGATCTCTCTTCGGGTCCGCAATCGCCACTCCACGAACGCTCCCCGATCAGACGCTCGACCGACGCGACGTCGCCATCGCTCGGTTCGGAACCGGTCGACCCACCGGATCGTCCCGGCGGGTCCCGAGAGACGACGCGACGCCCCGCTGCCGCTCCGGAGAATCCGACTGCGAGCAGCCAGGCACAGACAGCAGCCGACGACCGCTCGACGGGTCTCGGGATGCGCGAAGACGCCGATCCGGTAGGAGGTGTCGCCGAGGCTGCGTCCCTGCGTCTCCAGCGGATGACCGGCGCGGGCACATTGCGGCCGAGCGCACAGTCCGTCCTCGACCGCACCGCGGAGCCATCTGGTTCGCAGCCATCCGGTTCGGAGCCATCCGGTTCGCAGCCATCCGGTTCGCAGCCATCCGGTTCAAGCGCGTTGGCTCCACCTGACGGTGCGCTGTCGATAGGGCGCGGAGCCACCGCGGACATCGGTCGCGCTCCCATCGTGGCGACCGGCGTTGCGCAGGAAGATGCGATTGCGGGGCTCGAGGCTCGCACGATGACGCGGCCCCAGCTGCCGGGAGCCGTGCCACCCGGCGGCGCCGTGCGCCGCACCTCACTCCCTCGGGCGATGTCGTCGATTCACCGTCCGGTCCCCGAGTTCGGCCCGTTCGCAAGTCCCGAGATCACGAGGGGTCACCCGCCGGGGGCGGGCTCGGTCGCGTCTGTGTCGTCTCCGTCGTCCGCGCCGGTGGGGCCGAGGGTTTCCGCCAGGTACCGGCCGGACATGGTTTCGGTCATGTCGGCTCCGTCCCCGGTGCAGGCGATCACCACGAGTGACCGGGCGAGCCGGATCCCGTCCGGGGTGCGAACGATCGCCGCCGGTCACCGCCCGGACCCGGCCCCATTTCGGCCGCCCGCCGCTCTCGACCGCGGATCCGCCGTGCCCACGGCGGGCGACACGGCGACCGACGTCCCGCTGTCGATCACCACTCCGATCATCCGCGCTGCTCCCGGATCGATACGCGAACGCATGATCCGGCGGTCGGTCGTGCCGCCCGGCCCCGGAGCACTACTCGTCGCCATCGACGCCGGACGCCCCGAGTCGATCGCGACGACAGAGAGAACCGACGTGTCCACGAACGGCGGCATGCCGTCGTCCGATCGTACGCGGCAGGGTGGCGCGGGTTCACCGGCCGAGCGGACGGCTCGATCCCGGTCGACGGACACCGCACTGGCCCGCCTCGGTCGCCGCGCCGCCGACCGTGCGGCAGGATTGCTGCGACGTGAATCCGCTCGGAGACCGCCTGCGGCGCAGGCCCGCGACGCGGAGTGGCGCGCCGATCGCGCCGAATCAACGAAGTCCGATACCGAGCCCGGCACCACCGTCGTCGGTGAAGGTCGATCGATCGGCCCACCGAGTGCGCCTGCGGTCGGAGCGCCATCGTCCGGCGAGGCGTTGGCCGATCGCTTCATGAGCGCACTCGCCGACAACGTGCAACGGCGGCCGGCACCGCTTCCGACCCCGTACCGCCCGATGGCCGAGGCGATCACGCCGGGCCGCCGGGTGATGCTGTCGACCGATGACGCCTCCCGTCGGGCCCTCCGCTCCGTCGGCAAGGTGGCCGCCACGACCGGCGATGTGATCCACCTCGACCGTCCCGCGCGGCCGAGCGTGCACGTAAACGAGGTGATCGCCCACGAACTCACCCACGTCGCCCATCCATCGCCCGAGCCCCGTTTCTTCGACGACATCGACGACAGCCCCGAGGAGCGCCGCGCCGACGAGGTCGGCCGCCTGATGGCGCGCTCCCCGCTGGCACCGTCCTCAACGCTCGCCCCGGCGGGCGGTTCGGCCACCGGAGTGATTCGTCGGAGGGCGGCCGCACCGTCGGCCTCGTCATCCCCATCGTCCCCGGCAGCGACCCCGGGCTCGGTCGACGCGGCGTCTCTCGCCGACTCGATAGGCGGGCGATCAGCGCCGTCTTCGAACGCGGAGACGATCCGTCGAAGGTCCGCCGCTGCTGGAGCGGCGCTGGCACCCGCGGTCGGCGCCGCAACCCCCGACACTGCGGTGGCGTCGCCTTCGATGCCGGAGGGCACGGCCGCCGGCGACAGGGACGAGTGGTTCGACCGGCAGCTCGAACTGAGGCTCGATCGCATCGTGCAACTCCTCGAGGAACGTATGGTGATCGACCTCGAGCGTCGAGGCGGGCGCTACCTGGGAGGGATGTGATGCCGACACAGCTGCAGAAGGCGTACCTCGAGACCGAGTCGGGTGGCCAGATCGAGTGCATGTTCAATCCGACCACGTTCGCGTTCTCGACGCAGAACCGTTGGGAGTCCGACCGGGTGCCCGGAAAGGACACGCCGACGCTGCGCTTCGTCGGCGGCGAGAGCGGATCGTTCAGCTTGAGCCTGGTGTTCGACACGACCTCGACGGGCACGGCCGTCTCGACGCACACCAACCGGCTGCTCGCATTGATGGAGATCGACACCGCACTGGCCGGCTACGACGCGGCTGCCAACAACGGTCGGCCACCGTGGGTGAAATTCCACTGGGGCACTCACCTGCACTCGTTCAAAGCCGTGATCACCTCGGCGAACGTCACGTTCACCTACTTCTCCCACGAGGGGATGCCGCTCAGGGCGAACGTCGAGTTGTCGCTCGAGCAGTACGAGCCCGATGCAAACTGGGGTCCCCAGAACCCGACGTCGGGAACCCCGACTCCCGAGCGCACCCATCTCGTCCAGGTCGGCGACACCCTCGATCGCATCGCCGGCCGCTACTTCGGAGACTCCACGAAGTGGCGCGATATCGCCGTTCTCAACGGCATCGCCGATCCGCTCGATCTGAAGCCCGGTCGCCTGCTGTCGATCCCCGAGCGGAGGACGTGACGTGCCCGAGTGGGTAGAGGTACCGGTCATCGATGTCGGCGGGTCACCACTCTCGGCGCTCTGGGCGGACACCCTCGTGGGGCTGCGCATCGAACGAACCGCCGGAACCGCGGCACACGCGTCGCTCAAGTTCGGCTACGCCCAGTTCGACGACCGGGTGCACGCCGACCTCGCGATGGGCACCGAACTCGAGATCTCGGTCCTCGAGGGCACTGCGCCATTGTTCAAGGGGACGATCCTGAGCCGTTCGGCCGAAGTGAGCAGCGGGGGGCGACTCGGGTACTCCTTCGAGGCGTTCGATGCCTCGTACAAGCTCGGTCAGACGTCGATCCACCGCTCGTACAACGACACGACGATCGCATCGGTCGTGTCGGACATCGTCTCCGAGCACGGCCTCACCGGCGACGTCTCGGTCGGTGACACCGCGACCTATCCGATCGTGCACGTCGCGGGGACGGTCCGCCAGGTACTCGACCGTCTCGCCCGCGATTACGGGTGCGAGTGGTATGTGGATGACACGACCCTCGTGTTCAACAAACGCGTCGCGGGCAGCACCGGAACCGAGTTGACATTCGGCGAGAATCTGATCTCCGTACGGGCGCGCGAGAGCACCGCCGACACGAACCAGTCGGTCCGGGTGCTCGGCTGGGATCCAGCGGTCAAGGAACCGGTCACCGCGACGAAGACTCGCGATTCGAGCTCGCCGGCGACCTATCTGGCGGCGTCGCCGGTCGTGCTGCGCAGCGCGACCCAGGCGACGGCGATGGCCGACGGGCTGGCCAGCCGGCTCGATTCGGTCCGGACCTCGATCCGGGGCGAGGTGCGCGTGATGCCCGAACTCGTTCCGGGGTCGTTCATCAAGATCGCCAACATCCCCGAGTGGGACGCGACAGCCCTGCACGAGATCACATCCGTCGTGCACGAGTTCGGCAGCGGACGCGGGTTCTTCACGCGCTTCACGGTCGGCGCACTCGAGCCGGGCGGGCTCGTCGACCTGACGGGAGGATCGAGTGCTGATGCGCTAGGGCGTGTGACGACCGGGATCACGATCGGCATCGTCACCGACAACGCCGATCCCGACGGATTCAGCCGCGTCAAGGTGTCGTTCCCCTACCTCGACGACACGGTCTCGGGATGGGCCCGGCTCGTGCTGCCCGGTGCAGGCAGCGAGCGTGGGCTGCACGTGATCCCCGAGGTAGGGGACGAGGTCGTGGTCTCGTTCGAGCACGGCGATCTCCGGTATCCCTACGTGCTCGGTGGGCTGTGGAACGGGGTCGACGCCGCTCCGAAGAAGAACACCGAAGCCGGAGTCGTCGACGGCGGCGCGGTGATGACCCGCTCGTTCACGTCCCGGCTCGGCCATGAGGTCGTCTTCTCCGATGGCACCGAGCCGGCGACCTCATTCGTCAGCGTGACACTCGACGACACGACGACGAAGCTGTTCCTCGGACGCGAGAAGATCGAGTTGCTGACGCCCGATGCGCTGCCGCTGAAGCTCGCCACCCAGGATGCGTCGATCGAGTTCAGCGACGACGGCGAGGTCACGATCAAGGGCAAGAAGGTCACGATCGAGGCGACCGAGACAGACGTCGCGCTCAAGGCGAGCGGGGGCAATGGCAACGTCACCGTCGACGGCCAGAACATCACGCTGAAGAGCGCGAAGAACCTGGCCGCCTCCGGAACGGCGGGCGTCAAGATCGAGTCTCCGGCGACGACGGAGATCAAGGGCATGACCGTGAAGGTCAACTGATGTCGGATCCGGCCGACTTCATCGGACGCGGGATCTCGTTCCCGCTGCGCGTCGACCAGTCGGGTTCGATCGCGATGAGCGCGGGCGCCGAGGACCTCTTCTCGTCGATTCAGATGATCCTCTCGACAGCGCCCGGTGAGAGGTTGATGCGCCCGGCGTTCGGGTGCCGCATCTGGGAGCTTCTCTTCGAGCCGATCAACGCGAACACGCTGGGCCTGATGGGTGAGGCGGTGCGCGAGGCGATCGGGCGGTGGGAGCCCCGCGTCGCCCTCGACGACGTGCGCGTCGTGCCGTCCCCCGGCGCCTTCGGTGAGGTGTTGATCGAACTCGACTACACGATCCGCGCCACGAACGACCGGCGTAATCTGGTCTACCCGTTCTATGTGATCCCCCGAGAGGACGACGAATGAGCCTGCCGGTTACCAACCTCGACGATCGAAGTTTCCAGCAGCTCGTCGACGAGGCCAAGAGGAAGATCCCCGAGCTCTGCCCCGAGTGGACCAATCACAACCTGTCCGATCCGGGTGTCGCACTGATCGAGCTGTTCGCGTGGATGACCGAGACCACTCTGTTCCGACTCAATCAGGTGCCCGACGTGTTCTACACACGGATGCTCAACCTGTTGGGCTTCGATCAGTTCCCTGCGGCGGCGGCACAGGCCGAGCTGATGTTCTGGCTCACCGGCGGGCAGCAGTCGGTGACGATCCCCGCCGGTGTGCAGGTCTCCACCTCGGGTTCGGTGGGCGAGCCACAGGTGTTCACCACGCTAGAGACGACCACGATCACGCAGCCCACGCTGAAGGCCGCGCTCACGTCCGAGGACGCTCGCTACACCGACGTGTGGGAAGACCTGTCGCACGGTCTCGCCGACGTGAAGTGCTTCCCGCGCCAGCCGCTCAATCCGGGTGACTGCTTCTATCTCGGGTTCGAGAACTCGCTGGCCGGGATGGCGCTGCGCCTCACCGTCGAGGCATCGGTCGAGGGGATCGGCGTCGTGCCTGAGAATCCGCCGCTCGAGTGGCAGGTCTGGCAGGGCAAGGCGTGGATCCCCGCCCGTGTACCCGCCCTGCTCGGGCCAGACGAGATCGCCGACACCACCGGTGGCCTGAACCGCAACGGCACGATTCTCCTCATCATCCCGGGTGAGCACGAACCGCTCACGCTCGGCGCGACCCGGGCGCACTGGCTTCGCGCCAAGCTGCTCCCCTCGGGCCCGGACCGACCCTCGTACCGGGCATCGCCGCAGCTGAGACGCATCAGCGCGAGTGCGCTGGGAGGAGCGGTACCAGCCGAGCACAGCGAACCGGTCGGCGCTGAGATGCTGGGTACGAGCAGCGGCAAGCCCGATCAGGTATTCCACTGTGCGCGCAAGCCCGTGCTGCCCCGCACACCCGATGGTGAGGCACTCGAGGTCGAGGACGAGACCGGTCTCACCACCTGGGAGGAGGTCGACGATTTCGTCGACTCCCACCAGGGGAGCCGGCACTTCACGTGGGATTCGTTCACCGGCGAGGTGCGGTTCGGTCCGCTGATCCGTTACTCGGACGGCACTATGCGCCAACACGGAGCCGTCCCGCGTGAGGGCGCCAGGATCCGATTGACGGGCTACCGCACCGGCGGCGGCGCGGCCGGCAACGTCGGAGCGGGGAGCCTCGTCTCGCTGCGCTCGTCGATCCCGTTCGTCAGCGGCGTCCAGAACCTCGAGTCGGCCACCGGCGGTGTCGATGCCGAGTCGGTCGACAACGCCAAGCTGCGCGGCCCGCAGTCGATGCGATCGGGCGGCCGCGCGGTCACCGTGTCCGACTTCGAGCGGCTCGCGAAGGAGGCCGACTCGCGGATCGCCAGGGTGCGATGTCTGCCGCCGGTCACCCCGGGTGATCCGGTCCGGCTGCTGATCGTGCCGGCGATCGAGCAGCCGACCCACGAACTGTCGCTCGACGACTTCGCGCTACCCGACGACATGATCGATCGGATCGACGACTATCTCGACGATCGCCGCATCCTCGGGAGCACCATCGAGGTGTCGACGCCGTTCTACCAGGGGGTCACGATCGCCGCCCGCCTCGACGCCCGGCCCGGTGCGCCCGCGTCGCTCGTACGCGATCGCGCGATGCAGGCGCTGTACGACTTCGTCAATCCATTGAGCGGCGGTCAGGACGGTGGCGGTTGGGCGTTCAACACCGATCTCAATTCGGCCCTCGTCTACCAGTTGCTCGACGCGGTCGAGGGTGTCGACACCGTCGACGAGGTGCTCTTCTTCGAGTACGACCTGCGCAACCATGTGCGCAAGGGGTTCGGCAAGGAGTTGGTCAAACTCGCGCCGAAATCGCTCTTCCTGTCGATGAACCATCAGGTCGTCGTGCGGGCACGCCGCCAGCAGGGGGTGGCCCGATGAGGCGCGACGACTGGTTGATCCATCAGCTGCCGGTGGGGATGGTCGAGAACGACGACGGCGAGGACAATGTCGTCGAGGACAACTTCCTGGTCCGCTTCCTCACGATCTTCCAGCAGATGGGCGACACCGTCGTGCAGCAGGTCGACTCGCTGCACCATGTGTTCGACCCGACGGTCGCGCCCCCCGAGATGGTGCGGGCGATGGCTGAATGGCTCGGGGTCGACTGGGTCGACTCGTCGATGGACAGCCGGCGCCAGCGCGAGATCGTCCTGCGCTATTCAGAATTGATCGGCTGGCGGGGAACCCGGCGTGGCCTCCGGGCACTCCTCGAACTCCTCGGTGGCGGCGAGGTCACGGTCGAGGATTCCGGTGGGATCTTCCAGAGGGGAGAGTCGCCGAAGCGGCCGGCGCACGTGCACCTCACGATGGCATCGCCCGGCAACTACACGGTCGGCGACCTGATCCGGATCATCCGCGCCGAACTGCCCGCTTCGGTCTCCTTCGATCTCGAGATCGCCGGGCGGCTCGTCTGGCCACCCCCACCCGGTGCAGCGATCCCCGACGTCGAGCCGGTCGCGCCCCGGCCGGTGGCGGTACCGCACCTCTCCGAGGAGCCGGCCAATGTCTGAGGTGACATGCCCCGAGTGTGGGCAACGCACCGAGCTGGTCGCGATCCGGAGGTCGGCCGAGGAGTTCTGCACACACTGCGACTTCCCGCTCTTCTGGGCCGATTCGCTCGTGCCGGCAACCGTGCCGGGCCAGGCGAGTGACGACGCCCTGCGTCGGATGCCCGGCGCAGGAGGCCGTCGGCAGATGGGGAGCAAGGATTGTCCGGCGTGTGGCGAACTCAATCCGCCCGAGGAAACGCATTGTCTGCGCTGCCGGTCAGAACTCGATCCGAAACCGAAACCGAAGCCCAAGGCGAAGGCGGTCCTCCTACCGCCGCCGACGCCACCCGAGCCCGAACCCGAGCCCGAGTCACAGCCGTCGTGGTGGTGGGCGATCGGGTCGATGCTCGCGCTGGCCGTGCTCTCGATCGTCCTCGCGATCTGGCAGTAGCGCGCCGCCGATCGGCGGTTGCCGGTTACGGCACGACAGCGAGTGGGATCGTCAGCGGGGTGCCCGTCAGGCTGTTGTCCGCGTTGACGGTCACCGTCGTCTTGCCCCGCTCGGTGACAGCCGGGCTGCCGCTCGTGATCTCGGCCCACACGTCGTAGGTGTCCGCTCCGAGGGTGATCGCGATCGAGAAGCCGCTGCCGCCGGTGGTGGCAGTCCCCAGCGGAGACCCACACGGAGTCGTGGTGGGCTGCGCGCAGATCGTGACCGTCACCCCGCCGGCGTTGGTGCCACCGCGCGTGACCGTGCCGGTGACCGGTGGCCGGGCCGTCATCGGGACGGTGACGAGGATCTCCCGATCGGCGGGAATCGTGCCGGTGAAGAACGTCGACAACGCACCGCTGCGCCGCAGGAAGCCAGGATGATCGACCTGCAGGGTCGTCGAGAAGTTGCCCTCGGACACGTTGATGCGGGGGAGTTCGGTCCGGCCGTTGCCGAGCGTGGTCCTGGTCTCGCCGTCGAGTGAGACCGTCGCGCCGCCCACGCCCCCGCCGCTCGTAACGCGCACCCTGACGGCTACGTCCTGGGGCATGAGCACGATGTTGTTGCCGGTCCCCGATGTCGGTGCGTCGGACTTCACGAGGATCGTCGTGTCGCCCATGCCGACGCCGGGCTCGTCGTAGGTGATCGTCCACAGCAGGTCATCACCGTCGGACTCGGTGGTGAGTCCGGCGATCGAGTACGAGCCACCGGTGATCATCCCGCTGCGGCTGAGCCCGCCGGGCGCGGTCGCCGTGATCGTCCCGTTGGAAGCGGCGGCGCCGGCGGCGGTCTGGATCGTGCCTTCCACGGTGAGATCGCCGAGCATCGCGATCGAGACGCTCGGATTGAGCGCCGCTTCCTGGGTGACCTCGCGAGCGCGGTTACCCGTCGCTGTCGCGCGGATCAGCAGGCTGTTGCTCGTCGGCAGCGGGTCGGTCGAGTCAGCGGAGGTGAACACCGCCGGCGCCGGCTTGGTGGCTATCGACGTACCACCGCTGGTGAGCACCTCGATGCTCGCCGAGGGCGCACCGGTGACCGAGACGGTGAGTCGTCGTGGAAGGGTGATCGTCTGGAGTGGTGCGTTGTCGCCGGCCCCGACCGTGACCGAGCCGGCGGCGAAGATGGTGGGCCCGTAGCTCGCGGATCGCGCTTCGGCAAGGTAGGTGCCCGCAGGCACATTGAAGGTGAACGTCGACGCCGCCTCGGGGCCGTGTGCTCGGCCCGTGGTCTGGTTGACCAGCACGATCGCGATGTCGGTGGGAACGGTTCCCGTCGCCGCGGCGACCGAGATCGGCACGGCTGCCCACTTGTCGATGAACACGTCCTCGGTGGTGATCGTGCCGGCCTTTCCGGTGAGGTTCACCGGTATCCGCTTCGTCTCGTATCCCGGCCTCGAGACCTGGAGTGTGTAGCTCGCGGCCGCGACGTCGAACTCGTAGTCACCGGTCGGCCCGTCCTTGGACTCGACGACGACATCGCCGGCCCCGAGCAACTCGACCTTGCCGTCGGTGGCGAGGTCGGCGGTACCGGAGGCCTCGTTCTGTCCCACGTCGCCGGTCAAGCGTGCGAGGGTCGCCGACATCGTGATCATTCCCGCGTCGCGGACGTCGGTGCCGCCGTCGTCGACGAGCGCCATCGGGACGGTGACCTCGAAGTCGGTGAGGTCCGCATGGAGGTCGTCTGAGGTCGTCAACTCGAACTTGCCGAGCTCGGGCTGCACGCTCTGGATCGTGAGCTTGTTGGTCGACTCGTCGAACGAGAACGACGTGTACTCGACGCCGGTCGACGAGACGAGGCTGGCGTCGATGCCGGGATACGCGGCGCCGGCGGCGCCGTCGTCGAGCACCATGATCACGTCGGCCGTCGCGACCCGGTACGTGAACGTGGGCCCGGGGTTCGGCCCGGTGGCCAACACGGTGACCGGCTGCGGGTCGGGCGCGGTGTAGTCGGTGACCGTGCCGGCGGTGATCGTGTGGGAGCCGGCCGGGAGGTTGTTGAACGTGTAGGGGATCGTGCCGACGTCGGCTGCGGGGTTTCCGGTGTTGATCGTGAGCGAGGCATCGCCGCTCGCGGCGTTGTCGACGAGTGCGCCGTCGACCTCGATCTGCGGTTCGGCGTAGTCGCCGGTCAGGATGACGGTCGGCGGCAGCGGTGCGAGCTTGTTGGCCTGATTGCGCGCCTCGACCACGCCCGTGACGGCCGGCCGGAGTGGAGGCAGTGGTGCCCGCACCACGGCGGTGTGGACGTCACCCGCCGTGCTGCGGCCGATCGTGAACGTGGTGATGACCGGGAACGACTCCTCGACGCCTCCGACGAAGCGGCGGATGTCGAGCCGGTAGTCGCCCGGCACGAGGCCGGTGATGTCGACCGTGCCGTCGGCCGCGACAGATCCGCACTGCACGCCGCTCGGGGGCGGGGATGTGGTGCATGGCGCCGCCGCGGGTGGGGTCACACCTGCCTCGTAGATGAAGTACTGGGCGTCGTCGACCGGTGTTCCGATCGGGTCGATCGACGTGAGGACTGTCAGATCGAGCGCGCCCGTGCGGATGTCGAGCGTGAACGGTGCGGCTAGGACGTTGGGGGTGTTGTTGAGCATCCGGAACACACCGGCGGGTTGCGTGCCGGTGTTCTGCGGATCGGGGGGAATGCTCGCCGGCGTCGCCTTGTACTGGTCGTGGGATGGTTCGATCCGGTACCAACCGACCGGACCGCTGATCGAGAACGTCCCATCGGCGTTGGCCTGAACCAGGGGCGCCGGCGGGAGTGTGCCCGTGAGCTCGACTCCGAGTTGGTCGACCGGAGTGACCTTCAGATTCCCGAGGGGAGCGGTCAGGTCGACCGCCTCGGTGGCGCCGAATCCGAGGTCGCCGAGCACGCTGCCCGAGATCGAGCCGTACTTCGGCATCGACACCTGGATGGTCCGCGTCTGGCCGGCGAGCATCGTCAGCGGGATGCTGTCGCCGGTGACGCTCACGTTCGGCGTCGCTCCGTCGATCGTGACCGTCGCAGTTGCGGTGTCATAGCCCTTCACATCGAGATCGAGCGTGTACGACACCGGGACGCTCGCAGGGTTCGCGGCGCCGACCGCGACGCGGTCGACCAGGTATCGGTCCGACGTAGCGTCGGCCGTTGGGAAGGTCTCGTCCTGGACCGCGTGTCCGCTGAGCTTGAGAGTGGCCTCCGACGTGACCGCATTGCCGGTTGCCGAGTCGGTGAGCCCGAGATCGATCGTTCCGAGCTCGACGAACTCGGTGTTGAAGGTGTTGTTCGGTGTGCCCGGCTCGATCCGCCCGGTCACGGTCGCGGTCCCGGTATCGAACAGATCGTGATTGTCGGGAAGGCTGAAGTCGACCTTCCACGTACCGGCACTGGCGTCGGCAACCGAGAACGTCACCGCCTTGGCGGCATCGGTGCGGGTGACGTCGGCGGCGCCGGGGGAATTCCCGGCAGGGTCGGTGATCGTGACCCCCACCCCGGCGGTGTCGGCGCTCGGCTTGGAGGTGAAGATGTCGACGCGGCCGCTGAGCTGGCCCTTGAACGGCTCGGTCAGCTTGACGTCGACCGATGTCTGGTCGTTCGGATCCTTGACGGTGGCGAACGTGCCAGCGGTTGCGGTGCGGACCTGGTTCTCGTCGATCGCGACCGTGATCGTGCCGTCGTTGAAGCGGGCGTGCTCGAAGCGGTACTCGGTCGAGCCGAACACGTGCCCGTCGATCGTCCACACTCCGGTCGTGTCGGTGGGGCCGGCACCGAGGACACCTGGCCGCTCCTTGGGGGGCGCGGCGAGGTCGTCGATGGTCTCGTCGAAGCCGACCGTCGCCGTAGTGCTCACCATCACATCGGGCAGGAGGCGATCGGCGCCCGGGAATTTCGGATCGACCCAGAACACGGTGCCGGTGACGGGGTTGGCCGGCTTGGCGATCGCCATGCTGATCGAGCGCTCAGCCCTCGCCGGGTTGCTGCTGGCCACGATGTTCGGAAGGGTTTGCGTTCCCGGCGTGTAGCCCGTTG
>CBDUYD010000021.1:0-27236 GCA_965371355.1 uncultured Ilumatobacteraceae bacterium
CCAGTTCGTGCAACGCGTCGCCGTGATCTCGCTCCACACGTCGCCCCTGCTCCAACCCGGTTCGGGAGACAGCGGCGGGATGAACGTCTACGTGCGCGAACTCGGATCAGCGCTCTCTCAGGCGGGTCTCGAATGCACGACCTACACACGCGCCGACGACGAGGGGCTGCCGCGCGAGGTGCAGGTCGAACCCGGTCACAAGGTCGTGCACATCGAGGCCGGACCGCACCATCTGCCCAAGGCCGCCCTGCCCGAGATCACCGACGACTTCCGGCGGGGTGTGCTCGATCACATCGCCCGCACGGACGTGCCCGACGTGATCCACGGCAACTACTGGCTGAGCGGTGTCGTGGGACACCATCTGAAGCACGATCTCGAGGTTCCGTTCGCCTCCACGTTCCACACCCTGGCTCGGGTCAAGGCCGAGGGCGGTGACCCCGAGCCGTCGTGGCGAGAGCGGGCCGAGGCCGAGATCATCCAATGTGCTGATGCTGTCTGCGTCAGCTGTGTCGAGGAGGAGCAACAGTTCCGCCGTCTCTACGGCGATCTGCAGGGTCGCGTCGAGATCATCGCGCCGGGCGTCGAGCGGGCGTTCTTCGCTCCCGGCGACCAGGCGGGTGCCAGGGCCGCGATCGGCATCTGTCCTGACGTCCCGGTCCTGCTCTTTGTCGGGCGGATCCAGCCGCTGAAGGGTCCCGATGTCGCGATCCGAACACTCGCCGAGCTCGGCCGGTGCGACGCGCAGCTCGTCATCGTCGGGGGCGCGAGCGGCGAGCACGGAGACGTCGAGGCCGACCGTGCACACGCGCTGGTCGACGAACTCGGACTCCACGATCGGGTGCACTTCGTCGAGCCGCAGCCACACCACATCCTCTCCACGTACTACCGGGCCGCCGACGTCGTCATCGTCCCCAGCCGGAGCGAGAGCTTCGGACTCGTCGCGCTCGAGGCCGCCGCGTGTGGCACGCCGGTCGTGGCGAGTGCGGTCGGGGGGCTGCTCAGCCTCGTCCACGACCACGAGACCGGCCGCCTGATCGACGGCCGCGATCCGCACGACTACGCCCGCGCCGTCGCTTCGATCATCGGCGATCACGGCCGTCGGGCGGCGATGGGATCGGCTGCCCTCGAGCATTCGCGGAACTACTCGTGGGGCTTCGCGGCGGCGAGATTGCGGCGCCTCTACAGCGACCTCACCGTCCGGGAGCTGGTGAACTGCAGTTGACCGGCCGGTCTGGATCCGCGTGACCGACGCACTCGATCGCGGCGACGTCACGGCGCTCGAGCGGCAGGTCGACCAGTGGCTCGCCGAACTGGCCGACGAGTACGAACACATCGCCGCGATCGACAAGTCGAACGACGACGGAATCCGGTGGTTCGTCCGCATGCGCGGCGAGGAGAAGGACTTCACCACCGTCTGGCTCACGCTCGGGCAGCGCACCCTGAGGTACGAGACCTACGTGATGCCCGCTCCGGAGGAGAACGCGGCGACGCTGTACGAACACGTGCTGCGGCGCAACGACCGCCTCGTCGGCGCCCATTTCTCGATCGGCGCAGAGGACGCGATCTTCCTCCGCGGTGAGATCCCGGCGTCGGCGCTGTCGCTCGCCGAGATCGATCGGGTGCTCGGAACGCTGTACGCGCAGGTCGAGCTGTGCTTCGCGGCACTCCTCTCGATCGGCTTCGCGAGCAGATTCTCGCGTTGACGCCTTCCGTCCGACCCATCTCGTCGCCCACTGCTCGAGTGTTCGGGCGGGTGGAATCGGGGGAGTCGGTCACCCTTCACCACCCGCTCGGACGGTGATCCCCGAAACCGGCTGGTCGTCCCGGGCACTCGGTACGCAAGTAGCGTGCGGCCGATGACGAGCCCGGTCGAACTGGCGATCATCGGTGGCGGCAACATGGGCGCCGCGCTCGCGGGCGGCCTGCTCGATTCCGGCTCGGTCGACGCATCCGAACTCGCCATCGTCGAGGTCGTCGAGGAACGGCGCGAACAACTCCGCGGCATGTTCCAGGGCGTCGCGATCGAGGCGTCGGTGCCACCGTGCCGAGGAGCTGTGCTCGCCGTGAAACCCCACGGCGTACCCGACGCGGCCGCTGCCGCGGTCGCCGCCGGGGCGACGCGCCTGTTGTCGATCGCCGCCGGGGTACGCCTGGTGACCCTCGAGGTGGCCGCCGGCAACACCGTCGCCGTCGTGCGCGCGATGCCCAACACTCCCGCACTCGTCAGGCAGGGCGCGAGCGCGATCGCCGCGGGCACCAACGCCGGCTCCGACGACATCGAGTGGGCGACACGCATCCTGTCGGCGGTCGGCATCGTCGAAGAGCTCCCCGAGCCGCTGCTCGACGTCTTCACCGGTGTCGCCGGTTCCGGGCCCGCCTACGTGTTCCTCGTCGCCGAGGCGCTGATCGACGCGGCGGTCGACGAGGGCCTTCCCGAAGAGATGGCCGAACGTGTCGTGGCGCAACTGCTGCGCGGCGCGGGGACGCTCCTGCACCAGGAGGGTGACCCCGCAGCCCTGCGCACGATGGTCACGTCGCCGGGCGGCACCACCGAGGCCGGCCTCCGAGCGCTCGAGCGGCGCGAGGTCCGGTCCGCCTTCGCCGAGGCGATCACCGCCGCAACGGCGCGAAGTCGCGAACTCGGGTAGTCGACCGGTCTCGGGAAATGGCAACTTTCTGCTTGTGCTTCTTTTCACATCGGACTCGGTGGCCTATGGTGATCTTCGTGGAGACGCGTTCACCCTCGTGGTGAACAGCGCCGACGGGGCTGGTGCCATCGGGGGGTTGGCACCGGCCCTCGTCGCGTCCGGGGCGCGTGCTCGGCGGTAGATTCGGTCACCGATGGCCCGCCGGTACGACACGGTCTCCTTTCTCACCGACTACGGCACCGACGACGAGTTCGTCGGTGTCGCCAAGTCGGTGATCCGCGACATCGCCCCGCACGCGACCGTGATCGACCTCACCCATGGCATCGCACCGTTCGACGTCCGCGCCGGGTCGCTCGCGCTCGCCCGCAGCATCAGCTATGTGGCCTCCGGTGTCGTGCTGGCGGTCGTCGATCCCGGCGTGGCGACCTCGCGGCGCGCGGTGGCGATCGAGGTCGCCGACGGTGAGGGAGTGCTCGTCGGTCCCGACAACGGGCTGCTCGCACCAGCGGTCGCGCTGACCGGCGGCGCGGGGCGTGCGGTCGAACTCTCCGAGGCCGACTATCAACTCCACGCCGTCGGTGCCACCTTTGCCGGCCGCGACGTGTTCGCTCCGGCCGCGGCACACCTCTGCAACGGCGTCGATCTCTTCGATCTCGGCGAGCAGGTCGACGTCGATCTGTTGATGCCTGGCATGGTGCCGTTGCCGCAGTCCGACGAATCGAAGGTGATCGCGCAGGTGTTGTGGATCGACCGGTTCGGCAACGCGCAGCTCAACGTCGGGCCCGACGACCTCGACGCACGGTACGACGACGGCGTCGAGGTCCGCGTCCACGCCCCGTCCGATCCGAGTGGCGGCACGACGAGACACGCGATCCGCGCGACGGCGTTCGCGACGATCGGCGGCGGCGCGATCGGCCTCATCGTCGACTCCTCCGGGTTGCTGGCGATCGTGATGGACCAGCGGTCCGCTGCCGACGAACTGCGGATCGACGAGGGCGATCAGGTGACGCTGCGGCCCTCGGAGGGCGAGACCCTCGCGGCGGAGCCGGTCACGGTCCGCCCGTCCGGCGCGTAGCCACCCAGCGCAAGCCGTCGTCTGAGCGCTGCGAGAGACCGGCGATAGCCTCGACCCCGATGCGACCAGCGACCACTCTCACGCTCGGACTCCTGCTCGTCGCGATCCTCCTCGCCGGGGTCATCTCACTCGCCCGGCTCTGAGTCCGAACCCACCGGTTTGTCCGAGGGTGGATTGTTCGGAATGGTTGATCATCCGACGGGCGGCGGCGCCAGTGCACCCCCTGGCGAGAAGCGGGAGCCGACCGTCGATTCGGGCGCGTGACAATCTGGGTTGCGCGCGTGACAATCCGGATTGTCAAGTCCGCGAACGAACCCCCCGCCGTCCCGCAGCCTCCCGGAACGGATCGACGCGGAGTCGGTCTCAACCCGGGTCGAGCACCGAGAACAGTTCGGCCTGGAACGTTGCGAGCAGCACGCTGAGGTGTAGGCGGTGAGGAAACGGCACATCGTCACCGGATACGTATCCCTCGAGGACTCCGAGAGACGGTGGTTCGGCACAGCCCCTGTCGCTCCGCGTGTTGTGGGCGCTGCGACGATCCCAACGTCGGCAGCGACGCGTTGTACGCTCGCTCGCCGAAGTCAGAACGCGGATCCTCGAGGAGTTTCGTGAATCTTGCAACCATCATCGATGACCATCCGGCGGATTCGATCGCTCTGATCTGTCGTGGTCGAACGACCACCTACGGTGAACTCCGCGACCAGGTCGATCACCTGCGCGGCGGACTCGCCTCGCTCGGGGTGGGGCGCGGCGATCGCGTCGCTCTGCTGTGCAGCAACGGTCCGCACTTCGCGGTCTGCTATCTCGCCGCGCTGGGGCTCGGTGCCGTCACCGCTCCGCTCAACCCGCTCAGCCCGGCCCCCGAACTCGAGCGCGAGATCGACGCGATCGGGGCGAGGGTCGTCGTCATCGAGAAGCTCAGCGCGGCGACGTGGGCCAACGTCGACCGTGCCCTCACGCCCACCGTCGAGGCGGTGATCACCGCCGACGTCGAGGCCTCCGCGGGGCAGGTGGCGATCGAACAACTGCTCGCCGCCGACCCGGTCGATCGGGTCGATGTCGACGACGACGATCTCGCGGTCCTGATGTTCACAAGCGGTACGGCCGGTGCACCGAAGGCCGCCATGCTCACCCATCGGAACCTGCTCGCGAACATCGAACAGACGCTCCATATCGACGGTCGGCTGGGGCCGGACGACATCGTGTACGGCGTGCTCCCGCTGTTCCACATCTTCGGCCTCAACGTCGTACTCGGCCTGAGCCTCGCCGCCGGGAGTGCGGTGCTGCTCGTGCAGCGCTTCGACCCGGCGACCGCCGCGGAAACGATCCGTGAGCGCCGTGTCACCGTCGTCCCCGGAGCGCCCACGATGTGGACGGCGTTCGCCCACTTCGACGAACTCGCCGACGACAACTTCGCCTCGGTGCGGCTCGCTCTGTCGGGCGCGGCCCGGCTGTCGGGCGTCGTATCCGACGCGATGAGCGCTCGGTTCGGCCTCGAGATCGCCGAGGGCTACGGCCTCACCGAGGCCTCGCCGACCGTCACCACGTCTTCGGGCATTCCGGTGCGCGCCGGCTCGGTCGGCCGGGCGCTCGAAGGGGTCGAGGTCCGCCTCGTCAACGTGAACGGCGACGCGCTGGTCGGCGATGTCGGCGAGGTCTGGGTGCGCGGTCCCAACGTGTTCGCCGGGTACTACGGCGACGCCGACGCGACCGACGCAGTGCTCACCGACGACGGCTGGCTGCGCACCGGCGACATGGCGATCTCCGACGATGACGGCTACCTGTACCTCGTCGACCGCTCGAAGGATCTCATCATCGTGTCGGGATTCAACGTGTATCCGGCGGAGGTCGAGAAGGTGCTGGCAGCACATCCCGACGTCGCCGAGGTCGGCGTGGTCGGGGTGCCGCATCCGCACACGGGCGAGGCGGTCAAGGCGTTCGTCGTCGCCGAGCCGGACACCGACGTCGACGAGGAGACGTTGATCGAGTTCAGCTTCGACCATCTCGCCCGCTACAAGTGCCCCTCCAAGATCGTGTTCGTGCCCGAGTTGCCGCGCAATGCCGCCGGCAAGCTCATCCGCCGCCAACTCGACGACATCGTGACGATCACCTGACATCGTGACGATCACCTGACCCGAACCTGTGCGGGTCACGCGCGCAGCGCAATCGGGTCCTTCGCCTCTTTGTGAAAACGTGCACGAGCGCCGTAACGTGGATGTCCGAATGGCCGGTCAACGATCACGTCGTCGCATTCCCGAGGCAACCGTCGCCCGGCTGCCCATCTATCTGCGGCTCCTGACCGAACAGTTCGACGAGGGCGCGAACAACATGTCGTCGGAGGAGCTCGCCGAACTCGCGGGGGTCAACGCCGCCAAGGTGCGCAAGGACCTCAGCTATCTGGGCAGCTACGGCACGCGCGGCGTCGGCTACGACGTCGAGTTCCTCGTCTACCAGATCCGCCGCGAACTCGGACTCACCCAGGACTGGCCCGTGATCATCGTCGGTGCCGGCAACCTCGGCCAGGCGCTCGCGGGCTACGGCGGGTTCAACGAGCGCGGCTTTCCCGTCGGTGGCATCGTCGACGTCGACGAGGGCAAGATCGGCACCGTCGTCGCCGGTGTACGGGTTCGTCACCTCTCCGAACTGGCCCAGGTCGTGCATTCGCGCAAGATCTCGATCGGTGTCATCGCTACTCCCGCAGAAACCAGCCAGGAGGCCGCCGACGACCTCGTCGCGGCGGGTGTCACGAGCATCCTCAATTTCGCGCCGACCGTGATCAGTGTGCCGCACGGCATCAGCGTGCGGAAGGTCGATCTCGCCGTCGAGTTGCAGATTCTCAGCTATCACGAGCAACGTCGCGCCAACGCAGCCATGCAACCGGGCCTGCGCGCCGTGCCCGGCGAGCCACAGCGCGGCGCGAGCGCCTAGGTTGGTGGAGACATGTCGATCCTGGTCATAGGCGTCAACCATCGCAGCAGTCCGCTCGCGCTGCTCGAGCGCGTCACGATCCCGGTCGACGACCTGCCCAAGGCGGTAACCCGTCTCACCCAGCGCGACAACATCCGTGAGGCGGTCGCACTGTCCACGTGCAACCGCACCGAGGTGTACGTCGTCGCCGAACTCTTCCACGGGGCGTACGGCGACGTGCGCGATTTCTTCTGCGAACTCGGTGAGCTGAGCGTCGACGAACTCACGCCGCACCTCTACAGCCAGCACGACAGCGCCGCGGTCTCGCACCTGTTCGAGGTGGCGGCCGGACTTGATTCAGCGGTACTCGGCGAGAGCGAGATCCTCGGCCAGGTCCGAAGCGCTTGGGCCGTCGCGCAGCAGGAGGGCGCCGCGCGGTCCACGCTGAACCTGCTGTTCCGGCTGGCGCTCGAGACGGGCAAGCGGGCACGGACCGAGACGTCGATCGGCCGGGGAACCGCCTCGGTGAGCCACGCTGCCGTAGAGATGCTCGCCGACGAGGTCGGCGCACTCGCCGGCAAGCGCGTGCTCGTCGTCGGAGCCGGGTCGATGGGCGAGGGTGTCGCGGTCGCACTGCATCGTGCCGGCGGCACCGACATCGTCGTCGCCAACCGGTCGGCCGAGCGCGGCCAGGCGCTCGCACGACGCGTTGGTGGCACGGCGGTCGGATTCGACCGGCTCGTCGATGCCGTTCGATCGGCCGACATCGTCGTCACCGGTACGGGCGCGGGCGAGTCGGTTCTCACCGAGGCGCTCATCAGCGATGCCCGTCACGGCCGCGGCGACGAGCACCCGTTACTGCTCGTCGACATCGCGGTCCCCCGCGACGTCGATCCGAGTGTGGCCGACATGGCGGGTGTCACGGTGCTCGATCTCGACGATCTCCGAGACTGGGCCGACCGCGGGTTGGCCCATCGCGCCGGTGAGGCCGACCGCGTCCGGTCGATCGTCGCCGAAGAGGTCGACAACTTCGCACTCGATTCCACAGCGCGCCAGGCGGCACCACTGGTCGCGTCGATGCGCGAGGCCGCCGAACAGATCCGCATCGCAGAGTTGGAACGATTCGCCTCGCGGCTCGACGGCCTCGGCGGCGCCGAGAGCGAGGCCGTTTCCGCGCTCACGCGATCGATCATCGCGAAGCTGCTTCACGAGCCCTCCGTGCGTCTGCGGTCACAGGCGGGAACACCGCAGGGTGAGCGCAACGCCGCCGCGGTACGCGATCTGTTCGACATCGGCTGAGCGCCCGATGCGCGCTCTCCGACTCGCGACCCGGGGTTCCCCGCAGGCGACTGCACAGGCCACCTCCGTCGCCGATGCGATCGGGCGGGCGACCGGCCGCGACGTCGAGCTGATCCTCGTTCAGACGACGGGCGATGCGCGGGCGGACGTACCGCTCCACACGATCGGCGGACAGGGGGTGTTCGTCAAGGAGATCCAGACGGCCGTACTCGACGGGCGCGCCGACATCGCTGCGCACTCGGCCAAGGATCTGCCGACCTTGGCCGCCGACGGCTTGACGATCGGTGCATTCGCGGAGCGTCGCGATCCCCGCGATGCGCTCGTGGGGCGATCGCTCGACACGCTCGCTAGTGGCGCGACCGTCGCCACCGGCTCGGTTCGCCGTCGTGCCCAACTGCGGCGGGTACGTCCCGACCTCGAGTTCGTCGAATTGCGCGGCAACATCGGTACTCGACTCACGAAGATTCCCGACGACGGTGCGATCGTCATGGCGGTCGCCGCACTCGAGATCCTCGGGCTGACCGACAGGATCGCCGAGGTGCTGCCCGTCGACGAGTTCGTTCCGGCCGTCGGACAGGGCTGTGTCGCCGTCGAGTGCCGCAGCGCCGACGACGAGACCCTTGTCGTGCTCGCAGCGATCGATCACGAGGTGACGCGGCGGTCGGTCGAGATCGAGCGCGCGTTCCTCGCCGAACTGGGCTCGGGTTGTTCGCTCCCCGTGGGTGCACACGTCGCCGATCGACTCCTCCACACGTTCCTCGCCGACCTCGATACAGGTGTCAGCGTCACCGACGAGATCGCACTGCACGGAGACGGCGACGGCGACATCGAACGGGCGCGGTCGGCCGCTCGTTCGGCGCGCGCCGCCCTCGGGTGAGCATGTCGCTGGCCGGCAGACGGGTGATCGTCACACGAGAGCACCCGGGCGAACTGGCGGACCTCCTCGCCGAGCGCGGCGTCGAGATGGTGCACGTTCCGATGATCGGCGTCGGTGATGCGGCCGACGGGGGCGATGCACTCCGACGCGAACTCGAGCGGCTCGACACGTTCGACTGGCTCGTCGTCACGTCACGCGAGGGGGCGCGGCGCGTCGGCACCGCCGCCGCGTCGACCGGTGCGCGGCTCGCGGCCGTCGGGTCGGCGACCGCGCGCGAGCTCACGGCGACCAGTGGCCGCCGCGTCGAGGTGGTGCCCGAGATACAGCGGGCAGATGCGCTTGCCGCGGCGATCGTCGACGCGTCGTCGGAGGTGACCGATGGGCTGCGCGTGCTCATCGCTCAGGCCGATCTCGCCACGGGTGAGCTTGGCGAGGCGCTGCGGGCTGCGGGCCACACCGTCGTCGAGGTGACGGCGTACCGCACGGCGGTAGCCGAGTCGGCCATATCCCCGGAGCCGGCCCCGGAAGTGGCCCCGGGGGTGGCCTCGATCGCATCGTCGGTCGTCGACGCGGATGCCGTCCTCTTCGCCAGCGGCTCGGCGGTGAGGGGCTGGATCTCGGCGGTCGGACACGAAACACCGCCGGTCGTGATCGCCATCGGACCTTCGACCGCGGCGGTCGTGAGCGAATTGGGACTGGATCTCACGGCGGTTGCCGCCGATCACTCACTGGAGGGTCTCGTCAACGAACTCGAGGCGAGACTCACCTGACGCGGCGGCCGATCGGGGCCGTCGGGTGGTTGACCAGGTGAATATCTGACAGAATCGCAGTCTCCGCGAGACCGAACCAGTCGATGGGCGAGGGAAAACATGGCTGATCACAGCCGGAGAGGACGGTCCGTCCGCATCGCTGCGGGCGTGCTCGGTGCCGGGATCATCCTGAGCACCGCATCCACCTCTGTCGGCGCGCGCCCCCAGCCGGCCGAATCCGGCGTTCCCGCGCAGCTCCCCCCGCTCGGGCCGACCGGCGAGGGCGTCACGGTCAGCGAGGGGGTCGGATCACACCCCACAACATCGGGCGACGGGCGCTTCGTCGTCTACGAGGGGGTCGTGCACACCCCCGACGATGGGGCCGACGATCAGCCCGACGATGGGCCGCTGCGCACGACCGTATTCCTCGCGGATCGCAGCGACGGCAGCAACGTCGAGCTGTCGCCGCTCCCCGCCGGATGGCGAACCGGCGCCACGATCCGTCCCGTCATCTCGGGCGACGGCTGCACGGTGACGGCAGCTTCGGAGATTCCGTACGACGTCTTCCGCGACGACGACGTCGGCGGACGTTGGGACGTGTACCGAACGACGCTGCCGCACTGCGGGGGCACCTTGGGTGAGTGGGAACTCGTGTCGACCCGACATGGCGAGACCACCGTCGCCCGCAACGACGTCATCCCCGATCGGCCGGCCGTCTCACGAGGTGGGACGGTCGTCGCCTACACGCACCGTGTCGATCATCTCGCCGAGGCCGAGGGGCTCACCACGATCAGCGTCGTCGATCTCGAAGTGCCGGTCGACAGCGATTCCCGCTCGCAGCTCGCGGCCGGGCTTCCGGTCGTCCCACCAAGCGGCGTGTTCGTACAGGCCGGCCTCGACCAGCCGGCGCTCTCGCACGACGGCCGCTACCTGGCATTCCGTTCCGACGCGACCTCGACCGAGGCCGTGCCGCAGTGGGCCGATGGCCGCGACGAGGGCGGCCCGGCGACCAGGCAGGTCTACGTGTGGGACCGTGAGGAACCCGATCCGTTCATCGCGGTCGATCTCATCTCGGCGCGGAGCGATGGCGCGCCGACGGTCGACGGAGCCTCGCAGCCGGCGATCTCGCGCGACGGCAGTGTCATCGCCTTCGTCTCGGCCGACGTGGGCCTCGTCGATGCGACGTTCGATCGTTGTGACCTCGGGTGCCCGACGCAGGTGTACCGGCTCGACCGTGACGCCGACGACGACGGCGTGTTCGGCAACTCGGCGGACGGCATCGAGATGCAACTCGTCAGCCGCGAGCCACGAGCCGACTCCGTCATCGCAGGTACGGGATCTTCGACGAGCCCGAGCCTGAGCGCCGACGGCCAGCAGATCGCGTTCGCCTCGACGGCGGAGAACCTCGATCTGATCGCCCCGTCCGGAGGTGGTGCCGTCGGCGATGGTGCGCTGTTCGTCGCCGACGCAGAACTCGGTTCGCTCGAGCGCGTGTCCGACTCGGTCGTGCCGGGCAGTGCGCTGGGAACCTACGCCCGGCCCGCGCTGAGCGAGACGGCGCGAACGCTCGTCTTCGACGCGGTCGCCCAGCCCGACATCGTGCCCGACGGCATGATCGACGCCCGACAGGTCGTGGCGCTGACGCGGACACCGACACTGTCGCTCCCCGAGACCGATCTCGGCACGACGCTGGTCGGCCTGAGCAGCGACGAATGGTACGTCGCGGTCGTCAACGACGGTCCCTCGAGCTTCGCTCCGGCGACCGTGACCGTCGACGATCCGCAGTTCGAGATCGATGCCGAACACAGCACGTGCACACTCGGCTCGGTCGTGCCGCCGGGCGGTGACTGCACGGTGAGGGTGAGCTTCACCCCGTCATCTCGCGACGCGTACACGGCGGTGATCACCGTCGCCGAGCACGGCTTCGGTGCGGTGTCGATATCGGCGCTCGTCAAGGGCACCGGCGGGGAGCCGGCGCTCCGTGCAGATCCGGCCGGTGCCGACCTCGGTCGGATCGTCGTCGGGTCGTCGAGCTCCGAGTTCCACTTCGATGTGTCGAACATCTCGGCGTTCGCCACGTCGATCGCATCGGTGCGCGTGTCCGGTGAACACCGCGCCGACTTCGCGGTCAGCACCGACAACTGCGCCGAGCGTCCACTCAACCCGGGCGTCTCGTGCAACGTCGGGATCACGTTCACTCCGACCGACTCCGGTCGTCGGACGGCGCTGATCGAGATCCGAACGCCGCACGGCCAGTACACCTCCGTCGTCGCCGCAGGTGATGGCGCCTACGAGCCGCGGGTCGAGTTCCTCGAGAGCGAGATCGTGGCGGGTAGCGATGTCCTCGCATTCGGTCAGGGGTATCCGGCCGACTCCGAGGTGGCAGTCGTCTTCGGCGACGGGGTGCGGTTCATCGCCACCACCGACGAACGCGGAGAGTTCATCGTGCCGGTGCCGGTGCCGAGGTCGCTCGGCGGGGGATCGCGCACGATCGTGATCGAGTCGTCTACGGGCGTCGCCGCCGCCACCGCCGTCGAGGTGATCGACGAACTCGAGCAGATGATCGGGATGCCGGGCTTCGGACTCGGCTGAGCCCGGACCAGCCTCCAGCGGATCGGACTTCTCAGACCTCGTCGATGGGAATCGTCGTGCCGCCGATGTTGATCGCGTTCGTGCAGGTCGAGCGCAGCGCGTCGGAGATCACATCGCAGCGGACGGCGAACGTGAGGTTGTCGCCGGGCTGCAGGCGAACCTGGGTGATCCTCGGTTCGAAGTACTGACCGCGGACGTTCTGGAGCGACCAGATGAACACGGCCTCTCCGTTGACCAGCAGGGTCGCCACCCCACCATCGTTGAACGGGTTCTCGATCCTCACGTCGGTCATGTCGAAGAGCTGGCCCTCGGGGATCGTGCGGGTGTCGTCGACCGTCTGCGTGAGCGGCGCGTCGACGCTGAGGCGGAAGAACGTCGGCTCGCCCTCGGGGGTCACGACCTCGGGCACCGTGTTCTGCTCGGTCGGCGCGACGGTGCCCGGCGTGGTCGGGCTGGGCGTCTCGTCGTCGACCGGCGCGACCTCGGCGATGCGGTCTTCGACCGCTTGGTCGGCGGCATCCTGGATCGCCGGCTCGACGACGGCGAACCAGGCGAGGGTGGCTGCGGCGAGCAGGGCGACGACCGTGAGGATCCTGCCGATCAACGCTCCGGGCACGGTCGGGGGTTGCACGAGCGAGAGCGTGGCCGAGGCCGGCTCGATGCCCTGCTGCTGCGCCTCGACGTCGAACTCGAGCCGTCGCGTCGAGCGCCGGAACATACCGCGCTTGGCCTTCACCTTGAGGTGAACGAGCGATGCGCCGCCGGGGGCGATGCCGACCGCCGGCGGATCGAAGGTCCCGTCGACGCGACCGCTCGTGTCGTGCAGCAACAGCCGGCAACTGGCGAGCCCGTTGCCGTGGTTCTCGACCATGAACTCGTACGTGGCGCGCCGTCGTGCCCGCTGCACCGGTTGGAGCGGCAGGATCGCCCGCTGCTCGAACGTCTGCACGAGTACCGTCGTGTCGACGACGATGTCGTCGATCGGGTCGGATGTGGGGATGATGCGGACGGCGACGGTCGTCGGGCCGGCCGTGGTGCTCGGCAGCGGAGGAGGGGTGATCTCGACCTCGATGATCTCCTGGGCGCCGGCCGCAATGGTCAGATGCGTGGTCGCCAGCTGGACCCAGCTCGCGGTCGGGCCGGCCGGGACGATGGTGAAGTCGTCGTCGGTATCGCCCGAGTTGTGGATCGTGAGCGGTGCGGTCAGGCTCTCGCCCGGATCGACCGCGACCTGATCGCCCGAGAACCACGCCTGCACCGACACGTCGGCGAACGATAGTGGCTCCACGCGATCGGACACCCTCGGCCCCTTGCCCATAGGCTCCCGACGTGCCGTCCCGCCCCATCCGCCCGCGTCGTCTGCGTCGCACGGCGGCGATGCGCGAGATGGTCGCCGAGACCAGGCTCGGGGTCGACGACCTGATCGCTCCGCTCTTCGTACGTGAGGGGATCGCCGAACCGCAGCCGATCGCATCGCTGCCCGGGGTCGTCCAGCACACGCGCGACTCGCTGCGGGCCGAGGTCGCCCAACTCGCCGATCTCGGCGTGCCCGCGGTGATCCTGTTCGGGGTGCCGGCCGAGAAGGATCCGATCGGGAGCGGCGCCTTCGATCCCGAGGGGATCGTGCAGTTGTCGCTGGGCGATCTGCGAGTCGACGTGGGCGACGACATCGTTGTGATGGCCGACCTGTGCGTCGACGAGTACACCGATCACGGTCACTGCGGCGTGCTCGACTCTCGCGGTGACGTCGACAACGACGCGACCGTCGACGTGTACGTCAAGGCCGCGCTCGCGCAGGCTCGTGCCGGAGCCGATGTGGTCGCTCCGAGCGGGATGATGGACGGCCAGGTCGGGGCGATCAGGTCCGGGCTCGACGGCGAGGGGTTCACCGACGTCGCCGTGCTCGCCTACGCCGCCAAGTACGCGAGCGCGCTGTACGGTCCGTTCCGCGATGCGGTCGACGTGTCGATCGTCGGTGGTGGCGACCGGAAGGGCTACCAGCAGGATCTGCGCAACGCGCGCGAAGCCCGGCGCGAGATCGACCTCGACATCGCCGAGGGTGCCGACATCGTGATGGTCAAGCCGGCGCTCGCGTATCTCGACGTGATCGCGGACACCGCGGCGCGGGTCGACGTGCCGGTCGCCGCCTACCACGTCAGCGGCGAGTACGCGATGATCCATGCCGCCGCCGAACGGGGCTGGATCGACGGTGACGCGGTCGCCGTCGAACACCTGACATCGATCAAGCGGGCCGGAGCCGACCTCATCCTCACCTACTACGCCCGCTGGTTCGCGGAATCGGTCGATCGACGATGAGCACGATCCCGTACTGCCACCCCACCGATTGCGCGGTGGCGGGTTGTGTGCCGGCGGTCTGCCGCGGTGCCGGTCTCCCCTCCAACGAGGTGATGTTCGCCCGCTCGAAGGCAGCGATCCCCGGTGGGGTCAACTCGTCGATCCGAGCGTTCAAGGCGGTCGGGGGCGAGCCCTATGTCGTCGCGTCGGCTCGGGGCGCGACGATCACCGACGTCGAGGGGACGCGCTACTTCGACCTCGTGCAGAGCTACGGCGCCGTCATCCTCGGCCACGCCCACCCGGCGATCACCGACGCGCTGCGGGCCGCCGCAGTCGACGGCACGTCGTTCGGGGCGCCGACACCGAGGGAGATGAAGCTCGCCGAGGTGATCGGCGATCGTGTGCCGTCGTGCGAGCGGGTGCGTCTGATGAACTCTGGTACCGAGGCGACGAGCACCTCGATCCGCCTCGCTCGCGGCGTCACCGGGCGGGACCGGATCGTCACGTTCGCCGGCAACTTCCACGGCGCCACCGATGCGCTGCTCGTCGCCGGCGGGAGCGGTGTCGCCACCCTCGGACTCCCCGGTACCGCCGGTGTCCCGAACGCGGCGGTCGCCGAGACCATCGTCGCGCCCTACAACGTCGTGCCCGAGCTCGACGAGAGGATCGCCGCGGTCATCGTCGAGCCGATCGCCGCGAACATGGGCGTCGTCGCGCCGGTCCAGGGCTTCCTCGACGGGCTGCGCGCCGAGTGTGACCGCGTCGGAGCGTTGCTGATATTCGACGAGGTCATCACCGGCTTCCGGATCGGCTCGGGCGGTGCCCAGGCGAAGTACGACGTCACACCCGACATCACCTGTTTCGGCAAGGTGATCGGCGGTGGGCTGCCGATCGGTGCGATCGGCGGCCGCGTCGACGTGATGGAACACCTCTCGCCGCTCGGACCCGTCTTTCACGCCGGGACATTGTCGGGCAACCCGCTCGCCACCGCTGCGGGACTCGCCGCACTGGGTGAGCTCACCGGTGACGTCTACATCGAATTGATGGCACGCGCGCGTCGACTGTCGGCGTTGCTGCGCGACGCTTGCACGGCGGGAGGCTTCGACGCGTCGTTCCCGGTCGCCGGGACGCTCGTCGGCATCGTCTGCGGCGACGCGGCCGACGAGGTGCGCAACTTCGACGATGCGAAGCGAACCGACGAGACCGCGTACGCGGCCTTCTTCCAGGCGATGCTGCGCGAAGGGGTCGCGATGGCACCGGGCGCCTACGAGGCGATCTTCGTCGGCCTCGCACACGACGACGCGGTCCTCGACGCGATCGGCGACGCCGCGTACCGTGCCGCGTCGTCGGTCACCTGAGCCTCGATCACCCGAGTCTTCGCGCGGCGCTCGTCGCGGCACGCGATTCCCGGCCGGTTCCCGACGCTTCTCGGCGTTCACCGGCCCGTACACTCAACGCTTTCGTTCCCATATCCGATGGCCTCCACCACGACTTCCATGATCCGGTCACGCCTCGGACGGCGCGCGCTCGTCGCCCCGGTGATCGTCGGGGTCGTGCTGGCGGCGATCTCGGTCGCGCATCCGGGCGCGCCCGTTCACGCCGATGACGGCGGCGTCCGACCGCTCGGTGAACTCGACTTCGACGGCTCCCTCGACCTTCCGCCCGAGTCCGAGCCCGCGGTGCCGACGATCGGCACCCAACTCCGCGAGTACCGGCCGTTCGAGGTGACCGAATCGCCGCTGACGACCGCGCCGATCTGCGATGACGGCACGTCGGGGCCGCGGATCCAGTTGCTGTACGTGCGCACGCCCTCGCAGCCCGACACGTTCGCCGCCAACGTCGAGACGTTCCGCGAGGCGATCTCGTTCGGCGACTCGCTGTTGAACGATTCGGTACCCGGCCGCGAGTCACACCTCAGGCTCGTGCACTCCGGAGCGCCTGGCTGCGTCATCGATGTCGACAAGATCGTCGTGCCCGAATCGACCCTGACCGGTCCCTCCGCGAGCGTGCTGTCGAACACGATCCGCCATCTCCAGGGTCTTGCGGGCCTCCAGGATCCGGAGCGGAAGTACCTGTTCTTCGCCGAGATCGACAGCGCGTCCGAGTGCGGACTCGCATCCCACTGGGTCGACGACTCGCCGGGCGGCGGCAACCTGAACAACGCAATCCGCGCCACCCACGGCGGCATCGGTCGGCGGTGCTGGAACGTTCCCTATGACAACACGAACCCGAACGCCGTCGCATCGATCCACGAGGTCGTCCACATGTTCGGGGCGGTGAGCAGCGACGCCCCGCACGCCAGCGCGGCCGGGCATTGCACCGACGAGAACGACCTCATGTGCTACGACGACGGCACCCCGGTGACATACGACAACGGGTGCGGTCCGAATCCGGGTCTGGGCATCAACAACGACCCGAACAATTACCTGCTCGACTGCAACGACGACGACTACTTCGACCCTGCGCGCCCCGCGTCCGGCTTCCTGTCCACTCGGTGGAACACCGCCGACAGCGATTTCATCGACGGTGACCTCGGCGACCGGTTCGTGGCACTCCCCACGCCAGAGCGGGCCTTCGACAGCCGCCTCCGAGCCGGGCGTGTCGGCTCGGGCGGGGTCGTCATCCCGCTCTCGATCTCGCCGGGCAATCCGGCGTCGAGGGCCGAGGCGACGATCCCGTGGGACGCGACCGGCGTGATGCTCAACGTCACCGCGGTCGATCCGTCCCTCCAACTCAACGTCGTCGTGTGGCCGGCGGGGCTCCCGCGGCCGCTGGCATCGAACCTCAACGTCTCGCCCGGCACGGTGATCGCCAACCGGGTCACGGCGAAGCTGGGCAATGGCGGCAGGCCGTTCGGCAGCGGTGCGATCGCGATCGCAGCCAGCCGAGGTCAGGTCGACATCGTCGTCGACGTGATCGGGTACTACCGACGATCGAGGCCGGCGGAGGGCGACGGGTTCCAGGCTGTCACGCCCTACCGCGCGATGTCTAGCCGTGACGGGATCGGCGCCTACTCGACGAAGTGGGGGCCGCGACAGGTTCGGCGGGTCGCGATCGCGGGTGGTGGGGGTGCTGTACCGGCCAACGCTTCAGCGGTCGTGCTCAATCTGACCGTCACCGAGGGCACCGCTGCGCGCTCACACCTGCGCGCGTACCCGGCGGCGACCCCCCTCTCCGGGTCGTCGAGCATCAACTTCCAAGCTGGCATGAATGCGGCCAACCTCGTGACCGTGCGACTGAAGGGCGGCGCGATCGACATCTACAACCACGCTGGATCCGTCCACGTCATCGCCGACGTCGTCGGCTACTACGCGACCGGCGGCAGCGTGTTCGTTCCCGTCCCCAACGCGCGCGTCCTCGACTCGCGGCCCGCGACGAAGATCGGCCCGCTCGGTCCGTGGGGCGCGCGGCACGAACAGGTTCTCGAGCTCACCGGGCGGGCGACGATCCCTTCCAATGCGGTCGGCGTGGTGCTCAACGTCACCGGCGCCGGGCAGACCCGCAACACATTTCTGGCGGTTTCGCCCGCCGATGGTGCAGGGCTCGCCGGAACCTCCAACGTCAACCTGGTCGGCGGTGGGCCCCCCAGACCGAACGCCGTCACCGTCGGGCTCAGTGCCTCGGGAGCGATCGACATCTACAACCACGCCGGGCGCATCGACGTGGTCATCGACGTCGTCGGCTACTTCATCCCCGCCTGACGTTCAGCACCGTGCGTCTTTCCCGTGTGTGGCGCGGTGCCCCACGGCCCGACCTGCCCAGTGCCAGGTCCGGTTGTACGTGCTGACATCCCGTACGTTCATACGGCGACTCTCCCGTATTGTTCAGCGCTCGAACAGACCGGCGTTCGAAGGGGTGGAACCGAGCGTGTGGGAGCCTTCTACCCCAATCGCTGGCGACCTCGTGGAGCGGGGTGCCTGACATCTGGTACCGCCGCTCGGTACCGTTGTCGTGTGAGGCAGTTGTTCACCTGGCGGTTCGTCGCGGCCGTGGCCGCGCTGGCCGGGCTCGTGTTCCTCATCAACGCCGTGGTCGTCGACGACAGTTCGCTCGACGCGGTTGTCGATCCCGAGCCGACCGAGCGCGGGATCGATCTGGTCTCGCCGATCTTCTTGATCGATCGGTCGGTCGACTTCGGTATCGACCGGCGGGGAATCACGAGCGGGTTCCTCGACGTCGTGCTCGGCGAGCAGCGGATCGTGCGGGTCACGCCGGGAACCAGTGGTGAGATCACCTGTGAAGAGCTAGACGTGATCAATCGGTGCGCGTTGTTGGTCGATCTGCTCGGCGATGCGGTCGTCTGGTTCGCGATCATCCCCCAGGGGGACGACAACACCGCCGAACTCCCCGAGATCGTCGACCTCGAGGGCGGCAAGGCGCTCTTGGTCAACGGTTGGCGGTTGCCGTATCCGCCCGTGATCGAGCGCGAGTGCAACGAAGAGGACATCCCGACGTTCAAAGACTTCCTCCGTCGCTTCGGTGCGGGCAGCATCACCACCGTCGATCTGGCGACCGGCGAGATCGTCTCCGCGCGCTGTGCCGACGACACCACGCCTACGCAGCCCTCGGTGTCCACCACGGTCCCGCCGGCGCTCGACGGGCCGCTCCAGGCGCCTACGTCGGTGCCCTCCTGAGCCCGGGCTCAGCCGAGCAGTGCATGCGCGGCCGCGAGCCCGCTGTTGTGAGCGCCCTCGACCCGCGGACCCGCGAACGCATCTCCCGCGGCGACGATGTCTCCGCTCGGCGCGATCCAACACGGGTCGGGCGAGATCGACCGCGGCGTCGCGAACCGCCAGCGCTTGAGCTGATGATCGACAACCACCGCATCGCCGATCCACGGCGACGCGGCACCGATCAGCGCTGAGACGATCTCATCATCGCTGTCGTTCCAGTGCACTTCGCTCCATTCGTCGCTTGCGTGCACGGTCAGCGCGGGGACACGGCTCACGCCCTTGGAGACGTTGTCACCGACGAAGGCGAGCAGCGGGTCATCGGGTCGGACACCTCCGTTCGGCAGCAGCCGCGGTGGCCGGTCGAGCAGTGCGAGCAGCGTCAGCGTGCGGTCGTAGTCGGTGCGGAACACCTGCTCGTCGAACTCGATGCCCGAATCGACGAGCAAGGAGAACGTCTGGGGCAGCGGACACGTGGAGACCACGGCGTCGGCGGGCCGCTCGGAGCCGTCGTCGACGATCACCCGCAGTGGCGCGGCATCGGCGGTGTCCACTGTGGCCGTATCCGTGGCGGCCCCGGGCGTGGCACGGGGCTCGGATCGTCGGACGGCGAACGCCATCGTGTCGAGTTCGATGCGTCCCGAGGGGTGTACTCCGAGCGGTTCGGCGAGCTCCTTGGCGAGCGAGTTCATCCCCCGCGGGGCGATGTAGCGGGGATGGCCGTCCGGTTCACCGAAGCCGTGGTTCCAGATGTCGACGAGTCCGGCGGCGACCCACCGTTCGACCGTGCCGGCGAACGCGGGCGTCCGGACCGTGAAGAACTGTGCGCCGTGGTCGAATGTGGCGTCGCCGATCCTGCGGGTCGCAAGCCGACCTCCCGGCGATCGTCCCCGCTCGAGCACGCTCACCTCGGCTCCGGCGGCGACGAGTTCTCGCGCCGCAACGAGCCCGGCGAGGCCCGCGCCGATGACGACGACCCGCACTAGCCGGTGGCGCTCATCTCGGTCGACGCTCGGGCACCGCCGCGCGCCTGGTACGCGTGCTCGGCACGTCCGAGGAACTCGAGAAGCACACGGTTGAACGTACCGGCGTGCTCGAACATCAGCCCGTGTGCCGCGCCGCTGATGATGGCCAACTCGGCGGTCGGGATCCGCTCGGCCAGCTCCTCACTGTCGCCGACCGGGGTGAGCACGTCCTGATTGCCGACCACGATGAACACCGGCACGTCGAGGTCGGCGAGCCGGTCGGCCATCGATGTGTCGACATTGATGATGGCGTCGCACTGCGCGGCGAACGCGTACGCCGGTCTGCCGAGAGCGAACGGACCGAGCCAACCGATCGCGGGCAGAACCCGTCTGAACGATCGCGGGCCGATCACCCAGCGGGCGGCCTCCTGGCCCATCGCGATGATCCCTCGATCGAGCGCTGCGTCGCGCCATTCGCCCAACAGCTCCTCGCGCCACGGATGATTGCGGCCGGCGGTGCACGCGAGCGTCAACGAGCGGACGCGGTCGGGGTACTTGACCGCGACGAGTTGGCTGATCGCGCCGCCCATCGAAGCTCCGACGACATGGGCGTCCGCGTACCCGGCGTGGTCGAGCACGGCGATCGCGTCGTCGGCCATCTGCTCGAGCGAGTACTCGCCGTGCGGCTTGTCACTGCGCCCCGCACCGCGGTTGTCGAGTGCGATCGCCCGGTAGCGGGTGGCGGTCGCCAGACGTTGGAGGACCCAGCCGTTCTTGCCGACGCCGAGACCCTGGATGAACAGCACCGGTGGAGCGCCTGGCCGACCGGTGACGTTGTAGTGGATGCGGGCGCCGTCGTCGGCGCGGAGATAGGTCATCTACGTCGCACCACCCGTGCCGCCATCAGTGGCTGCCCAGCCCGCTGAACGGCAACCAGTCGAGTGGGGTTCCGGTCGGGATGTCGCCCATCTCGTCGAGCATCATGTGGATCCGCTCGCGGAGCCGGTCGGCCAGTTCGAGTTCGGCCAGTGGACCGCGACGCGACCGCGGTGCGGCGACCCGCTCGCCGATCTCGACGCGGGCCTGGCGGCCGAACGGCGTGCTCGTGGTCGCCGCTGGGAAAACGCCGACCTTGGCGCCGACCGCAGCGCCGATCAGCGCGTGGTCGATCACGCCCACGTCGCGCGTCCGGGTGCGTGGCGCTGCGCCCACCACGACGAGATCGCCGCCGCGCAGGGCACCCTCGACTTCGTCGGGACGGTCGAGCAGTCCGCCGATCCGCCGGACGAAGGCGCCGACCGGAGCATCGTCGGGGCGTCCCACGAAGCGGACCGGCCGGTCGAGTGCCCTGGTCAGGGCGAAGGCGGTGTATATCGGTGCGAGCGCGTAGCGGCGGGCATTGGTGACCACGAGTGCGCCGCTTTGCTCGGGCAACAGCTCGAATCCGGCGGTCGCGATGTCCCAGCGGAGGCGGGAGAGATCGATGATCGTCGAGACCAGTGCGGGATCGCGGCCCCAGTCGTCGACCGATCCCGTGTCGTCGAAGCCGATACCCCTCACGACGGCGCCCGCGGCCGTGACCGCATCGGACACGGCGTCGGACGCGGCGCTGCCGACCCCGGCGATCTGCCGGGCGGGGAACTCGATGACGTTGCCGAGCGAGGCCATGTCAGGCCACCTGCCGTCGCGCGGGACGGTGGATCACGCTCGGCCACGAGTACAGGCTGTCGATCACATCGACCGTGCTGGATTCGGGAGCGATGCCGAGCACGGATTCGATCGCGGACCCGTTGGCGAGACGGCCACGATGCAAGAGCTCTTGCACGTGATCGGGGATCGGGGCGCCGAGCATGTAGGAAGCCGGCCTCGCAATACGCCACTCGGGACCGATCAGAGGCACGGTCATCCGGTGACCGCGATGAGCGGCCTGACGCACCGTGATCGCCCCGGGCGCCACCACGTTGAGCGGCCCCGACAGCCGTTGCTCGGCCGCTGCGACGAACGCGCGTGCGGCGTCGCGGTCTTCGATCACCGCGAACGGTGGATCGGCGAGCAGGCTGAACGGCACGACCGGCTGGCGCAGGAGCCGACCGAGCGGCGAGGGGACATGTCTTCCGAGCACCGGTGCCAGGCGCAGTGTGCCGACGGTGATGCCGACCCGGTCACCCACGCGCAGCGCGGTGCGTTCGATGTTCTCGACGATGCGGCCCCAGCCGCTCGTCGGTCGACGGCGACTCGACTCGACCGGCCGGGTGGGCGATCCCTTGCCCCGGCCATAGACCTCGATACCGCTGCGAACGACGATGCTCTCGAGCGACGCGCATTCGGCCGCCGCACCGAGCACGGTGGTCACGCTCTCGTCGGTGAGCGCCGCCGCGGGCCTCGGAGCGGCGCGAGCGTCGGGCTCCCAGACCCCCATGTAGACGACCACGTGCGGATCGAAGTCGACGATCGTGCGCACGGCGCGGTCGTGTTCGCCTGGTCGAATCCGGTGGAATGTCGTACGCTTGAGCCGGTGGCGCGGAGGATCTGCATCGATCCCCACCAACTCTCCGACCCAGGGCTCGTCCTCGAGCAACGTGGCGACGAGCGTGCCCAGTTCGCCACCCATGCCACTCACGAGAACCCGCCGACCTGCCATGCCCTCCCAACCTACCCTCGGCCGTCGCCGTCTGATCATTTCTGCGCTCGGCCTCGCAGGCGGTGCGATCGGTCTGCAGCGCATCGGTGGGACGACGGCGTTCGGCCTCCCCACCGAGACGTCGACCGAGACCTCGACCGGGACCCCGGCGGTCTCCGGATCGGCCAATGCGGTCGAGACGGCCGAGCGTTGGCGCACCGAGGGTGCGATCTCGTTTCCCTGTGACACGTCCGGTGGCATCACGCTGGTCGACAACTTCGGTGGCAGCAGCTATTCGAACGGTGCCGGCGGCCACCGCGGCGTCGACATGTGGCGCGTCGACGGTCAGCCGGGTCAGCCGCTCCTCGCCTGTGTCGAGGGTGTGCTCGCCGGCCAGCGCGTGCTCGCCGGAGCTCAGGGCAACGCTTGGATCATCGAGGACGTCAACGGCGACATCTACCGCTACCACCACCTCGATGCGTTCGAGGACGGACTCTCGGTCGGTGATGCCGTGCAGCGCGGCGCCGTGATCGGCTACATGGGAAGTAGCGGGAACGCGGCGTCGAACGCTCCACACCTGCACTTCGAGGTGCGCCGCGGCGGAACCACGGGCCCTGCGGTCGACCCGATCCCCCTTTTCGGTCTGCCGCTCCCCAACGTGACCTTGATCTGATTCCCGTTCCAGCCGCCCGGGAGCAGGGACCTGTGCGCCGGGGGGTCGCCCCACCGCCCCGCCGGGCCTGCGCTACAGGATCGGGAACTTCGACTTGTCGGGGAGGCCGGAGCGGGCCGTGATCGCCTCTCCCGCCCGCTGGCACCGCTCGTAGAAGTCGTCTTCGTCGATCGTGGTCATGCGCCCCGCGTCGACCACTTTCGCTCCGTCGACGAACACGGTGTGCACCCCGCGACCGTCGGCCGACCAGACCAGTTGGTTGATCACGTTCAGCAGCGGTCGCCACTCGGGCCGATCGGTGTCGTGCAGTACGACGTCGGCCCGCTTGCCGACCTCGAGCGAGCCGATCTGATCGTCGATCAGCATCGTTCGGGCGCCGCCGCGGGTGGCCATTTCGTAGGCCATCTCCGCGGGGAACATCTGGGGGTCCATCCGGGCGTCCTTGAACAGGCCGGCGACGAGGTAGGTCGCCCGGTGCATGTCGGAGTAGTTCGACGCGTTGTTCCCGTCGATGCCGATGCTCACATTGATCCCCGCGGTCACCATCTCGGGGATCTTGCCGATCTGGGTGATGCCGTAGGCCACCTTGAGCGCCGTGGTCGGACAGTGCGCCACCGAGCAACCGGCGCGGGCGATGATGCCGATCTCATTGTCATCGACGTGGACGCAGTGTGCCATCGCCGTATCGGCCCCCAGCACACCCAGTTCGTCGAGATGGACCATCGGGCGCTGGCCGAATTCGGCGACGAAGCCTTTCGGGTCGAGGTCGGCCGGGCTCATGTGGAAGTTGAGTCCGACGCCGTGGTGGTCGGCCGCTTCCCGTGCCCCGCGCCAGAGCGGGTCGGAGCAGGTGGTGTGGCCGACGACCATCGACCAGGCGCCGAGGCGGCCGCCCGCCGCTCCCTTGCAGCGTTCGATCGTGTCGTGCAGGTTGGCGATCGCTTCGTCGGTGTCCTGCTTGTAGACGTCCGGCTCGGGAGGCAGATCCCATACCCACTTGCCGATCCGGCCCCGGATGCCGACCTCGTCGAGACCGTCGAGGACCTCGTCGATGAAGCGGATCGTGCCGGCCTCGAGGAACGACGTCGTCCCGGTCTTCAACATCTCGACCGAGGCGAGTTGCGCCGACAGTCGCTCCTCCTGAGCGGTGTAGACCGAATAGAGGGGGCACAGCCAGACGAACACGTTCTCCTCGAACGGCGTGTCGTCGGGGACGTAGCCCCTGGTGAGGGGCTCACCGGTGATGTGGATGTGGGTGTTGACGAGGCCGGGGGTGACGACGAACCGGTCTCCCCCCACCGTTTCGGTGGCCTCGTACCGGGCCCCGAGGTCGCCGGCCTTGCCGACCGCGACGATCGTGTTGCCCCGGATCGCGACCGCGCCGTTGCGGATGATGTCGCGATGCTCGTTCATCGTGACCACGTACCAGCCGGTGATCAGCGTGTCGATGCGTTCGGTCATGGACGGGCCCTCGGTTTCGTGGCGACGTAGGTGAACTGGAATCCGATCGGTTCGATCAGCCGCAGCGCCTCGAAACCGGCCTCGCCCATCCATCTGGTGGTGTCGACGTTGCCGATCGGAAAGCCATTGACCGTGCTGGTCATCATCGTCGTGCCCATCAGCACCGCATGGGGATTGAACTTGCGTTCCGGGTCGACGAAGTAGTCGGTGAGCAACAGCCGTCCCTCCGGTCGGAGCGCGGCGAACGCCCGGCCGATCAACCGGCGGGCGCCTTCGGGACCCTCCGTTCGACAGACGTGGCCGAGCACGACGAGGTCGTATTGATCATCTTCGATCTCGATGTCGTGGAAATCGCCCACCCGGAACTCGCAGCGGTCGTCGACCCCCGCCTCGGCGGTCGTGCGTCGGGCGACGTCGATCACGAGGGGAAGGTCGTTGACGACGGCCCGCCCGTCGGGACAGGCCTCGAGGATCGAGATCGACCATGGCGCTCCTCCGGCACCGAGATCGAGAACCCGCGGTGCGGTGAGGTCGCGGTAGCGGATCAGCCGGTCGGCGCGCGCCGCACAACGTCGCATCGTCGTGAACGTGCCTTCGACGAGAGGGACGTAGAACGCCGCCGGGTCGTCGTCGATCGGCTGCGAGGGACGCCCGCTGCGCACCGTGTCGGCCAGACGGGTCCAGTTCTCGTGGGGCCCGGGCGCCACCGCGATGAGTTGTGCCATCGACGCGGGGCCGTCGGAGACGAGATACCGACGCGCCGCGTCGTTGAGCGAATACACGTCGCGGAACTGGTCGAGCAGTTCGAGCGCTACCAGGGAGTCGAGCAACGATCCGAGATGGGGCTCGGATACGTGCAGATGGGTGGCCAGGTCCTCGACCGGACTCGGGCCGAGTTCACCGATCGTGTCGAATACTTCGAGTTCGAGTGCGGCGAGCAGCACGTAGTACGAACCGAGCCCCTGGATCACGTTCCAGACGGGCGCCGCCGCCGGAGGCTTGTAGTCGGTCCAGGGTCGCCCGACACGGGCCATCGTGTGGGTCGTCTTCAACTCGGGATACGGAGCGTCGCGCGACATCAGGGCTTGAGGAGGATCTTGCCGAAGAAGTCGCCGGACCGAAGCTTCTCCTGCGCCGCGGCGGCGTCGGCGAGCGGGAAGGCCGAGTCGATGACGGCGTGGAAGGCACCCGCGCAGAACATCTCCCACAGCGGGCCCATCTCTCCTGGTTCGTAAGGGTCCGAGCCGATGATGCTGATGCCGCTGTGAAACAGGTACCCGAGCGAGGGGATCGTCGCTTCGTCTCCAGACGAGTTGCCGCAGCACACCAGTCGGCCCTGATGGCCGAGTGAGAACAGCGACGGCCCGAACAGAGCCGCGCCGACATGGTCGAACACCATGTCGACACCCGCCCCTGCGGTGACATCGCGGGCCCAAGCGACGACGTCACCGGTTCGGTTGTTGAGAACGTGGTCGGCTCCGAGATCGAGTGCCAGCTCGCACTTCTCGTCACTCCCCGCCGTAGCGAGCACGGTTGCGCCCGCGTGTTTGGCGAGTTGGATCCCGGCGACCGAGACACCCGAGCCCGCCGCGTGGATCATCACGGTCTCGCCATCGTCGAGACGCCCGACCCGGAACAGGGCGTGGCCGGCGGTGAGGAAACACGTCGGGAACGTCGCGGCCTGCTCGAACGAGATCTGTTCGGGGACTGCGTGACAGTGCGACGCCGGTACGAGGCACCTCTCGGCGTAGCCGCCATCGAGCGTCGCCCCGAGGATGCCGAGTTCGCCACGCAGGTCGCCCATACCCGCCAGCTTCGAGTCGTCGCTCACCCCTGCCATCGATGGATCGACGACCACGCGGTCGCCGACCGCGAAGTCCGTCACCGACGATCCGAGTTCGCTGACCGTGCCGGCGATATCCATGCCGGCGATGTGGGGAAGGGTGAATCCGGGCATCTCGAACCAGCCGTTGCGCTGTACGACATCGAGTCGATTGAGCGCGACCGCAGCCACGTCGATCACCACATCGGCCGGGCCCGGCTCGGGGTCGGGGACGTCATCGTGGAGGAGGACCTCCGGACCGCCGGTCTCGTGGTACAGGACTGCCTTCAAGATCGCTCCCTTGCGCATTCGCCCACCGGACATGAGCGGCGACCGCGAGTTTGACAGTTCGAGGGGGCCGGCGCCGGAGCGGGCGTGCACGATGTTGCGGTCGCGTGACAGCGATGTGGCGAATCTGTCATAGACTGTCGTTTCGACCGCACGGGACACGCCCGAGTGCGTGTCCACTCGCTCGATTCGATGACCGATCCTTCCACTCGCCCGCAGCACCGGATCAGCCGACGCCGGCTGCTCTTCGGGCTCGCCGTCGGCGCGGGCACGATCGGTGCGAGCCGGTTCGCCA
>CBDUYD010000022.1:0-26409 GCA_965371355.1 uncultured Ilumatobacteraceae bacterium
ACACGGTCGGAGACACGGTCGGGCGGCCGGAACCTCGACCGGCAGTACTTGAGTCAAGACGACTCAAGTTTCCTGACTCACAGGTTGCGTCGGCGGTGATCAACCTCTATGTTGAAGGGACTGTTCGCAAGAGATCACAGCAGCAACAAGGAGAAATCCATGCCAAAGGCAGTCGGTATCGACCTCGGTACCACCAACTCGGTCGTCTCGGTCCTCGAGGGCGGCGACCCCGTCGTCGTCCCCAATTCCGAGGGCGCCCGCACGACCCCGTCGGTCGTCGCGTTCTCGAAGTCCGGCGAGGTACTCGTCGGCGAGGTCGCCAAGCGTCAGGCGATCACCAATCCCGATCGCACGTTCCGTTCGATCAAGCGTCACATGGGTGAGGGCGACTGGAAGTCCGATGACGTCGACGGCAAGATCTACACGGCCCAGGAGATCTCCGCACGCACGCTGATGAAGCTCAAGCGCGATGCCGAGTCGTACCTCGGCGACACGGTCACGCAGGCGGTCATCACCGTTCCCGCGTACTTCGACGACGCCCAGCGCACCGCCACCAAGGAAGCGGGCACGATCGCCGGACTCGAGGTCCTGCGCATCATCAACGAGCCGACAGCGGCGGCGCTCGCCTACGGCCTCGAAAAGGGCTCCGAAGACGAGACGATCCTCGTCTTCGACCTCGGCGGCGGCACCTTCGACGTGTCGGTGCTCGAGATCGGCGATGGCGTCTTCGAGGTCAAGTCGACCCACGGCGACACGACCCTCGGCGGCGACGACTGGGATCAGCGCATCATCGATTGGCTCGTCGATCAGTTCAAGGCCGCGCACGGCGTCGACCTGAGCACCGATCGCATGGCCTCGCAGCGCCTCCAGGAAGCCGCCGAGAAGGCGAAGATCGAACTCAGCCAGGTCCAGCAGACGCAGATCAACCTGCCGTTCATCACCGCGACGGCCGACGGTCCGCTGCATCTCGACGAGTCGCTTTCGCGGGCGAAGTTCCAAGAGCTCACCGCCGACCTCATCGAGCGTTGCCGCGTCCCGTTCGAGCAGGCGCTGAAGGACGCCGGCGTCTCAAAGGGCGATCTCGACCACGTGATCCTCGTCGGCGGGTCGACCCGGATGCCCACCGTCACCGATCTCGTCGAAGACCTCACCGGCAAGGAGCCGAACAAGACGGTCAACCCCGACGAGGTCGTGGCCATCGGCGCAGCGGTCCAGGCCGGCGTGCTGCGAGGCGACGTCAAGGACGTACTCCTGCTCGACGTCACCCCGCTCTCGCTCGGAATCGAGACCAAGGGCGGCGTGATGACCAAGCTCATCGAGCGCAACACGACCATCCCGACCAAGCGCACCGAGGTGTTCACCACCGCGGAGGACAACCAGCCGTCGGTCGAGATCCACGTACTCCAGGGCGAGCGCGAGATGTCGAACTACAACAAGACGCTCGGCAAGTTCCAGCTCGTCGACCTGCCACCCGCGCCGCGCGGGATCCCGCAGATCGAGGTCACCTTCGACATCGACGCCAACGGCATCGTCCACGTCGCGGCCAAGGACCGGGCGACCGACAAGGAGCAGTCGATGACCATCACCGGGCAGTCGACGATCGACAAGAACGACATCGATCAGATGGTGAAGGACGCCGAGGCGCATGCCGAGGAGGACCGCCAGCGGCGCGACGAGGCCGAGGTCCGTAACAACGCGGATTCGCTCGTCTACCAGACCGAGAAGGTGCTCCGCGAGCAGGGCGAGAACGTCCCGAACGAGGAGAAGGAAGCGGTCGAACAGCCGCTCGCCGACCTGAAGAAGGCCCTCGACGGCACCGACTTCGACGCGATCAAGTCCGCGACCGAGGCACTGATGGCCGCCAGCCAGGCGTTCAGCCAGAAGCTGTACGAGGACGCCGCCAAGGATGCCGGAGCAGCCGGGTCGTCGGCGACCGGTCAGGGCGGCGATGGTGCCGGCTCGGTCGACGACGACGAGATCGTCGACGCAGAGATCGTCGACGACGAGGGCTGACATGTCCGCTGACATGGGCGACGGCGACCTCGTCGACCCCGAGCTGGCGGGAATGACCGACGCCGAGACGGCGGCACCCATACCGGGTGCCGCCGCACCGGCCTCGCCGCCAGACCTCTCCTCCGACGACGACGCGCCCGAACGAGCCAGCGAGATCGACGATGTCACCGACACGATCCCGCGCCCGGAAGACCTCGCCGAGATCGACGTGCTCACCGTGATGGCCGAACGTGACGAGTACACGCAGCTCGCGCAGCGGATCCAGGCCGACTTCGACAACTTCCGCAAGCGTTCGGCCGCCCAGGCGCGGGCCGAGGCCGAGCGGGCGGCCGGGCAGCTCGCCTCGGCGCTGTTGCCAGTACTCGACGCTGCGGAGGCCGCCTACCTCAACCATCCCGAAGAGGTCGGTCCGCTGCTCAGCCAGATGCTCGGCGAACTCAAGCGCCTCGGCCTCGAGACACTCGATCTCGAGGGTCGGCCATTCGACCCCGAGGTCGCCGAGGCGGTGGCCCACGAACCGGGCGACGGCGGCGACACCGTCATCACCGAGGTGCTCCGCAGCGGCTACAGCTGGAAGGGGCGCACGCTCCGGCCGGCGATGGTCCGCACCCGCGACTGAGTCCGAGACCAGCCGGACAAATCACCGGCGAACACGGATCACCCGGACAAGCGACCGGCGAACACAGATCACCTGGGAGGTGACACGCTCATGACCGCACAGCGAGAATGGTACGAGAAGGACTACTACGAGACGCTCGGCGTCGACGAGGGTGCCTCCGCGAAGGAGATCACCAAGGCGTACCGCAAGCTCGCCCGCAAGCTGCATCCCGATCAGAACCCGGGTGACGACGCCGCGGAAGAGCGCTTCAAGGAAGTGACGAGCGCCTACGACGTCATCGGCGACGACGAGCGCCGTGAGGAGTACGACGAGGTCCGTCGGATGGGCCCGATGGGCGGCATGGGTGGAGCCCCGGGCGGGCCCGGAGGCTTCTCGTTCAACGTCGGCGACATGGGCGACGGCGGGATCGGCGACATCTTGGGAGACATGTTCGGTCGTGGAGGCCGCACGGCCTACGGCTCCGGACGATCGGGCGTCGGCCCGCGGCGCGGAGCAGACCTCCAGACGCACCTCACCCTCGACTTCGCCGATGCCGCGCAGGGGATCACGACCACGCTGCATCTCACCACCGATGCGCAGTGCTCGACCTGCGGTGGAATCGGCGCCCGACCGGGAACCTCGCCCCGCGTCTGTTCAAGCTGTGGCGGCCGCGGTGTCGTCGACGACAACCAGGGGATGTTCTCGTTCTCGTCGCCGTGTCGCGTGTGCCAGGGACGGGGCTCGGTGATCGATGACCCGTGCCCGACGTGCCATGCGACCGGCATCGAGAAGCGACCGCGCGAGGTCAAGACCCGTCTGCCCGCAGGCGTTCGCGACCAACAGACGATCCGGCTCAAGGGTCGAGGCGGTCCGGGTCACAACGGCGGTCCGGCGGGCGACCTGCTCGTCGACATCACGGTGCAGCCCGACCAACTCTTCGGGCGCAGCGGCGACGACCTCACGGTCAGGGTGCCGGTCACATTCGCCGAGGCCGCGATCGGGGACGACATCGAGGTGCCGACGCTCGACGGCGGGCAGGTCACGCTGCGGCTCAAGCCGGGCACCCAGAGCGGCAGCCGGCATCGCGTCAGGGGCCGTGGCATCGAGACGAAGAAGCGCACGGGCGACCTCATCGTGACCGTCGATGTCGATGTGCCACGCGAGCTCAGCGACGAGCAGCGCGCGGCGATCGACGAACTGGCGCGGGTAACTACGATCAACCCCCGAAGCGTGACGTGAGAATCTCGGCCATAGGGCATCGTCCAGACAGATCGACAGGGACATCGACTCGTGAGCAATGAAGTCGAAAACGACGAAATGGGCACGCCGCGGCAGGGCCGCGGGCCCACGCGCACCCAGGCGGTCTACGTCATCTCGGTCGCCGCCGAACTCGCCGGAATGCATCCACAGACCTTGCGCATCTACGAGCGCCGCGGGCTGGTGAGTCCGGCGCGAACAGCGGGCGGCAACCGGCGTTACAGCGATGCCGACATCGCGATCCTCCATCGCATCGCCGAGCTGACCGCCGAGGGGATGAACCTCGAGGGCATTCGGAGGATCATGGCGCTCGAGCTGGAGAATCGCCGACTCCGAGCCGAACTCGAAAAGGCCCGCGAACTAGCCCTCTACGCGATCGGCACGGCCGATCGACGCCAGGGCGGCGGCGATCTCGTGCCGCTGCGACAGGCGCTCGCCGTCTTCGGCCAGCGGCCGTCGATCTTCGACGACGACGAGTAGACGATCACCGTTTGATCACCGTTTGACGAATGCGCCGACGCGCGACCTGAACTGCTGGAACGCTGTCGGTGCCGACCGTTCATCGAGCGGCGCCCCGCTGACGACACGTTCGATGGCCCATGGACGGGGCATCATGTCGGATAGCTGGCCTGTCGGCGCGAGTACGTCGACCGGCCGGAGCCGGCCTGCCAGACCGGCTGCACCGATCGCCGCTCCGAGCGCGACGACCACGCGCTGCGGAGCCCGGAGGTCGTGCGCGGGGAACGGCGGGTACGAGGTCTCGGCCACGCGGAGCTTGGCGCCGAGCTCGTCCGTGCCCGACCTCCGGCCGAGCGTCGCGCCGACGATCCGCCCGAGTTCGGCATCTAGTTCCGCCTCGTCGAGCACTTCGGAGAGATGATGCAATCCGACCGCCGCCGGCGCGGTCGCCAGCCCGGGGTACTCCCTCGAGCCGGGGGGCACCGATGCAGCTGCGACGGGGCCGGCTTCGTCGTAGGCGCCCGCCCAGGCATGGCCGCTTTCAGCGTCGCGTCGGACGACGCCCATCTCGCGCGGCAGGACCCGCTGGGCGGCGACGGGCGCCGGTTCGAGGTCGACGTCGACGAATCCGGCCCGTTCGACCAACTCCTGCAGTCTCCACGCCGCGGCGTGATCCCACTTGAGGGCGATCATCCAACGGCGCGCATCCGCGTCGATCAGCATCGTCGATCCGATGTCGAGGCGCTCGGCGAGATCGTGACGCATCTCGTTCAGCTCGATCCCGGTGCGACCGGTTGCGTCGAGACGCTGGAGCGTCGCCCCCGCGGGAAACCAGGCGATTCTCGTGGGCACGTCGACCGCACCGACCTGAGCCCGCGCCCGGATCAGGGCGTCGATCGTCATCGTGTTGTCATCGGGTCGCCCGATCACCACCTCGCTCACCGCGGCGACGAGATCGGGCTCGTCCGCCGACATGCGGACCGCTCGCAGGACGGTCGATCCGATCTCGAGACCGATCCCGTCGCCGCGTCGCACGGTCATCTCGGACCGCCCAGATCGTCGCCCGGACCGAGTGGTGTGATCGGGTGGGGAGGCCGGTCGACCGCCGGTTCGGCCGCGATTTCGACGATCGCGGCGGCGATGTCGTCGGGCGGCGCGGCGATCTGCACCTCGCTCGGACCCGCCGGCCGGAGTGCGCGCCCCGGCACTGTCGCGGAGAAGTCGGTGATGCTCAGCCCGAGCGTGGTGAGTTCGGCGGGATCGTCCGGGCCGAGAACCAGTCGGTCGAACGTCTCGGGCAGCGTGCGCGGGAAGAAGCGGCTCTCCGTCGCCGTCACGACGGCGCAGATTCCGTAGGGGCCGCCGTCGCGGATCGCCCGTTCGAGGTCGATCAGGATCCCGTCGCCACCCTCACGCCTCCGCAGTCGGTCGCGAAGTCTGCCCGCGTCGTCGATCAAGATCGCGATCGCCGGCTCGCTCGCCGCGACACGATCCGCGCCACCCCACTGCTCGGCGAGATCGGCGCGCCGCGTGATCTCCTCGTCGAGGTGCTGCACGAGCGCGTCGATACGATCGCCGTCGTCGAGCCCGATGACCGCAGCGGTGTGTGGGAGTGATCCGAGGCGAGCGAGTCGTGAGCCGACCTCGACGTCGATCTCACCGTCGACCTCGTCATCGACCCCATCGGCATCGGGCGCCGTGTCGCCGAGCACGTACAGGTGGACATCCTCGGCCGACGAGCGCATCGCGATTCCCATCGCGAGCGTCAGCAGTACGCCGGTTCGCTCGCTCGGGGAGCCGCCGTGGATCGCCAGCCCACCGAGCGGACCGGGCTGCCACCAGCGCGGTGGTTGGAGCTGCTCGTCGGGCAGGTCCTCGAGCGCGTACGGAACACCGTCGCCGGCGAACCGGTCGAGCATCTCGCGCAACGATAGTTCGAGCGGGAGCGGAGGGAGGCAGGGCCGGCGCTGCTCGTGCTGGCCGAGTCCCGTCGCCGCCTCGACGATCGTCTCGACGACACCGGCCAGCCGCGGATCGTCCGACCTGTCGGGCGCCAATGCGTTGAGCCTCATGAGTCGGCGCTCCATCGCGCCGGGTTCCCTGCCGATCACGAACGGTGTGATCGCGTGTGGCGAACGAGCGCCGAGCGTGGCCCCGAACGCGTCGGGGGTCTGGAGGGAGGTGATGCTGTCGCCGTCGTGCAGCACCGCCCGCCCGGGAACGAACCGCGGCGGGGACGTCTCGGGGACATCGCTTTGCGCATCGAGGCGCAACGACAGCCGGCGTCGGGCCGCGCTCGATATCGACCGGTCGACGGCGGCGGGCCGGTGTGTCGCCGCGACGATGTGGACGCCGCACGGAGTGCCGTCGGCGACGATGTCGAGGAGCGACGCGACGAACTCGGACCGCTCCGGTTCGGATGGTGCCACCTCGTCGAGGACGATGAGCAGATGCGGGAGCGTGGGCACGTCGCGCAGTTCGGCGTAGGCGGACCGTGAGTCGGCGCCGTGATCGCGCATCGTCTGCTCGCGCAAGGCGATCTCGGCGCGCATGCAGCGGAGCATTCGTGTGAGCCTGTTGGGGGCCGGATCGACCACGTCCTCGACCGTGTGTGGCAGGTCGGCGCACGCCGCGAACGTTCCACGTCCGGAAAGATCGATCAACACGAAGTTGAGATCGTCGGGCTGATGGTCGATCGCCAGTCCGACGATCAGACCCTCGAGGAACACGCCGGTTCCAGAGTCGTTGGCGCCGGTGACGAGCAGGCCGAGTGCTCCGTCCCCGAGCGGACATTCCACGATGCCGGCGGACGAGCGGCCGATCCGTGCGCAGAGGGTCGGCGCGCCGCGCGCCGCGATCCAGCGGGCGGCGATCGTACCGCCATCGGGATGGTCGAGGCCGAGCATCCGTTCGAGCGACAGCTCGCGAGTGAGGGTGTCGGTCTCCGCGCGCTCGGGATCGTCGAACGATGCGAGGCGGCGTGCGGCATCGACCGCGATCGACTCGTCGGGAAGGAAGGGATGGACCCCCTCGACGCGCAGGTTCTCGGAGAAGCACTCGAGGACCGAGCCGCGCCCCTGCCGCTCCTCGAGCACGGTCGCACAGGAGGACGGGATCTCCTCGGGCGATCCGCCGAGGACGACGAAGCGCACGGGTGCGCCCTCGTCGGCGAGGAGTTCGCGCAGTGGTGACCCCCGATCGTGCCACCAGGACGGCTCGTCGAGGACCACGATCGTCAGGTGAGGCGACGGGTCGGGTACACCGTGGGGACGCGGCGGTAGCGATCGCGCCCAGGCGCGGATCTCGGCCTCGTTCGACAGGATCTGGGGATCGTCGAGCACCGTGGTGTGCGGCAGCCACTTCGTCCATTCCCATGCGTGGACTCGTGGCATCGAGGTGATGACGGCGATGTCGAGATCTGCGGGGCCGAAGCCGATGGAGGCGTGGAGGATGAGGCCTCGCGCCGCGGCGCGCGTGAAGTCGGATCCCCCGACGAGCCCGACCCCGCGTTCGTGCCGCAGATCGACCGCGATCGTGCGCAATCGACGGTCGGACCCCTCGGCCGGTCCGGGCGCCAGGCCGATCGGGATTTGGAACGCGTCCGAATCGCTTGCTCGCCGCTGCCAGAGTGCTCGATTGTCGAGCGTGGTCATCCGCAGTGCGTCGTCGAGGTGCGAGTACTCGGGAACGCCGTCGGGTCCGAGAGGTGGACGTCGGCGGGGTGGCCGATTGAACGGCGACCTCCCATCGCGATCGACCGTACGTCGGCTGTTCGGCCGGGGGTCGACGGCGGCGTCGGTACGGCGCTCGAAGACCCGATCGGCGACCTCGACAAGACCGTGCGTCCAAGGCGTCGCCGTGGCCGGCTCGCAGGGGATCCCGTCGACCCACACCGCCCGGCCGGCGTGCGAGACCGACGCGGCGCCATCCTCCTGTACCGTGACTTGGATAGCTGATTCATCGACAGGTGCGAAGTCGAGTTCCGGTGCCGTCACCCGTCTTCCCGGACCGATCCGGAACTCCCCGGGTTCGAGGCCGACCCGCGTGCCGGCCCCGGTGCCCGCCACCTGCACGAGTGTCATCGCCGCGCGCGGTGGGTCTGCGACCGCGTCGAGCAGCGAGAGAACCGATCCGGTGACGATGCCGCACGATCCGAACGTCGAACCGGTCGACACCGAGCGCCCATCGATCGTCACGACAGGTGGCGACGGCTGCCCGGTCACCCGCTCGAGCAGGTCGGACAGCATCAGGTCGGACTCGGATGCACGCACGACGAGCTCCGCCTGCTCGTGTGGCGTGCGCACGACAATCTCCATGATCAAGGCCGAGACTACGGGACGTTCGTGTCGCGCTGCGCCCCGCGAACGTCCGCATCACCCGCGGAAAGTTTTCCTCAAGGTGGGGACCGAACGTGCCGATGAACTCTAGGTGGCGCGCGTTCGTCGACGCGGCCCGATCATCCCCTCTGCACTGGGGTCGTCCCAGGAAGGAATTTCCGACGGTGAGCTGGAGAAGAACGATTGCGGCTGCGGCGGCTGCGGTGTTCTGCCTCGTCGCGCTCGTGGTCGTGTTGCGCTCCGATGGGCTGCCGGCGGTCGACGCAGCGTCGTCCCGGGCGACGCGTTGGTTCGTTCACCAGCCCACCGGTCGCGTCGTGTTGGCCGATGGATACGGCGGTCGAGCACTCGCCAGCCTCCAGGTGGGGGTGCCGGGCGATCAGCTCGCGGTCGCCGAGGGGCCGAACGGCGCGTTCGTCCTCGACGACGACAACGGCGAGGTGCGAGCGATCGACACCGCCGAGCTGCGACTCGGACCCCCCCTCGGCGTCTCCGAACTCGGGGCCGGGAACGCGGTCGCGGGTGTGAGCGCGACGGGCCTCGTCGTCGCCGATCCGGCCGCCGGCTCGGCATCGTTGCTCCCCACCGGTGGGGAGCCGGTCGCGTTCTCCTTCGACGCCGACCAATCCGGTGAGATCCTCGTCGGACCCGACGGGGCGATCTGGTCACGCGTGGGTTCACAGCTGCTGCGAACGACGTCCGCGTCGGTGACGCGTTCCTCCGCGGGCACCTCCGATGCACTGATGTCGCTCGTCGGGAACCGTCCTCTCCTGCTCGATCGCGACGGCCGTCGTGCCCGTCTCGGCAACGGGGCCTGGCAGTCGCTGCCGACCGACGTCGACCCGAGCGAGATCGTCATCCAGGTCCCGGGACCCCCCAGCGACTGCGGGTGGGTCGGTGCCGACGACGAACTCTGGTGTGTCGGCGAGGGCGGCATCGACGAGCGGGTGACCATCGAGGGACTCGACATCGACGGGCCGGATCGGCTCGCGATCGCCGGCAGTGCGGCTGCGCTCGTGCGCAGGGGCCCTTCCGAGATCGTCCAGTTCGACTGGCGTTCGCAGGAACTGATCGATGAGGATCCGGCCTCGATCTCCGGTGACGCCGCGCTCGAGGTGACCGCGACCGTCGATCTGATCTGGATCGACGACACGGCGGGCAACTTCGTGTGGAGCGTCCACCCGTGGGGGATGGAGCCGATCAACAAGAACGACGACAGCACCCTCCTCCTCGGCGAGTCGGGCGAGGTCCTCGACGAAGGCGATCTCAGCCGGTCGGGCGCCGAGGGTGTCGACGATCAACTCGTCGCCGAGCCCGAGGATCGCGAGCCCGACGACAACGGCATCGACGATCCGCCGGTCGCGGTCGACGACCTGGTCACGGCGCGCGGTGGTGCGCCCGTCCATGTCGCCGTGACCGCCAACGACTACGACCCCGACGGTGAGGCGATCGCGCTCGTCGACGTCGGGACGGCCGAGCGAGGTAGCGCCGAGATCGGCACCGCGTCCACGGTCGTGTACAGCCCCGAGCCGGGGTACGTGGGGTCGGACCGGTTCGAGTACACGATCACCGACGGTGACGGCACCGAGGCGACCGCCGAGGTGATGATCGAGATCCTGCCAGCGGATGCGGCGAACCTCCCGCCGACCGGCACGGCCGACGAGGCCGACACCGGACCGGGCGTCGATGTCGTCGTCGACGTGCTTCTCAACGACGTCGATCCAGAGCGCGATACGTTGCGCATCGGTTCGTTCTCTCCTCCGATCGAGGCCGACGCCGTCGGCACCGTCGTCGAGACGCTCGGTCCGTCCGATCTCGCGGCGCTCGAGTTCCGGCCGGTCGAGGGGTTCAAGGGAACCGCGGTCTTCTCGTACCGCCCGGCCGACTCCTTCGGTGCGCTGGGCGCCGAGGTCGAGGTACGGGTCGAGGTCGCAAGCGTCGGCGACGCCAACCGGCCCCCGATCGCCCGTCCCGACGCGGTGAGACTTCGTCGGAACACGCCAACGGAGGTCCGGGTGCTGATCAATGACGTCGATCTCGATGGCGATCCCCTCACGATCTCGTTGGTCGAACCGCTCCCCGACGCGCTCGACGTCGACGTCCTGGGCGACCTGCTGTCGGTCACCGCCGGCCCCGGGTCCGACGACCTGATTCCGTTCGAGTACGAGATCGACGACGGCCGCGGTCACACCGCGCGCGGGTCGGTGCTCGTCGCGGTCATCGGCGATGCCGAGCCCAACCGGCCTCCCGTCGTCAGCGCCGACACCGCGACCGCCGTCGCCGGTTCGTCGATCATCATCGACGTCTTGGCAAACGACACCGATCCCGACGACGATCCACTGGTCATCGTCGACATCTCGCAGCCCGACGATGATCTCGGACGCGTCGTCGATGCCGGCGTCGAGGGAATCAAATTCACGCCGTCCGGGGTCGACGAGACCGGCGAGCGGTCGAGCGTACGCTTCACGTACACGGTCAGCGACGGCAATGGCCATGAGGTGCTCGGCGAGGTTGCGGTTGTCGTCCTGCCGGAGGCCCTCCCCGAGCCACCGTTCGCTCGCGACGATTCGACGGTCACCTTCGTCGACACGCCCGTGATCATCGACGTGCTACGCAATGACGGTGACCCGTCGGGTGAGCGGCCCAGTCTGTTCGGCAACCCGGGCTGCCCGGCCGGTGGTGCGGCGATCGTGACCGGCGAGGGCCAGGTCCAGTACACGCCACCACGCGGTCAGACCGGGGCGTTCCGCTGCACGTACGAGGTGACGAACACCCGTGGGCTGCGCGCCTCGGCGGCGATCATCATCTCGGTGCGCGAGCCCGAGTTGACCAACCAGCCGCCGGTGGCGGCCCTCGATCGGCTCACCGTCCGGCCCGGTGAATCCGGAACGATCGATCTGACCCGCAACGACGTCGACCCCGATGGGGACGACGCGCTGCTGCGGGTCGTGTCGTCGACCGCGCCCACCCTCGGCACCGCCGAGCGTGCGGGCAACACGATCAACTTCACCGCCGGCGATGTCGTGGGTCCCACCAGCATGAAGTACCAGGTCGTCGACGAGGGTGGGGCCATCGCGATCGGGAGCGTGTCGGTGCGGATCGTCGCCGCGGCGAATCAGCCCCCGGTCGCACACGACGATGTGAGGAACCTGGTCGCGCCGGCCATCGCTCAGGACTTCACCGTGGGATCGCTCGCCACCGATCCCGACGGCGATCAGTCGAATCTGATCATCACGGGGGCCAGCGAGGTCACAACCGCCGGCGGCGTGTCGTTCAACTCGCAGATGGTCACGATCGCTCCGCCACCGGGATTCATCGGGACGATCACCGCCACCTTCACGGTCACCGACGAAGGAGGCCTGCGCGACTCCGGACTACTCACCGTCAACGTGCGTGAGCCGGAGAACCGCCCTCCGGTCGCAGTCGACGACAACGCCGACGTGTCGAACGGCGGGTCGATCACCGCCCGCGTCCTGCTCAACGACACCGATCCGGACGGCGACGTCCTCACGGCATCGATCGTCAGCGGACCGGATCCGACGCTCGGCTCCGCCACCATCAATGGCGACGGCTCGATCACGTTCCGCGCCACACCCGGCGCATCCGGGCTCGCCGCGATCGGCTATCAGGCATCCGACGGCGAGTTCTCCGACGCGGCGACGCTGCGCGTCAATGTGCTTGCGTGTTCGGAGTCGGTCCCGGTGACACAGAACGTGTTCCTCGAGACCGGCTACATGCAGCCGATCAACGTGCCTCTCGCCACCTATGTGACCAACGGAACGGTCACCGAGTCGTCGGGGCCTCCCGGCTACGCGGGCGGCGTCTACACGCCGCCGGCAGGCGAGAACGGCAACGTCACCATCAACTACACGGCGGCGAACGGGTGTGGTCAGACCCGGTCGGGCACCGTCACGATCGACGTCAATCAACAGCCGATAGCCCAGCCGCAGGTCATCTCGATGGGCAAGAACGACATCCGCGAACTGCTGGTCGCCAACCTCGCCGGCGACGACGAGGTGCTCACCATCTCGAGCTCGATCGGAGCGCCGAGTTGGGTCACCACGACGAGCAGCAAGCTGACCATCGACCCCCCGCCCAGCACTCCGGGCGGCACGTTCGCCTGGACGACCACGGTGACCGATCCCGGTGGCCTGGGTGCCGACGTGCCGATAACGGTCACGGTGGTCAACCAGGCGCCGACGGCGGTCAACGATGCCGTCGACGCGTCGAGCGGGAGCGGTACGTTCGCGATCGTCACCAACGACACCGACCCCGACGATGCCAATGCCACGCTGCGCATTCAGACCATCGCGAGCACGGTCACCATGCAGAACGGCACGAGCGCGTCGATCACCGTCAGCGCCGATGGGCGCCATATCACCGTGAACGCGGCTGGAGCTCAGGGCGTCGGAAGCGTGCAGTACACGATCGTCGATCCGTCCGGCGCCACAGCGACGGCCGTCGTGACGATCACGGGCCCGCCGGTGGTGACGACGACCACGACAGTGCCGCCCACGACGCATCCGCCCACGACGATTCCGCCGACTACTTCCCCGCCGACGATTCCGCCGACCACGCGTCCCCCGACGACGCCTCCGCCCCTGACGCTGCCCCCCGACTTCACGCTGCCCGAGGGTCCCGACCTGCCCGCCGACTGAAGTCCTCAGGCGATCACGGGCGAGCGGGTGGACGCCCGCAGCGACCGGAGGCTGAGCCGCCATCGCAGCCGGCGGACCCGACCACGACTTGAGCCGAGAGCGAACTCGACCGCTCCCAGGCACTCCACAGCCTCATCGGCGAGAAGGTCCGGCTCGTCGGGGTCGCCGAAGGTTGCCGCGCTCGACATCGACGCCAGGCGAATCAGGTTGCCCTGCGCGCCCTCGACCAGGACCTCGCCGCCCCGGGCGATCTCGTCGTCGGTGAGCGACCGGTCGATGTTCTGGCCGGCGTCGACGAGTGCATCGGTGGCAAGTGCCCACGCGCCCCGCACGCGGTCGGCGGGCCGAGGGGCCGACAGCCGCCGTCGCCTCCGTCGCCGCTTGAGTCCCGCGACCAGCAGTGCCGCGCCGATCAGCGGCGCCACCACGAAGAGGAGGACGAGGCCGATGCCCCCGATCCATGCTCCGAGCCCTGAGATACCGGTGTCCGAGCCGGTCGGGATCGGGTCGTCCTCCGTGTCCGTGTCGGTGTCGGGCTCGGGTGGCGGGGCGACCGGCGGCTGCGGCGCGGCGGGCGTCTGCGCGCTCGGCTCATCCGGTGGGGGAGTGGCGTCGGACACCTCGGCGGCGGGCACCGGGTCGAACGCGATCCAACCCTCGTCGGTGAGCACCTCGGGCCACACGGTGACGTCCGACGAAGTGAGGGTGACGGATCCGTCGGCCGATTCGACGACGAACCCCGTGGCCACCCGCGCCTCGACGCCGAGCGATCGTGCGAGGAGTACGAACGCGGTGGCGAACTGTTCGGCATTGCCCCGCTGGGTCACGCGCAGGAAGCGCTCGATCAGGGCGCGTTGGAGTCCGCCGCCGATCGCCTCGGAGTCGAGCACGAAGTTGTCCCGCATCCGCTGCTCGATCCGCTCCAATCGCTCGACGATGGTGCCGTCCTCGGCGAGCGCCTCGGCGATGTCGGTCAGAGCGGACACCGTGTCGTCGACGTCCCGGAGGACGACCGAGTCGGGATCGATGGTGGATCGAACCGGCGCGACGTTCGATCTGACGTGCACCGCCACGTCGCCGTCGACCTGCTCGTCGATGCGCACCACGGTGCGGTCGACATCGGTTTGGATCAGCGCATCGATGGTGACCGGCGATCCCGGGAGGGGGATCAAGGCCAGGTCTTCGTCGAGGAAGAAGATGTCGATCTCGATCGTCTCGCCCGTCGCCGGCCCCAGCGTCCGTCCGAGCGGCCGGATCGTGACCGCCGGGGCCCAGCGCCGCCCGTCGTACTCCTCGAGCGCTGCCGTACGCCAGCGCACCACTCCCGCCGCATCATCACCCTCGATGCTGTACAGGTCCCGGGGCGGGTCGATGTCTCGGATCGCGAGCATCGCCTCGATCGGTTCGAGGATCGCCGCCGAACGGTCGGGCGCGTCGTAGCGACGAGGGTCCGCCCGGGCGGTGAGCGAGAGCGGCACGCTGACGAGTGCGGCCATGAGGCCGGCGACGACGATGAGCGGTACGAGACGGCGCTCGCCGACGAGGAGCGTCGCCCGTTCGCCGAGCGGTGCGCCGGGTCGCAGCGTCGCGAACACGACGGTGAGCAGTCCGATCGGCAGGAGCCAGACGAGGTCGGCACCGCCGGGGGAGCTTGTCGCGATGATCACGACGTACACGGCGAGCAGCGGCAGTATCGGGAGCATGTGCCAGCGCCGATGTCGGGCGAGTTCCGCGGACAGCGCGGTGGCGCCGGCGACGCCGGCGGCGGCGGTTCCGAGCAGGTCCGGTGTCGCGGGACTCGGCCACTCGGTCGAGATGAGTCGTTGAGCGCCCGACGTGAAGGCGTCGAGGACGTCGCGGGACGAGCCCTCGGCGAGCAGTACGACGAGGCCGACCGCGAGCAGGACCGATCCGACCGCGCCCGCCAGCCGGATGATCGCCTGCCGCGGGCATGTGATCAGAGCCGCCGCGGCCGGGATCATGGCGGCGAGCAGCAAACTCGTCGACCGTTGGTCGAAGATGCCGCTCGCGGCGAGTGCCAGCACCAACCCGATCGCGCCGAGGACGGCGATCCGCGCACGGCTCAGGGCGACGTCCTCGGGGATCAATTCCATCCCCTCCAGCGCTGCAGGAACTCCTTGGCATCGACGACCGCGAGACCGCGGCCGCCGATCGCCGAGGCGTTCTCACCGACCCGAACGATGACCGCTCGCTCGGCCGAGGCGATTTGCGTCGATGGGCCCGCCGGTCCGGTGATGATCGCGAGCGTCGTCTGTTGGATGCCTCCGGCCAGGAGCGTCGCCACGGGGACTGCGGTCGCCATGGTCGTCTGCTGCACCGGTGTCAGCAGGTCGAGTACCCGTCGCTCGTCGCCGAGGGCCATCGCGTGCCCGGGGTGATCGGGATCGGTCGTGCGCACCGACACGACGAGACCCTGCCGGATCCCGTGGACGGCGAGCGTCGCGGCGACGTCGACCGCCTCCTCGAAATCGTCGGGTGCGTCGGGGTGCGCCGACGTGTCGAGGAGCACGGTGAATTCGGGCCGTCTGACCTCGACGTGTTCTCGCACCATCAGCGTTCCGGTGTGCGCCGACGTCGCCCAGTGGATGAGGCGTGGATCATCGCCGGGCACGTACTCGCGCATCGACACGAACCCCGACAGCGGATCGGTCGCGGCCCGTCGCAGGATCGACTCGTTCTCGACGACCCGTGTGGTTCCGTGGGGGCTGACGAGGTCGTACACCTTCGGGTGGACGGTGACCATGGTGGTCGCGTCGTCGGTGCGGGTTCCGATCGACAGCCACAAGGGGTCGATGCGTTCGATGTCGAACGGGCCGACCTGGAAGATGCCTCGGCGTGTGGTGGGGATCACCCCGGACAGTTCCGAGACCGAGTCGGGGGGAATCGGTGCGACGTCGACCCGCGAGGGCTGCCCGTCGCAGTGGTCGATGATCGTGGCGCTGCCGCTGCGGAACCGCGAGTCGTTGATCACCCGGTACTCGACGCGCACGGGGCTTCCGCGCGGGACGCGAACCGAGGTGAGGCGGCGCCTGATCGTGGCGCGGAAGGGACGCTGCGAGGCCCACACGGCGAACGCGACGATCACCGAGATGCCGATCGCCGCGATCAGCAGCTCCTCGTACTGCCACCAGATGCCGAGCACGACCAGCAGCACGGCGGCGGCGACCGCGCCGAGGCCTGATCTCGTGAGCATCGGCTACCCCTCGCGAGTGCGGGGTACCGGCACCTCGTCGATGATGTCGGCGAGCACCTTCTCGACTCGCACCCCGCGGAGCTCGGCCTCGGGGGTGAGCGCCATGCGGTGGGTGAACACGGGCCCGGCGACAGCCTTGACGTCGTCGGGGGTGACGTAGTCACGGCCGTTGGCGGCGGCGTACGCGCGGCAGACCCGGAGCATCGACAGCGTCCCGCGGGTCGAGATACCGAGGCGGAGGTCGGTGCTGCGGCGGGTGCCGTTGGCGATCGAGACGATGTACTCGCTGATACCGCGGGCGACCTCGATCTCGTCGATCTCGGCGACGAGCGCCTGGATCTCCTCGGGGGTGGTGACCGGCGCGAGCACCTCGTTCTCCATGCTCGGGTGGAACGAGTCGAGCAACGACACCTCGGTGTCGTGGTCGGCGTACCCGAGGCTGAGCCGCATCGAGAACCGGTCGAGCTGCACGTCGGGCAGCGGGAAGGTGCCCTGGGAGTCGCGCGGGTTCTGGGTGGCGATCACGAAGAAGGGTCTCGGCACCGGGCGCCCGACACCGTCGGCGGTGACCTGACGTTCTTCCATCACCTCGAGGAGCGCCGACTGGGTCTTCGGGCTTCCTCTGTTGATCTCGTCACCGATGAGGATGTTTGTGAAGACCGGCCCCTCGCGGAACGAGAAGCTGCCCGACGCCTGATCGAAGATCATCACGCCGGTGATGTCGGTGGGGAGCAGGTCGGGGGTGAACTGCACCCGGGTCCACGAGCCGGAGATCGAGTTGGCGATCGCCTTCGCCATGCTCGTCTTGCCCGTCCCCGGGACGTCGTCGAGCAACAGGTGGCCCTCGGTGAGCAGGCAGCACAGGGCGAGGAGGATCTTGTCGTGCTTGCCACGGATGACCTGCTCGACATTGTCGATCAGCGCTGAGACGACAGGTGAGATTTGCCCGGCCACGCAGCGCAGTGTAGGTGCGCGCCGGCCCCGAGACGTGCCGCGGGATGCACCGGGCGATACCCCCGGGAGTGGGAGCGCCGATCGGTCAGTCCCACTCGATCCGCATGTGGCCGAGCGCGTCGCGCAGCACGTCGGCCAGCGCCGGTCGTGTAGGTGCCGGCTGGTCGAACGGCGCGAGGTCGGCGAGCGCGGGCAGCGCCGTGCCCGCCGGACGAGCGAGCGCGTCGGCGAGCGTGTCGTATTGCGGTTCGTGTCGATCGGCCGGATCGGGGTCGTCGGAGTCCTCGTTCGGTTCGCCGTCGTCCTCGTCTGACTCACCGGCGCCGGATCGGGTCGGGACGAGCGTGAGGTGACGTCGTCGGTGTCGGGAGCGGGGTTCGGTCACTTCGCCGAGTGCGGTCGGTCGGTCGGCTTCGGTCGGCCGATCGGTGTCGGTGTCGGTGTCGGCGCCGGTCGACCCGCGCCAGAGGTCGAGCAGGCGGGGTTCGAGCATCAGTTCGTCGCCGAATGTCAACATCGTCGCGACGACGTGCTTGCAGGCGTGGCGGTCGAAGTTCTCGTCGTCGGGACAGCTGCAGTGCGCGCTCACGTCGCGGCGCAGGGGCATCCCGTCGCCCTGTCGCACTTCGAGCGATGCGATGTAGGGGGTCGCCCGCGAACCTTGCACCTCACAGGTGACGATCCCCGGCTCGATCGTGATGTCGAGCACGGCGTCGTCCGCGGCGTACCGCTTGCCGCGGCGGAATCGCTGCGGGTCGCTCATCTCGGCGGCGAGCACCCTGATCATCGTCGCGGGGAGGCGACCGGGGTGCGCCGAACCGAACGGTTTGCGGGGCCGGCTCACTCGTCGGCTTCCAGTACGACGAGATCGCGGAGTTCGTCGGTGGAGAGTTCCGACATCCACTTCTCGCCGGTTCCGACCACGGCATCGGCGAGTTTGCGCTTGTCGTCGATGACCTCTCCGATCCGTTCCTCGACCGTGCCCTCACAGACGAGCTTGTGCACGATGACGGTCTGGTCCTGCCCGATGCGCCAAGCGCGGTCGGTCGCCTGATCCTCGACGGCGGGGTTCCACCAGCGGTCGTAGTGGATGACCTGGCTGGCGGCGGTGAGGTTGAGTCCGGTGCCACCGGCCTTCAGTGAGATGAGCAGCATCGGTGAACCCGAACGATCCTGGAACGCGTCGACCATCGCGTCGCGGCCGGTGCGCGAGACGCCGCCGTGGAGGAACGGCACGTCGAGCCCGAACTGGTCGGACATGTGGCGCTTCAGCAGCTCGCCCATCTCGCGGAACTGGGTGAATACGAGCGCGCCCGCCTCGCGGTCGATCAGGTCGGCGACGAGTTCATCGAAGCGGGTGAGCTTCCCCGAGCGTCCGGCGAGCCGCGAGCCGTCGCGGAGCGCCTGCGCCGGGTGGTTGCAGATCTGCTTGAGGCGGGTCAGCGCGGCGAGCACGATGCCGCGCCGTCGCATTCCGCTCGCCTGTTCGGCGTCGGCGAGGAGTTGGTCGACCACCTGTTGGTAGAGCGTCGCCTGCTCGCGGGTGAGCTTGGCGTAGGCGATCTGCTCGATCTTGTCGGGCAGGTCGGGCACCAGACTCTTGTCGGCCTTGGTGCGGCGCAGGACGAAGGGGCGGGTCAGCCGGCGAAGGCGGGCGGCCGCCAGCTCGTCGTGCTGCCGCTCGATCGGCGTACCGAACCGGTGGCGGAACGACTGCTGGCTGCCGAGCAGACCAGGGTTCACGGCATCGAGGATCGACCACAGCTCGCTGAGCCGGTTCTCGACCGGTGTGCCGGTGAGCGCGAGCTTCTGGCCCGCCCGCAGCTTGCGCACCGCCCGAGCCGCCTTCGTGTTGGGGTTCTTCACCATCTGTGCCTCGTCGAGTACGACGGTCGACCAATCGATGTCGGCGAGGTGTTCGATGTCGCGGGGCAGCAGACCGTAGGTGGTGATGACCAGCTCGCGCTCGGGATCGCTGCTGAAGAGCTCATCGTCGTCGTGAGCGCGGTGGCGGGAGGGTCCGTGGTGGATGCGCACGTCGAGCTTCGGCGTGAACCGTTCGGATTCGGTGCGCCAGTTGCGCACGACGCTCAGCGGACAGATGACGAGGTGGGGGCCAGGGCGTTCGAGGAGATGGGCGAGGGTGGTCGCCGTCTTGCCGAGGCCCATGTCGTCGGCCAGGCAGCCCCCGAGACCGAGCCGGGCGAGGAACTGCATCCACGCCAGGCCGCGCCGCTGGTAGGGCCGTAGCTCACCGACGAAGTCGGACGCCTCGAGGGTCTCCTCGAGGCGATCGTCGGGCAGGCCGTCGAGGATCGCCGCGACCCAGTCGAGTCCGCCGACGGCCGGCGGGTCGTTCGATGCGGTCGGGTCTCGGGGCGTCGTGGGGTCGCCCGGCCGGTTGTCGAGCGGGACGGCCTCGTGGACGGTGACGAGCGCTCGATCGTCGGCGCTGTCGTCGTCGTTGGCCAGTTGCAACAGTTCGAGCGGCGTCACCACCGAGCGTTCGTCGCGCAACTCGTTGAGCTTGGCGCGCTTGCGGCGCAGTTCATCGGCGTCGATGCGCACCCAGCGATGGCCCGTGTGGAGGAGCGTCGAGCCGGCGACGGCCGCGCGCTCGAGTTCGGACTCGGAGATCTGCTCATCGCCGACGTGCATCGTCCACTCGACGAGCGCTTCGGTGCCGAACCGGCTGCGACGGTCGTCGGCCGGTGCCGGCGTGGCCTCGCCCGAGACCTCGATGCGCGTGCGGATCAGGCGCTCGGGGCCGACGAGTTCGATCCCGAGCGTCTCCAGCTCGCGGGGCGCGATGTCGAGGAAGTCCTCGGCGACGTCGAGGTCGAGCTCGACACCGGTCGGTTCGACCTGTTCCGCGAGGTCGGCGAGACCGGGCAGCCCGGCGATCCGCGCGACCGTTGCGGAAACCGCTTCGCTGAGCACGTCGAGGTGCCGCTCGTCGCGGGCGACGTCGACGGCGAGATCATTTCGTTCCCAGACGTCGCTGGCCGTGCACCACCGCTGGGAGTCGCGATCGTCGACCAGCTCGACCCGCACCTCCCAGTCGTCGAGCGGATCGTCGGAGATGAGCAGCCGGATGCGCGGGACGACGACCGGCTCGCCGAGCACCCGGCGCCGGTGGCGCTCGAGTTCGTCGCGCAGGCGATCGAGCGCCGCGGTGAACTCGTCGGTCGTGCCGCGGATGACGTGATCGGCCTTGGCGAGGGCGCCGAACGTAGCCCGCAGCGCCTGCACCTCGGGCTTGCGCTGCCGGCCGACGTCGGCCTTCCAGCCGACCTGCTGAAGGAAGCCCCGGGCGATGCCGTCGACCAGGTGCTCGTAGATCTGGGGGGCCGTGCTCGAGGAGCCGGCGGTGCAGATCGGCGGCATCGCTGACGCCAGCGCGTCGATGGTGGCTTCGATCTCCCCTTCGCTGTCGGGCGAAACGATCGGTCGCCAGCGGGCGACGGTGAACGGCCCGGATTCGTCGATGATCGGGAGGATCCGCCCGCTCGTCACGGTCAGGCGGGCGAGTCCGGCGATGCGCGCGAACCAGGCGAGCGAATCGCTGAGATGGTCGTGCCCGGGCAGCTCCGACAGCCACACCGCGGTGCCGATCGGATCGAGTTGGACCGACGCCGCGTACAGCGTCCGGTGGTCGGCGATGTCGATCGTGATCCGGCCGACCGCACCGTAGGAGATGGGCGAGTCGTGCCAGCCGCTCCGCTGTCCCTCGGTTGTGACGTGCCGGAACCCGCCGTACATCCAGGCGACCGACGCCGTGTCGATGCCGTTCCAGCCCCACACGTGCATCGCGCCCCGCCGCCAGGTGCCCTGCGCCACGTGCGGTGGCCGGTGGCGCGAGATCGTGCCCATCATGTCCGAACCTACCGAGTGGGTGTCACGTCGGGGTCCGTCGACTGGCTCTGTCCCCACTCTCGACGTCGATCCCGTCGATTGCCGATCGATTCGCCGTCGAGAACAGGGTCTGAGGCGAGCCGATCACTCGGCGACGAGGCCGCGGAGCGACGCTGCGATCTCGTCGACCTCGGTGCGGCTCGACGCGACGCGGATCACAAGGTCGTAGACCCCGTCGTTGTCCGCGCGTGACATCTCGACGCCGTTGATCTCGAGGAACACCGCGGTCGCGAGCCATCCGAGGCGCTTGTTCCCGTCGACGAGCGCGTGATTGCCGACCAGCGACTGCAGCAGCGCCGCGGCCTTCGTCCAAATGTCCGGGTAGGCATCTTCCCCGAACGCGGCCGTCCTCGGTCGCGCGACAGCCGAGCCGAGCAGTCCGACGTCCCGGATCGGCGGCGGATTGCCGAGCAGTACGCGGGCCAGGTCGACGACGTCGTCGAGGTCGAGGTACTCGGTCATTCACCCAGACGGCGGAGGGCATCGCCGTGTGCGACCATCACGCTCCTGGCCGCGTCGCCGACCCGATCACGATGCTCGGCGCGGGCGATGTAGTCGCGCACGGCGCGGCGCGCGGCGTCCTGCATCGAGATGCCTTCGATCTCGGCGCGCTCGCGCAACGCGTCACGTTCGTCGCCCGTGAGCCGCAGTGTCATCGCCATGGCGCAAGACGGTATCATTTCGGTATCACCTGTCCTGTATCGCGATCTGTCGAGCGGTGACCAGCGGGCCTGGCAACTCGACGTCAATGGTCGCGATGTGGCTCGCCGCGGGGCCGTTACTGCTCTGTGGGCACTTGCCGGTCCGTCGACTCGAACTCGTCGTACAGCAGGTCGAGTTCCGCAAGCGCACTGTCGAGGTCGTCCGGCTCGAACATGACCGCGCGGGCGCGCTTCCGCTCCGGCGAGTAGACCATCGCGACGAGGCTCTCGGTCGACTTGCCGTCGTCGCACGCCACGCGCGACCGGAACAGCACGGCTCGGTCAACGCGCACCGCAACGAACTCGGGCACGCTGAACGTAGGGGGACCGGCGCCGACGTCCCAGTACATCAGTAGGCTGTCGAACAGCTGGTCCGGATCGGCGGTGCGGATGGTCACGAAACGACGGCGATCCTCGCGAGCGAAGTCCTCGGTGAAGCGTCCGCGCCACCGTCGTCGGTCGTCCGTCCCCAGCTCCGCGAGACGGCCGTAGTTCGGATAGTGCTCCTGTATAAGTTCCGATGCCTTGTTTCGTGACCTTCCTCCCACCTGGATGAACGTACGTGACCCCACCGCACCCCGAAGGCCGGATGCCCTCGGAGAGGTCCGACGCGGCGTGACATGGTCGCCACGCCGCCGACGTAGCCTTCCGGGCGTGCCGATCGTCCCGAAGTTGCCGCACGAGCCGTTCCTCCTGACCGGGCTTGATGCGGGCTTCCGGTGGCGGCTCGGGCTGCGACCGCTCGATCTCGCCGACTGGTTCGACGGCGGGCCCGATGCCGCTGGATGGATCACCGAGAAGCAACGGATCCTCGACGAGCACCACGAGACCGCGTTCGCCGTGCTCGACGACGTCGGTGATGAAGCGACCGAGATCGCCGAGGCCGTCGTCGCGCACCTGCGTTCCCGGGGAGGAGCGCAGGAGCTGCGAGACGACCTGCATCCCCTCGAGGCGGCGTCCAGGCTGGTCGCGGAGGATCTCGTCCTGATGGTCGAGCGCGACGGGCGCCTCGTGTTCGGAGGCGGCTCGGTCTGCTTCCCGAACCGGTGGGATCTGCGGTCGAAGCTCGGCCTGACCCTGCGCGAGGTGCACGCACCGGTCCCGCGGCTCGACGAACAGTTGGGCGAGCCGGTCGACCGTTTCCTCACCCGCCTCACGCCGCAACGGAGCTACTGGCGTCTCGGGTGGGGGATCATCGACGTACCCCACGGCTACACGCCGACCGACGGGACGGCGGCGGTGCGTCCCACGGTGCCCTCACCCGACGCGCTGTTCGTCCGGGTCGAGCGCGAGACGCTGCGCCGGTTCCCGCGCACGGGGTGCGTCCTCTTCACGATCCGCACGTACTTGGCCGCTGTTGGCGATGCCGCTCGTGATCCGCTCGCCGGCGAGCGGCTCGCCCTGGCGGTCGAGGCGATGCCGGGCGACGTGCGCGAGTACAAAGACCTCGCGCGAGTGGGTGACGAACTCGTGAGGTTCCTCCGCCGAGGGGCGAATTCTCCCGAAAATCCTGATACACTATGACTCAGCATTACTGATACGTATACGCGCGTGCACCGGGAGGGTGAGGAATACCGATGGCGATAGATCCGAACAAGTGGACACTGAAGACGCAGGAGGCGTTCGCCGCGGCCATCGACCAGGCGAAGGAGCGCTCGAACCCCGAGCTGACGCCCGACCACCTCCTCAGCGCGTTGATGCGCCAGGAGGGAACGATCGTTCCTGCGGTGCTCACCAAGCTCGGTCAGGCGCCACTGATGGTCCGCAACAGGGCCGACGAGGCCGTCGCCGCCCTGCCGAGCGCCTACGGCGGGGCCGAGCCGCGGATGAGCAAGGAGCTCACCGACCTCGCCGCCGCCGCCGAGAGGTCGCAGAAGGAACTCCGCGACGACTTCCTCTCGGCTGAACACCTGCTGCTGGCGATGCACGATCGTCTCGACGTGCCGTCAGAAGAGCTGCTCCAGGCGCTGCGCGAGGTGCGCGGTTCGCATCGCATCACCGATCAGAACCCCGAGGACAAGTTCGCCGCCCTCGAACAGTACGGCCAGGATCTCACCACACTCGCCGCCGGCGGCAAGATCGACCCTGTCATCGGTCGCGACGAAGAGATCCGGCGGTGCATCCAGGTGCTGTCGCGCCGCACCAAGAACAACCCGGTACTGATCGGTGAACCCGGCGTCGGCAAGACGGCGATCGTCGAGGGCCTCGCCGCCCGCATCGCCGACGGCGACGTCCCCGAGGGGCTGAAGAACAAGCGGCTGATCGCGCTCGACATCGGGGCGATGCTCGCCGGCGCCAAGTACCGCGGCGAGTTCGAAGAACGGCTCAAGGCGGTGCTCAAGGAGATCACCGACGCCGAGGGTGAGGTCATCACGTTCGTCGACGAGCTGCACACGATCGTCGGCGCGGGTGCTGCCGAGGGTGCGATGGACGCCGGCAACATGATCAAGCCGATGCTCGCCCGCGGCGAGCTGCGGATGATCGGCGCGACCACGCTCGACGAGTACCGCAAGCACATCGAGAAGGATCCAGCGCTCGAGCGCCGGTTCCAGCAGATATACGTGGGCGAGCCATCGGTCGAGGACACGATCGGCATCCTGCGCGGGCTCAAGGAGCGCTACGAGGTGCACCACGGTGTGCGCATCCAGGACTCCGCGCTGGTCAGCGCGGCGGTGCTGTCGGACCGCTACGTCACGAGCCGGTTCCTTCCCGACAAGGCGATCGACCTCGTCGACGAGGCGGCCTCGAAGCTGCGCATCGAGATCGATTCGCTGCCCACCGAGATCGACGTCGTCGACCGGCGCATCCTCCAGCTCGAGATCGAGCAGGTGGCGCTCGACAAGGAGAGCGACGACGCCTCGATCGAGCGCCTCGAGGCGCTGCACGTCGAGCTCGCTTCACTGAACGCCGAGGTCGCCGAGATGAGGCGGCACTGGGAGCAGGAGAAGCAGGCGATCGACGCGATCAGGGCGCTCAAGGAAGAGCTCGAGCAATTGCGCACGCAGGTCGAGCGCGAGACCGACCTCAACGTCGCCGCCGAGATGCGCTACGGCCGCATCCCTGAGATCGAGCGCCGTATCGAGGAGGCGACGACGCACCTCGACGAACTCCAGGAGCACCAGGCGATGCTCAAAGAAGAGGTCGACGCCGAGGACATCGCCGAGGTCGTCGGCAAGGCGACGGGTATCCCCGTCACCCGGCTGATGGAGTCCGAGACCAACAAGCTGGTGCACCTCGAAGAGCTGCTCCACGACCGGGTCATCGGCCAGGACGAGGCCGTCACGGTGGTCTCCAACGCGATCCGTCGCAGCCGGGCCGGTCTGTCCGACCCGAACCGCCCGATCGGGTCGTTCATGTTCCTCGGCCCGACCGGCGTCGGCAAGACCGAACTGGCCCGCGCGCTCGCCGAGTTCCTGTTCGACGACGAGAAGGCGATGGTGCGCATCGACATGGGCGAGTACATGGAGAAGTTCTCCGTGTCGCGGCTCATCGGCGCACCTCCCGGCTATGTCGGATACGACGAGGGCGGTCAGCTCACCGAGGCCGTGCGGCGACGTCCGTACTCGGTCGTGCTGCTCGACGAGATCGAGAAGGCACACCCCGACGTGTTCAACACGTTGTTGCAATTGCTCGACGACGGTCGCCTCACCGATGGCCAGGGCCGCACGGTCGACTTCACCAACGTCGTGTTGATCATGACGTCGAACCTGCAGGGCGATCCGCTCGAGTTCTTCAAACCCGAGTTCATCAACCGCGTCGACGACATCATCCGGTTCCGGACGCTCACCGAAGCCGACCTCGAGAAGATCGTGAGGGTGCAGCTGGAGCGTCTGCGCGACCGCCTCGCCGCCCGGCGGATCACGCTCGACATCGACGACGATGCGATGGCGCAACTTGCCCGCGAGGGCTACGACCCGGCGTTCGGCGCGAGGCCCCTCAAGCGCGTCATCCAGCGCGAGATCGCCGACCCCGCGTCGCTCTTGATCCTCGACGGCACGATCGTCGACGGCGACACGATCAAGGTCCGCGCCGGCATCGACGGAGGCGCCCTGCAAGTCCTCCCCGCCTGACATCCCCCGCGCCCCACGTCACCCCATTTCCAGAAAAGTGTGCGCAGGATCCCGCTCAGCGGGAAGATCCGCACACAGAACGGGGGGGCTCACCCGAAACGTGTGCGCAGGATCCCGCTCAGCGGGAAGATCCGCACACAGAACGGGGGAGAGGGCGGCGCGAGTCGGGGCGGGGGATCGGGGTGGGAACGGGCTACTTGGTGGCGGTGCCGAGCACGCGGTGGCGGACGTGG
>CBDUYD010000023.1:0-25468 GCA_965371355.1 uncultured Ilumatobacteraceae bacterium
GACCGACGTCTCGACGTCAATAGCGTCGCCAACCGAACGTTGTGACGTCGAGAGTTGGGATCGAGGCGGCAGAATTGCGCGATGACGCGAGAACGTGTGGTGCTGGTGACCGGGGCGAGCCGGGGGATCGGCGCGTCGACGGCGCGGCTCGCCGCCGATGCCGGTGACGCGGTCGTCGTGAACTTCGCCAGAGACGCGGGCGCGGCCGACGAGGTGGTGGAGGAGTGCATCGGTCGGGGTGCCAGGGCGTTCGCGCATCGCGCCGACGTGGTGGACGAGGCCGCGGTCGTGGAGATGTTCGACCAGGTCGAGCGGCGGTTCGGCCCGGTCGACGTGCTCGTCAACAACGCTGGAGTACTGCAGGAGCAGATGCGTTTCGAGGAGATGACCGTCGAGCGTTGGCGGGCGGTGTTCGACGTGAACGTCATCGGCGCGTTCATCTGCGCCCGCGAGGCGGTGCGGCGCATGTCGACCCGTTTCGGCGGGAGCGGCGGCTCGATCGTCAACGTCTCGTCGGCCGCCGCGTATATCGGCAGCCCGGGGGAGTACGTCGACTACGCGGCATCGAAGGCCGCGCTCGACACGATGACCGTCGGCCTCGGCAAAGAGGTCGCGGCCGACGGCATTCGTGTCAACGCGGTGCGCCCCGGTCTGATCCATACCGACATCCATGCCGCCGGCGGTGAGCCGGGACGTGTCGAACGGCTCGCACCGTCGGTTCCCTTGCGGCGCGGTGGTGAATCCGACGAGGTGGCGCGTGTCATCCTCTGGCTCGCCTCCGATGAGGCTTCGTACGTCACGGCGACGACGATCAACGTGTCCGGCGGTCGCTGAACGCGCTCAATCCGGGAAGAGCTCGAGCTGCTCCCAGGTGATCGCGACCTCGCTCACCACACGCCATCGGAGCCTTCCCCGCGAGCCGGGTCGGCGGATCTCGACACGTTCCGGCCGGAGCGAACGGGCCGAACCGTCGGGATCGTGGAGCGTGATGCTGCCATCGGATGCCATGCCCGAGACGCGGCCGACGATCCACCGGCTCCGCTCGGTGCGCCGGAAGCGGATCGGCTCACCCGGTCGCAACCCGAGCCGGGCGAGCGAGGACGGCGAACGGTGCATGGAATCCCGCCGGGCCTCGACGGTCAGGCGCCGAACGCGCGGCGTTGCAGCTTGCGCATTCCACCGAGCCATCGATCGGGATCGGTCGCCTTCAACTTCATGTACTCGGCGACCTCCGGGTGGGGGAGCACGAAGAACCGTTCGTGTTCGATCGTGTCGACGACCGCCGCAGCGACGTCGGCGGGCTCGAGTACGTCACCGGCCATCTTGACGACATCGGCACCGCTCGGACCACCGCCATCGCCGGCGTGCAGCATGGCCGTGTTGACGCCCTGCGGGCAGAGGCAACTCACCTTGACCCCTCGGTCTCCGTAGGTGACGGCGAGATACTCCGCGAAGGCGACCGCCGCCCGCTTGGTGAGCGTGTACGGCGCCGAACCGATCTGGATGAGCAGCCCGGCGGCCGAGGCGGTCGAGCAGAAATAACCGTCCCCGCGCTCGAGCCAGTCGGGCAGGAGGTACTTGACCGCCCAGCGGTGCGCGTTGACGTTCACGTCCCACGCTGTCTGCCAATCGTCCTCGGGAGTCTCGAGGAGGTCGCCGCCGATCGAGACGCCGGCGTTGGCGAAGAACAGGTCGACCTGTCCGAGCCGCTCGATCGCCTCACCGACCAGCGCCGCGTTGCCGGCCTCGGTGCTGATGTCGGCGGTGATCCCGATCGCGCCATCGAGCGAGGCGGCCACCTCGTCGGCCCCGTGCAGGTCGGCCACGAGGACGCGCGCGCCCCGCTCGTGGAACGCGCGGGCGATCGCCTCGCCGATCCCTCGTCCGGCTCCGGTCACCACGGTGTTCTTGCCACTCAGGTCCATCCCACCGATCGTAGGCGGCGCCCTCGGCCGCGGCGGTGGCGTGGTGGCGACGTTCGCCGTCGTCGCCACGGTGTGACCGTGCCGTGACACTGGTGTGAACGTTCGGCGACAGCGCCGCGAGGTGCGCGCGCGTCGGTGGTTTGGGGGGTACCGTGTTGGGGGATGACCAAGCAAGAGAACGACACGAGCAACGAAGCGGTGATCAACGAGGCCCTCGGCGTGATCGACGGTGCACTCGCGAGGATGATGCAGCGCGAACTCGTATCGTCCGGCGAGGTCGCCGACCTCTTGCTCGACGTCCGGTCGCTTCTCACCACCGACCACGAGGCGATCGAGGTCGACGAGATCAACCCGCCGGCCGAGCCGGTGTCAGACCCCGCCTGAGCCGACCCTCCCCAGTCGGAATCATCACGGTCGGAATCATCACGGTCGGTACACGCGCCGCAGCAGTGTGGAAGTGGCGAGGCCGAGCGCAACGCCGACAACTGCACCTCCCACCACGTCGGAAGGGTGGTGGATCCGCACGTAGGCGCGGCTGACGCCGACGACCGCGGCGATCGACCACCAGAGCACACCGAGCCGTGGCCCGTCCAACGAGGTGAGGATCGTCGCCGCGAAAGCTGCCGACGATGCGTGGCCGGACGGAAACGCCGAGGTCGAGGGGCGGCGGACCTGGAGGCGGTCGTCGCCGGTGGTCGTGGGTCGATCCCGTCGGAACAGCCGCTTGACGCCCTGGTTGACGATCAGGCTCTCGGCGCCGAGCAGCCCGGCCAGTACGACTATCTGATCGCCCCGCCCCTTGGCGATGCCCCTCCCGATGCCGAGCGCGTGCCACACCATGCTGAAGTCGCCGACGTGGCTGGCGGTGGTGAAGATCTGGTCGGCCAGCGGGTGCCCGCGCAACCGTTCGAGTCGCGCGTCGGCGAACTCGTCGAATCGGTCGACCAGGGGACCGAGCTGCGACTGGCCCGGGACGGTGTCGGCCACCGCTCAGACGGCCGTCGGCTGGGCGACGAGTGCGTCGTAGGCCTGGCGCGCCTCGATCGCGGCATCGTCGGGGTTGCCGTCGAACGCGGGACACCATCGCTGGAACGAGCAGTAGTCGCAGAGCTTGCTCCGTCGCGGCCGGAAGTCGCCAGTGGTGCACGCCCGCTCGACCGCCGACCACACCGCGGTGGTGCGGGTGGTGATGAACCTGACCGACTGTTCGGACGGCACGGTCTCGATCGTCTCGCCGCTCTTCAGGTACATCAATCGGATCTTCGACGGTCGCCGTCCGAAGACCGCCTCGCACAGGAACGAGTAGAAGTGGACGCCGGCGAGGCTCTTCTGCTCCCAATTGCCCGATGGGGCACGACCGGTCTTGTAGTCGGTTACGACCAGTTCGCCGTCGGGGTCGAGCTCGAGCCGGTCGATGATGCCCCGCAGCGTGAGGGACCCGACCTGTGCCTCCATCCGCAGCTCGATCCCGATCTCGCGGACCGAGGTGGGGTCTTCCATCGCGAAGTATCGGCTGATCAGGTCGCGGCAGTCGCGATCGAACGCCCCGGCCGCATCGTCGTCGAGCCGCAGGCCGGCGTAGTCGGGATGCTCGCGGTACTCGTCGAGCGCCGTCGAGAGATCGTGATCGAGCGCGTCCGGGGTGCGGTCGGCGGCGGGACGGACGAACAACAACTCGAGCGCGCGGTGCACGATCGTGCCCCGTGTGGTCGCCACGCCCGGAGCTTCGGGCAGCTTCTCGATGCTCGAGAACCGGAACTGCATCGGGCACGTCGTGAACGACGACACGCGCGACGGCGACAGCGACGTCGGGATGGGAAAGACGGGATCGGACTCCACGTCGGTCATCGTATTCAAGCGGTGTGACAAGGTCGCGAACCACTCGTACTGGGCACTGCGGATACTGCGACGCTCCTGCTAGCGACGGTATTCGGCTGTCCGCGTGACAATTGCATGACGGAGATGTCATCATTTCGTCATCATCCCGGTGGGTGATGCGGGGTGGCGTCGAACGGAGGGGATCTGAGTTCACGATGATCGCGCGAACGTGTCTGGTGATGGTCGCCGCCATCGCCCCGCTCGCCGGATGCAGCTTCGACGAGATCGGTCGCGACCGTCTTCTCGTGTGGCACGACTGGCCGGAGCCCGAGGCGGCGGTGCTCACCGAACTGCTGACGAGCTACGAGGATCTCGATCCCGATCTCGATCTCATCGTCGAGTACGTCCCCGACGACGAGATCGAATCACGGTTCGCCACCGAGGTCCGCTCCGGGTTCGGGCCCGACGTGCTCATCGGCGTCGACGCGGGGAGGCTGGCCGGCCTCGTCGAGGAGCAGGCGGTCCATCCGATCAGCGCGGAACAGGTCGAGGCGCACAATCTTGATCTGCTCGACCCGCGGGCGGTGGGGGCGATGATGGTCGAGGACACGCAGCGCGGGGTACCGCTCGCCGGCTTCACCGACGTCTTGTACTTCCGTCAAGGGATCACGCCACCCGACTCGCTCGAATCGATCGTCGACCTCGCGGAGCAGGGTCGGACCATCGCGATTCCGATCGACTTCTTCGCCGCCTACTGGGGGGTGGACGCGTTCGGCGGATCGATCTTCGGCGATGACGGGGGCCTCGAACCCGACGAGGGGTTCGTCGAGTGGATGGCGTGGCTCGTCGAGGCGAGACCGCAGCCCAACGTGATCCTCGACGGCGAGTACGAGATGCTCCGCGACCTGTTCGCGGCGGGTGAGATCGACGTGTTCATCGGCGGATCGCGCGAACTCGGACACTTCCGAACGATCCTCAACGAGTCCGGACGAGGCGAGGACGCGGACCGCGGGGACGCCGCCGGATCGACCGATCCACCCGAGATCGGCGTGGCATCGCCGACGCTGGCCAACGTGGGCGATCTCGACTTCGGCCTGACCACCCTGCCGACGGGCGAGAACGACGAACCCGGCGGCTTCCTCGAGATCGAGGGGATGGTCGTCAACCAGCACACCGACAGCCTCGAGGGCTCGCTCGACCTGATGGAGTACCTCACCAACGTCCCGTCGCAGGGCCGCATCGCCCGGTCGGGCGTGGGCCGCATCCCGATCAACGACGCCGTGTCGATCGACCCGACGATCAGCCCGATCGAGGCCGCACTCGTCGACCAGCAGCGGCGCGCGGTGGTGCTGCCCGTCGAGTTCCAGCACCGTCGGGCCGAACTCCGGGAGGTGGCGAACGACGTCTATCTCGAGGTGACACGTGGTCTGCTCGAGCCCTCCGCGGCGGTGGCCGCGCTCGTCACCGGGTACGAGGCGGCGTTGGAGGGCGACGAATGAGGGCTACGCCGAACGGCCTCGCGACCACCGACGACGGGCTCGATCAGGTCACGGTGATCTTCGACCGCACGATCGTCTTCCTCGGCCGTCCCGAGGTGGTCGAGCAACTCCTCGTACTCCTCGCGATCCTGCTCGCCAGCCGCGTCGTCAGCAAGGCCGTGTGGTGGCTGATCGACCGGCTGCGGCTGCGCCGCGAACGGAGGCGACTCGGCCCGGTGGTGAGCAGGCCAGGCCGGGGATCCCTCCCGCTCGAGCTGATGCGATCGGTGAGCGCGCCCGTGTTGGGCATCGTGCTGGCGCGCCTCGCCCTCGAGGCGCTCACCGAGGCCGGTCGCGTCACCGGTCTCCTCGACGAGTTGATCGTGGTGTTCGTCGTTCTGCTCGTCGGCGAGGTGGTCATGACCATCCTCACAGCGGGGCTCCCGGTGGCGGAGGCGCGACGGTTCCGCCGACGCTTCTTCCGGCCGCTGATGTGGATCGTCGTCGCGCTGATGGTGCTCGACCACCTCGCCGATCTCGGCCGCCTCACCCGGGCGCCGGTGTTCGAGTTGTTCGGTAGTCCGATCACGATGGGCGCGCTGTTCGTCGCGACGCTCGGGATCTGGTTCTGGACCGACGCGATCAACCTGATGAACTCGGTCGTCGTCAACTTCGTCGCCGAGCACACTTCGCTGCGCGACGGCTCGGCCGAGGCCACGCTGATGCTCGTCCGCTACGCGTTGATACTGCTCGGGATCGTTTATGGGATCAGCCAGCTCGAACTCTCGCCGGCAACCGTGGCGGCGATCACCGGCGGCCTGTCGGTCGGTATCGGATTCGGTCTCCGCGAGGTGCTGTCGAACTTCATCAGTGGGACGGTCCTGCTGTTCGAACGAACGCTGCGACCGGGCGACATCGTCGAGGTCGACGGCGAGATGGGCACGGTCGAGAAGCTCAGCGTGCGCTCGACCACGGTCAGGACGCTCGACAACGAGGAGGTCGTCATCCCCAATTCGGCGTTCTTCACCGACTCGTTCAAGAGCTTCACCGGTTCCGACGACAAGGTGCGCTTCAACGTGGTCGTGCTGGCGAACTGCCGCAACGACCCCGAGCGGGTCAGGCGGATCCTGCACGACGTGGCGATATCCCATCCCGACGTGCTGTTGCAGCCCGAGCCAGAGGCGTGGGTCGAGGACCAGTTCGGCAACAACGTGGTTGCGTACCGCCTGCACATGTGGACATCTTCACCCTTGACCGTGCCGCGGCTGCGCAGCGACATCGTCCGGATGTGCTGGACGGCGTTCCGCGAGCAGGGTATCGAACTCGTCTTCCCCGACATGGAGCTGACGTTCAACCAGACCGTCGCCACGCACCTGTCGGGCCACCGCTCCCTCGGCGGATCCGGGATCGGCGATTCCGCGCTCGGTGGACTCGACCCGTCCGACCTCGACTGGAGCGACTCCGCGCAGCTCGATCCCGTCTCGCGACCCGTCTGATGGGTCTATGCGAACGAGGCGACGAGCGCGGCCGTCGCCACCGGTTCGACGAACGGCCAGAAGTGGTCGGTGTCGGGGAGCTCGACCAGCTTCCCGTTCGGCAGTCGCTCGGCGACCATCGGCGCGACGGTCGCGGGCCCCTGGCCGTCAGCGCTGGCGATGACCACGACCGGGGTCTCGATCTGCGGGAGTAGGTCCCACGTGGGATGACTCCAGCTCGACTCGAATGTGCGCGCCTCGTGTTCGGGGTCGCACTTGAGGCGCACACCCTCGGGGGCCGGCCGGAATCCGTGGGCGACGTACAGCCTGAGCACGTCGTGGTCGAAGTCGTTCATCGGCGGCTTGGAGGCATAGTTCTCGAGCGCGTCGTCGAACGATGGGAACGAGGCGCGGCGGCGTCGGGAACGTTCGGCGAGATCCGACCGCGGGGCCTCGGGCAAAGCGGTGTCGGACGGGAACACGATCGGCTCGAATGCGACGATCACGTCGAACAGGTCGGGGCGTCGAGCCGCCGCCATCAGCAGCGCGGCGCCACCCATCGAATGGCCGAATCCGACGAGTCCACCCGACGGGGCGATCGCTTCGACGACCGCTGTCGCGTCGTCGCCGTAGCGCGTCCAGTCGACCGCCCAGTCGTCGGGGCGGGCGGTCGCACCGTGTCCCCGGTGGTCGATCGCGAACACCTCGAATCGGTCGGTCAGTTCGTCGGCGATCGGCAGGTAGCAGTAGCCGTGGAACCCGGTGGCGTGCGAGAACAGCAGTGGGCGACCCTGCCCGCCGAATTGATGGACGGCGATATTGACGTGGTCGGAGGAGGGAACCCGCACCTCCCCAGTCTCGCCGCCCCGGCAGCGAGGGTCGAATCGGTAGGGCGGTCGTCAGTCGCTGCGGCGCTCCTTGCGGCGGCGCAGCCACATCTGGAGCAGCCTGTCGAGCGCCATGCCCAGGACGATCGCGATCAGGATGACGATCCACAAGTTGCCCTCGACGTTGAAGAAGAGGAACTTGATCTCCGTCGATTGGTTGTTCTGGAGGATGAAGACGAGGCTGATCACGCCGACGGCGACCAATCCGATCAGAAGAGGCGATATCCCGCCGTCATCGTCGCCGCCCTGCTTCCATCCCTCGTCGTGGCTCATCGTGCTCCTCGGTGACCGTCGTTCGGATTCGGCGGGGCCTTTGGTTCCCTTGGCAGGCCCAACAGGCGTTCCCCGATGATGTTGCGCTGTACCTGGCTCGTCCCCCCGGCGATTCGGCCGCCTGGTGCGGCAAGCATGCCAGACGCGTCCGGGCCGTCAAGCGTGCCCTCCGCCGCCGCGAGGTCGCCGCGCAGCATCGACACATCGAACATCATCTCGGTGATCCCCAGCTTCATCAGCGACGCGGCGGTCGATGCGATCGCCCCCTGGCGTTGGGCCATCACCTTCAGAGCCGTGCCTCGGGAGACGAGATCGGCGAGGCGTTGTCGTGAGAACACGTCGAGCGAGCGGTCGTCGCCGAGCGCGGTCATCTGCGCGAGACGCCGTTCGAGCCCGATGATCGACGTGCCGATGTGTCCCCGCTCGCTCGTCAGCACGGCCATGCCGACTCCCCACCCGCCGTGTAGCGGGCCGAGGAGATGATCGACCGGGAGCTCGACGTCGGTGAAGAACACCTCGTCGAACTCGGCCTCGCCGGTCATCTGCCTGAGTGGTCGGATCTCGACGCCGGGGAGGTTCATCGGCATCACGAAGAACGAGATGCCCTCGTGCTTGGGTGCCTCGTCGAGCGACCGGGTGCGCGCCATCAGGATCCCGTGGCTGCTGTAGCGGCCACCCGAGCACCACACCTTCTGGCCGCTGATGATGTAGCGGTCGCCGTCGAGGTCGGCGCGCGTCGAGAGCGAGGCGAGGTCGCTCCCGGCGCCGGGCTCGGAGAACAACTGGCACCAGACCTGTTCCGCGGCCAGTGTCGCAGGGAGATGGGCGGCCTGCAGTTCCGGGGTTCCGTAACGCAGCAGCGCGCCTCCGGCGAGCACCAGCCCGACCATGTTGAGCGCGGCCGGCACGCCCGCGCGGGCACACTCGAGCTGCCAGGCAGCGTTGTGTTCGGGCGTCAGCCCGCGCCCGCCGAATCGGGTCGGCCAGTGGATCCCGGCGAAGCCGGCGGCGTGGATCAGCCTTTGCCACGCGATGCCCGGCTCGATCATGTCCGGCGGACAGATCGCGCCGTAGTCGCGCGGTGCGCCGGCCGCGTGCTCGGCGAGCCAATCGGCAGCCGAGGTCTGGTACGTGTCGACCGTGATCATCGGGCAATCATGGATCAGCTGCCCGCCGATCGGCGAGGTGGCCCGGCTTGACAGGGCGGACCTGCCGAGTGGATCGGCCGCGTGGATCTGAAGGGCGGGCCGGAGATCAGCGGAGCGCGTCGAGGAACAGCTTGGTCTCGTCGGCGATGCCGACCGGCACCGCGTAACCCTCGCGGTCGGTGATCGTCGACCAGTTGTCGCGCACGTCCTCGGGCGACAGGTCGGTGCCGCCCGCGTAGCCGGTGCACTCGGCGATGAAGACCTCGGCCACCCGGCCGCCGCCGACCGAGTAGAGCCGCCCGGTCGAGTCGCACGACTCGTGGGCGAGGTAGGTGACGAGCGGCGAGATCAGCTCGGGCGCGACCTTGTCGGCGAGCGGGCCGAGCACGTCCTCGGTCATCCTCGTGTACGCCAGTGGAGCGATCGCGTTCGCCCTGATGTCGTACTTCGCCCCTTCGACGGCGAGCACCTTGGTGAAGCCCACGAGGCCCATCTTGGCGGCGCCGTAGTTCGCCTGGCCGAAGTTGCCGAACACGCCGGCCGCCGACGAGGTGGAGACCACCCGGCCGTAGCCCTGTTCGCGCATCATCTTCCAAGCGGGCAGGGTGACGTTGAACGCCCCGCGGAGGTGGACCTCGAACACTGCGTCGTACATATCGGGCGTCATGTTGTGGAACGATTTATCGCGCAGGATCCCGGCGTTGTTGATCACGATGTCGACCTTGCCGAAGGCGTCGACGGCCGACTGCACGATCGATTCGCCGCCCTCGGGAGTCGCGACCGAATCTGTGTTCGCGACGGCTTCGCCACCGGCGGCGACGATCTCGTCGACGACGAGCTGGGCGGCGCCCTTGTCGCTTCCCGTGCCGTCGACCGCGCCTCCGAGGTCGTTCACGACGATCAATGCGCCGCGGTCGGCCATCATCAGCGCGTGCTCGCGCCCGAGGCCACCCCCCGCCCCGGTGATGATCGCTACCCTTCCGTCGAATCCGAGATCGCTCATCGGCCGAACGCTACCGGCGGGTAACCGGACACCACGAACGCTCGATCTCGATCGGTCGTCGCCTCGTTCGACGATCCGGCCTCGGTCGGTCCGAGAGGGGAGGACGCTCCCTCCAAGACCTCGGCCAAGATCTCGGCCACGATCTGGGCGCGATCTGTTCGGGCGAGCGGAACTCGGCCGCCCCGGATCGATCGTCGGTCGGCCGATTGCGCCGTCAGTTTTCGGGGCGTCGGGCGATCGGCAGGTCGTACGACGTGCCGGCGGTGATGAGGACCTCGTTCTCGCCGTCGCGCAGCACGAGCCCCTCGCCGTCGACGACGGTGATCTCGCAGCGCTCGTGGTCGATGTCGACGCGGATCAGCGACGAGTGACGGCGCAGATTGAAGCTGACCCGCTCCCACGCGCTGGGGATCCGCGGTGAGAAGCGGATGTGATCGCCGCTCTCGCGCATCCCCGCGAACCCGTGGACGATCCCCGCCCACACACCTCCGGCGGAGGCGACGTGGATCCCCTGGGTGGTGTTCCCTTGCGAATCGCAGAGGTCGAGGTAGAGGGCGCGATGGAAGTAGTCGAGCGCCAACTCGTCGTATCCGACATCGGCCGCGACGATCGCCTGGGCGCAGGCCGACAGCGACGAGTCGCCGGTCGTGATCGGGTCGTAGTAGTCGAAGTTGCGGCGCTTCTGTTCGATCGTGAAGTTCTCGCTGCGGAGGAACATCGCCAGCACGACGTCTGCCTGCTTGAGCACCTGATGGCGGTAGATCACCAGCGGGTGGTAGTTGAGCAGGAGTGGGTAGTCCTCGGGAGGGGTCTCGTCCCACCGCCACGGTTCGAGCTCGAGGAACGTCGAGTCCTGGGGGTGGATCCCGAGGCGTTCGTCGTAGGGGATGAACATCGCATCGGCGGCAGCGTCCCAGGCGTCGAGCTCGGCAAGGTCGAGCGACGTCGTACGGCAGAGCGCGAGGAACGCCTCGTGATTCCATTCCGCGAGCAGCCGTACCGTCCGCGCCGCATAGCGCAGGTTGAAGCGGGCCATCAGGTTCGTGTAAGCGTTGTCGTTGACGACCGTGGTGTACTCGTCGGGACCTGTGACCCGGTGGATGTGGAACGTGTCGGAGCCGTTGCTCGCGAAGAACCCGAGGTCGACCCACAGCCTGGCGGTCTCGACGAGGATCTCGGCGCCCTCGCGGGCGAGGAAGTCGATGTCGCCCGAGGCCTCGAGATAGCGCCGCAGCGCGAACACGACCGCCGCGTTGATGTGGTATTGCGCGGTGCCGGCGGCATAGTAGGCGGACGCCTCTTCGCCGTTGATCGTTCGCCACGGGTACAGCGCGCCGCTCTGACTCATCACCTCCGCCCGGTAGCGGGCGGCGCCGAGCATGCGCCACCGGAACCGGATCATCTTGCGGGCGGCCTCGGGATCGATGTAGGAGAGGAACGGCACGACGTAGACCTCGCTGTCCCAGAAGTAGTGGCCGTCGTATCCGCCGCCGGTCACCCCCTTCGCGGCGATGCCGTGTTCGTGCGTGCAGGCCGATGCCTGCGCCAACTCGAACAGGTTGAAGCGGAGCGCCTGCTGCGCTTGCTCGTCGCCGACCAGCTCGATGTCGGCGACCGCCCAGTAGTCGTCGAGGTACTCGGACTGTTCGGCGAGGAGTTGATCGAGGCCGTCCTCCTCGGCGCGCTGCAGCGTTCGCGAACAGCGGTCGAGGAGTTCGTCGGTCGGCACCCCCCGCGACGAGTGGTACGTCGCGAACTTCACGAGTCGGACCGCCAGTCCCGGGGTCGCGCGGACCTCGAAGACGGTCTTCACGATGTCGTCGTCGACATCGGTCTGCACCGTCGACTGGCACGTTGTGTCGAGCAGGTGGCGGATGCCGCACGCGAGCGTCATCCGGCTGTTGTGGCAGCGGTAGCTGAGGATCGTCTCGTCACCGTTCTCGCGGCGTCCTCGCGGTTCGAGCACACGTTGGTCGAACTTCCGCGCCCTGCGCGGATCGAGACCCTCGCCGAGCGCAGCGTCTTGGACGTGGTACTCGTCCTCGCCATCTTGGCGGTTGAGGAGCTGTGAGGAGATGACGATCGGCGCCGCGGCGTCGAGCAGGGTGACCTCCATCGTCATCACGGCGAGATGACGATGCACGAAGCTGACCATGCGTTGCGAGCGGACCCGGACGCGCTTTCCGGCGGGCGTGCGCCAGATCAGATCGCGGGTCATGATCCCCGTGCGGAAATCGAGCGAACGCTCGTAGTGGTCGAGGTCGGCGTCGGTGAGGAGCAACGGCTCGTCATCGACGTAGAGCTTGACCAGCTTGGCGTCGGGCACGTTGACGATCGTCTGGCCGGTCTTGGCGAACCCGAAGGCGTCTTCGGCGTGCTGGATCGGCCACGTCTCGTGGAAGCCGTTCAGATAGGTGCCGTGGCTGTGCGCGTCGCGCCCCTCCTCGGGGTTGCCGCGCATGCCGAGATATCCGTTGCCGACCCCGAACAGGGTCTCGGTGTGTCCGAGGTCGCGATCGGAGTACTCGGTCTCGACGAGCCGCCATGGTTCGACCGGGAACCGATGGGTGGGCAGACCGGTGGGAACGGCGTGCTGGTTCATGCCCGATCCGCTTCGGGGAGCAGGCGGTCGAGGTCGTCGACGACGAACGAGGCCCCGTTGTCGAGCAGCGCCTCGGCGCCGGCTCCCCGGTCGACGCCGATCACGACAGCGAAGCCACCGGCCGCACCGGCGGCGACACCGGAGTCGGCGTCCTCGACGACGACCGCACTCGACGGTTCGACCCCCAGCAGCGCGGCACCGAGCAGGAACGCGTCGGGTGCGGGTTTTCCGGCGAGTTGCTCCTCGGCGATGACCACACCGTCGATCACCACGCCGAAGCGATCGGCGAGGCCGGCGGCGCGCAGCACGGTCTTCGCGTTCTTCGAAGACGACACGATTGCCGACGGCACACCGAGTCGCTCGAGCAGCCCCAGGGTCGCCAGTGAGCCCGGAAACGGAGCGATTCCGGCGTCGTCGAGCAGGTCGTTGAACAGCACGTTCTTGCGGTTGCCGAGCGCGCATATCGTGTCGCTTCCCGGTGGGTCGTCGGGATCTCCGTACGGGAGATCGATACCCCGCGAGGCGAGGAACGCCTGCACGCCGGCGTGGCGTGGCCGCCCGTTGATCGTGGCCAGATAGTCGGCCTCGGTGTAGTGGAAGTCGGCGAACAGGCCAGCCCACGCCCGCTCGTGCAGCGCGGACGTGGGCGTGATCACGCCGTCGAGGTCGAACAGCACTCCTGCGTGGTCGCCCCATGCGAAGGAGTCCGCTGCTAAGGATTTGGCATCGGAAGAATTGGGGGTCTGCCCCGCGGATGAACCCACGGCGTGATGCTATTGCACAGCCACGCCGGACGCCCCCAGCGCTGGGGTCAGGTCGATCGCTCGACCGCCTCGGCCCGCAGGCCCTTGTAGTCGAGCTTGCCGTTGGCGGCCCGGCCGATCGCGTTGGTGGAGAGCACGCGCTTGGGAGCCTTGTACGCCGCGAGTCGCGACTTGACGTGCGCGATCAACTCGTCCGGATCGACGACATGACCCTCGCGGGGCTCGACCAGTGCAGTGATCGCTTCTCCCCACTTCTCGTCGGGCACGCCGACGACCGCCGCGTCGGCCACCGACCCGTGCAGCTTCAGGCACTCCTCGACCTCTTCGGGATAGACCTTCTCGCCGCCGGTGTTGATGCACTGGCTGCCGCGCCCGAGAAGTGTGACCGTGCCGTCGGCCTCGACGGTGGCGTAGTCGCCCGGAATCGAGTACCGCATGCCGTCGATCACGACGAACGTCTGCGCCGACTTGGTCTCGTCCTTGTAGTAGCCGATCGGTGTGCGTCCGCGCAACGCGACGCGACCGATGTCGCCCGAGCCGGGTTCGACGTCGGTGCCCTCGTCGGTGATCACCCTCGACTCGCGGCCCAACTCGAACTTCGCGGTGCCGCTCGACGACGACCCCTTCTTCGCATCGGTGGTCGCGCGGGTCGTCGTGTTCGTCGCCATCGAGATCGCTTCGCTCGAGCCGAGCGAGTCGACCATGATCAGCCGATCGTTGTGCGCGAGCAGGCCCTCCTTGGTGGCCTCGGACCACATGACCCCGGACGACACGATCACCCGCAAGGTCGAGATGTCCCACCGATCGGGATGCTCGTCGAGCGCGCGCAGGATCGGCTTGGCGAACGCGTCACCGACGATCGAGGTGGAATTGATCCGGTAGTGCTCGACCGCGTCGAGGAACTCCGCAGCGTCGAAGTGGCGACCCTCGAGCGTGGTGATGCTCCCGCCCACCATCAGGTTGCTGATCGCATTGAACATTCCCGTGCCGTGCATCAGCGGCGCTGCGGGTAGGTTCCGCGGACCCGGCTTGAGCACACGTTCGCCGGCCGCGTCGAGATCCTGCTCGGGTGGCATCCGGCGCTTGTTCGCCGCGTCGAGCGCTCCGAAGACGTCGTCCTGACGCCACATCACACCCTTCGGCATTCCGGTCGTGCCACCGGTGTAGAGCAGGATCAGGTGGTCGCCGGATCGACCCCACGGGCCCGACACGTTCTCGTCGCCGCCCTCGAGTGCCGCCGGCTCGTACGGAACCGCCCACTCCGGACACGGACCGGATCCGTCGTCGACCCAGAACCAGCGACGCACCTTGGGGACGCGCGCACGCACGTCGTCGCAGTGCTCGGCGAACGCGCCGTGGAACACGACGACCGTGGCATCCGCGTTGTCCCACAGGTAGACGAGTTCATCGGAGGCATAGCGGTAGTTCGTGTTGACGGTCGCGAAGCCGGCCTTGAACGCCGCGAACGACGCCTCGAGGTATTCGGGGCTGTTGTACAGGTAGAGCGCGAGCTTGTCCTGCTCGGCGACCCCATCGATCCGCAGCAGCGCCGCGGCGACCCCGTTGGCCCGGCGGTTGAACTCGCCCCACGAGTGGACACGGTCGCCCTGCTGCTGCGCCAGCGCATCGGGCAGACGGGCGCTGATCGTCTCCCAGAGGTCAGCGAAGTTCCAGCCGTGGGTCGTGGTGCTCATCGTCGAGGAAGGTAGCGCCGTATCGCGGGACTCCGGCTACTCCGGGGGGCCGCGGACGAGACGGTCGTAGGCGGCCGCCACGGGGGAGTGCTCGCCCATCGCCGTCCACATCGATTCGATCCACCAGGTGGCCCCCGCCTCGGCAAATGCTGCCGGCGAGTGCTGATCGACCGGCCCTTCGACGATGATGTCGATGTCGTCGTCGGCCAGATCGTTGCGCAGCGCGGCAACCTCGTGGATGTCCGGCTGGCGGACGTCGCCGGGTTCGACGACCTGCGGGATGATGCCGTCCCACCGCAGCGCACGCTCCATCGACTTCGGCCGTCCGAGTGCGCCAACACACCAGATCGGCACGCGCGGCGTCTGCGCGGTGTGGCCGATCGTCGGGAACTCTGTCGGTTTCACGGTGAAGTGAGCTCCCTCGAATCCGAACGGCTGACCCGCCCAGAGCCCGCAGGCGATCTCGAGGCACTCATCCATCAACTCGGCCCGGACGCGCCGGTCGCACTCCTCGCCGAACGTGTCGAATCCCGAGTCGATCGCTCCGAGTCCGACCGACAGCGTGACCCGGCCCGACGAGATGCGGTCGACGGTGGCGACCTGGCTGGCGAGTTCCCAGGGGCGCCGGCGTGATGGCGGCGTGAGCATCGTGCCGAGCCGGATCCTGGTCGTTCGGACCGCGGCGAGGCCGAGAGCGATCCACGCGTCGACCCCCCACACCGGCTCCCAGACGAAGATGCCGTCCCAACCGGACTCCTCGGCAACCGCCGCGAGGTCGCTCACCTCTTCGGCGTCCGCCCACGGGATCACGAAGCCGAACTTCATGTACGCGACGGTAGACGAACGGGGAGGGGGCGTGCGGAGCGGATCGAGCGATGGCCGGTACAGCGGACCGATGGTGCATGCGCGTATCGTTCCGTCGATGACACGCAGTGGTCGGCTGGAGCGATCGCCGATGAGCGAGCGGCCCTTCGAGCGGGCGCGCGAGCTGTCCGGATTGATCGCCGAGCACAGCGATCGCGGCGAATCGGATCGCCGGCTGCCCGAGCCGATCGTCGCCGCGCTCACCGAGGCGGGCCTGATGCGCCTCTCGGTGCCCGCCGACTACGGCGGCTCCGAGACCGACCCGGCCACCGCGGTCGCGGTGTTCTCGTCAGGGTCGAGGGCTCCGACGTCACCGAGGCCGACATCATCGCGTTCGCCCATGAGCGGCTGGCCGGATTCAAGTGCCCGACGACGGTCGACTGGGTCGACGCGCTCCCACGCAATCCGAACGACAAGGTCCTCAAGCGCGAACTGCGCGAACCCTTCTGGGAAGGCCACGACCGCCGCGTCTCCTGACCCACCCCCATTCTGAGTACGCCTCGTCGCGCTGAGCGGGACGAAACGTACATTTTTCGGCGGAGGGGTGGCCGCTCGCCCGTTCTGTGTACGCCTCGTCGCGCTGGGCGGGACGAAACGTACATTTTTCGGGGGGATTGGGGCGGTAGGGTCTGATGTCGTGTCCCCCCACGACTCGTCCCTTCTTGACGCGCCCGCGCCCGGCCGCCCAGCCGTCGGCGGCCCAGGCCCGGTGAGGTCGCGCTCCGACCTCCGCAACCTCGCGATCGTCGCGCACGTCGATCACGGCAAGACGACGCTCGTCGATTCGATGCTCCACCAGTGCGGAGCATTCCGCGCCAACGAGTCGGTGGCCGAGCGGGTGATGGACTCGATGGATCTCGAGCGCGAGAAGGGCATCACGATCCTCGCCAAGAACACCTCGCTCGTCTGGCACGACCGGCGCAACGGCGACGACGTCACGCTCAACATCGTCGATACGCCGGGGCACGCCGACTTCGGGGGAGAGGTCGAGCGAGCGCTGACGATGGTCGACGGCATCGTGTTGCTGGTCGACGCCGCCGAGGGACCGCTCCCGCAGACGCGGTTCGTGCTGCGCAAGGCGCTCGCCCGCGATCTTCCCGTCATCCTCGTCATCAACAAGGTCGATCGGCCCGACGCCCGCGCCGAGGCCGTCGTCGACGAGGTCTACGAGCTGTTCTTCGACCTCGACGCCAGGGACGACCAGGTCGAGTTCCCGATCGTCTACTGCTCTGGTCGCGCCGGCTGGGCGACCCTCGACCTCGCCGACGCCGAAGCGGGGAGGCACGGCGACGATCTCCAGCCGCTCGCCGAGGTGCTGATCGACACGATTCCCGCACCGAGGTATCACGAGGGAGCGCCGCTGCAGGCGTGGGTCACGAACCTCGACGCCTCCCCCTACCTCGGACGCCTCGCATTGCTGCGTATCTTCGAGGGCACCCTCCGCAAGGGCGAGTCGGTGGCGTGGTGTCGGATCGACGGCACGATCGGTCGGGCGCGCATCGCCGAGTTGTTCCTCACCAAGCACCTCGAGCGGGTGCCGGTCGATGAAGCCCGCCAGGGAGACCTCGTAGCCGTGGCCGGCATCGACGAGGTCACGATCGGTGAGACCCTCGCCGACCCCGATGATCCCCGTCCGCTTCCCGTGATCACGGTCGACGAACCTGCGCTGTCGATGACGCTCGGGATCAACACCTCGCCGCTCGCCGGCCGCGAGGGCAAGAAGCTCACCGCCCGTCTCGTCAAGAACCGCCTCGACGCCGAACTCGTCGGAAACGTCAGCATGCGCGTCGAGGCAACCGATCGTCCCGACTCGTGGGAGGTGCACGCCCGTGGCGAACTGCAGCTCGCCATCCTCGTCGAGCAGATGCGTCGCGAGGGGTTCGAGCTGACCGTCGGTAAGCCACAGGTCCTGACCCGTGAGATCGACGGTGAGCTGTGCGAGCCGATCGAGCGCGTCACGATCGATGTGCCCGAAGAGCACCTCGGCGCGGTCACGCAACTGCTCGCCGCCCGCAAGGGCCGGATGCAGAACATGATCGGGGGCACGTGGGTGCGACTCGACTACCTGGTGCCCGCCCGTGGCCTGATCGGCTTCCGCACGGAGTTCCTCACCGAGACGCGGGGAACCGGAGTCCTCAACCACACCTTCGAGGGCTATGAGCCTTGGGCCGGCGAGATCCGGGCGCGCTCGCAGGGTGTGCTCGTCGCCGACCGGATCGGACCCGCGACGACCTACGCGATGCTCAAGCTGCAGGATCGAGCGACGATGATGGTCGGTCCGGGAACCGAGGTATTTTGCGGGATGATCGTCGGCCAGAACGCTCGCGCCACCGACATGGACGTGAACATCTGCAAGGAGAAGAAGATGACCAACGTCCGCGCCTCGTCGGCCGACGAGACGGTCAAGCTCACCCCTCACCGCCAACTCTCGCTCGAGGGAGCGCTCGAGTTCATCGCCGCCGACGAGTGCGTCGAGGTGACGCCCGCACACATCCGGCTGCGCAAGGTCGACCTCGACCCGACGTCGCGCGCCCGCGAAGCGAAGCGACGCTCGCTGGCATCCTGACCCCGCAGGTCGCGGGTGGCTCAGGGCCCTGTGACGACGACGTGATCGGGCTCGTGCAGGTCGACGGCCTGGTTGTCCTGCTCACGTAGGGGACCGGCGTTCCAACTGAGCAGTCCGACACGGCACCGCTCCCAGTGGTTGCCGCTGATCTCGCACTCGGCGGCGCCGCCCCGCACGAGACATCCGCTGTCGCCGTTGAACACGGCGTTGCCGTCGATCACCGCGTGTGACCCGCCGTCGACGTCGACGGCGCGCATCGTCGACACCATGAGGTTCCGGTGGACGTGCGCGTGATGCGCCCGCTCGAGGTGTACGCCGCAGTGGTGGGCTTCGATGTGGTTGCCGGCGATGGCGATGCCGGTCGTCTCGATCGCCCTGATCGCCCGGCGGTGCCCGGAGAACTCGCAAGAGTCGATCTCGTGGTCGCCACCTCCGACGATCTCGATCGCCGTGCTCCAGCGGCTCCCCCGGAACTGGCAGTGTGAAACGAGGAGTCGATGGGCGTCGTCGGTTCGCAACTCGGACAGGGCGGTCGCCCGGACCGTCGTGTCGTCGGCAGTGATCTCGACAGCCCCGTCGATCCGGGCGCCGAGCAGCGTTGCACCTGCACCTGTGACCCTCACGGTGACCTCGTGATCGGGCTCGACCCCGCGCCCGTCGCCTCGAGGTCCGGCGCCGCTGACGGTGAGGTGTTCGAGACGGCCGCCGGCGTCGATCGAGAGCGGGCCATCGACCGTGCTGATCATCGTTCGCTCGGGGCCGAGACCGCGCAGCGTGACCCCGGCGGGCAGCGTCGCGGGACCGGTGTAGACCGCATCGCCGAGTTGGACGATGGTTCCTGGGCGTGCATCGGCGAACAGCGTGTCGAGTGCGACCCGCGTCTGCGCAGCCGGCTCGAACAGCTCGACCGCACGCGCCCGCGGCGCTCCGTCGAGGCGGTAGACGACCGGCACGGTCCGATCGCCGTTGCGGCTCATCGAGCGCGGCATCAGCAGGTGGAGACCATCGCGGTCCTGTTCGAACCGGACTTCGCTCGGGTCGTCGACCATCCGGCCGGTCGGTGGTGTCACGCTTTCGACGGCCTCGACGGAGAAGTCGGCATCGGCGAGCCCGGCGAAGTGACCGTCACCGGCGATGTCGGCGACGTAGACGCGGGCCCCGCTGGACCAGAAATGGGCGCCGGTATCACCCCACAGCGTCCACGGTTTCGCGTCTCGGAGGAACCGGTCGTGAGCATGGATCCAGCTGGCGGCGTCGAGCAGAGGCGCGCGGTCGAGGTCGGAGATCGTGCCATCGGCTTTCGGGCCGACCCCGAGCAGTAGGTTTCCGCCCTTTGCCACCACCTCGGTGAGGGTGGAGATGATGTCGATACCCGTGACCTGGTGCGCCTCGGTCTCGGTCCGGTTGTGGCACAGGCTGAGTCCGATCGGGCGGCAGAGTTGCCACGGAGTGTCGATGATCTCGGCGGGCGGATCGAAGGCGTACGTGTCGATCTCGCGGTCGGCGCGGCCGTTGCCCGGATCATCGATGAGGTCGCCGATCGCGCGATCGACGACGACACGGTCTCCGAGCCGATCGGCGAGTGCGTGGAGTTCGCCGTCGCCCGCCGACCCGCCGAGCGATCGACCCTCGATGTCGGAGAACAGCATCTCGATGCCGTAGCGATCGACCAGATCAGACAGTTGGGATCCGATCACGTCGGCGGTGGCCCCGTCGATCAGAGCGCCGTCCGTCGAACCGTCGATCTGAGCTCGTAGCGCGTAGAAGGCGCCGAACACCAGATCGTTGCGCTCGCACGCGGCCGCGTACTCGGCGACCACGTTGCGGCGCGGGCCACTGGACAGCATCGTCCGCGAGGTCCGCGGCGCATCCCACCAGCACCAGCCGTCGTAGTGCTTCGCGGTGAGGACCGTGTAACCGGCGCCGGCGCGTACCGCCAGGTCGGCCCACTCCTCGGCATCGAAGCGGTCGAAGGTGAGCAGGGGAGCGAAGTCGTCGTACGCGGCGATGTGTCCCCAGCGGTCGCGGTGGTGCGCGAGCACCTCGACCAGAGGATCCGATGGCTGTGCCAGCCGGTCGGGCACCTCACCGAGGTGGCTCCGGTAACGCTCGGCGGGGGCACCGATCGGCGACCAGGCGGGAACGGTGGCGAGGCTCACATCGAGGTACAGGCCGTACCGTCGCTCGGCCCACCATCCCGGCATCCTCATCGTGGGTGAGTCTCGCGCGTCGAGCCGCCGGGACGCACACCGGCTGCCGCAGGGGAGCACTCACCTCTGGCCCGGTGCGGGTCGAGCGCTGGGTGTGGTTCCTCGGCTCGCTCACCACCTGAAGCCCCGACTCCACCGACGGGATTCGGGCGGCATCTAGGGTCGGCCCGATGAAGCTGTCGATGATGATGAACTACTCGGGCGACTTCCACGCCGACGTCGACCTGGTCGTCGATTTGGAGAAGGCCGGGCTCGATCTCGTCTGGGTGCCCGAGGCGTATTCGTTCGATGCGGTGTCACAGATGGGGTTTCTGGCGGCGAGGACCTCGACGATTGAGATCGGCGCGGGGATCCTCAACGTGTACTCCCGCACGGCGACCTGTATGGGCCAGACCGCCGCCGGGCTCGACTTCGTGTCGAGTGGCAGGTTCGTCCTCGGACTCGGCGCGTCGGGTCCGCAGGTGATCGAGGGGTTCCACGGCGTGCCCTACGACAAGCCGATGCCGCGCATCCGCGACTACATCAACGTGTGCCGGATGGTGCTCCGGCGCGAGCGCGTGATCTACGACGGGCCGACCGTGACCGTGCCGCTGCCCGAAGGACTGGGGACCGGCCTGGCGAAGCCGCTCAAGCTGATCAATCATCCCGTCCGCGACGACGTCCCGATCTTCTGGGCGAGCCTGATGAGCCAATCGGTCAGGGCGACGGCCCGCTACGCCGACGGCTGGCTGCCGGCGTTCTTCGACCCGGAGAACTTCCGCTCGGTGTGGAGTGACGAACTCGACGCGGGGCGGGCCGACCGCGAAGCCGACCTCGGTCCGCTCCAGATCTCCGCAGGCGGAATGGTCGCGATCGACGAGCAGCTGACCGGCGAGGCACGATCACGGGTGCTCGATCTCGCCCGCTCGAGCGCCGCGCTGTACATCGGCGGGATGGGTGCCCGCGACAAGAACTTCTACAACACGATCTGCCGGCGGTACGGCTACGTCGACGAGGCGATCGAGATCCAGGACCTCTACCTCGAGGGCAGGAAGGACGAGGCTGCGGCGGCCGTTCCCGCCGAGATGCTCCGGAACTCCAATCTCGTCGGACCGCCCGGTCACGTGAAGGAACGCATCGCGGCCTACCGCGAGGCGGGGGTCACCCATCTCTCGGTGAGCGCGGTCGGCAGGGATCCGGTCGCCACGATCGAGCAGCTCAGGGAACTGATCGACTGAACCCCGAGCCGGCGAGCGAGCTCAGACCATCCCGCGCAGCCACCAGAGGCTGAGACCCCAGGCGAGCGCGAGCAGCGCGAATGCGCCGAGCGCCCAGCGCCAGGTGAGTTCGGTGATGATCTCGATCTCGTCGCCGAGCGTCTCGCCGAGCGAGTCGCGGATCTCGTCGTAGGAGTCGGCCAACTCGTTCCCACTCGATGCCTCGAACGCCGCTCCACCGGTCGCGTCGGCGACGACCTGGAGATCGTCGGGACGGACGGGGACCGGGATCGTGTCGCCGCTCACCGGGTCGACGATCTCGCCGTCGGGTGTGCCGAAGGCGATCGTGTACACCGGGATCCCGGCGGCCGCCGCCTCGGCCGCGCCGTCAGATGTCAGCCGGCCGACCGTCGTCTCGCCGTCGCTCAACAGCACCATTGTTCCAGGCGCGATGTCATCGTCATCGTCCCCACCGGATTGCGGTGCGGACCCGACGAGGAGATCGGTGCCGACGGCGAGCGCGTCGCCGATCGCGGTCGCCTCGGCCAGTTCGAGGTCGTCGATCGCCCGCTCGAGCACCCCGCGATCGAGCGTCGGGTTCACCTCGACGGCGACGGTACCCGAGAACGAGACGAGCCCGACCTCGACGGCGTCGTCGACCGCGAGGATGAACTCGCGGGCCGCGTCCTTGGCCGCGTCGAGCCGATTCGGGTCGACGTCGTCGGCGTCCATCGACAGCGAGACGTCGAACAGCATCAGTATCCGTCCCTCCGACGCGATGCGTTCGGTGCTGCGGTCTACCGGGCGCGCGATCGCGACGACCGCGACGGCCAGCCCGAGTAGTTGCAGGCCCGTGATCACGTAGCGACGCCACTGGGGACGCCGGGGGACGACCTGATCGAGCACGTCGATCTGGGTGTAGCGGAGCGTCGCCCGCTTGCGCCACAGGACGGTCGCTACCGCCAGGACGCCGAGCAGCGCCACGACGAGCAGCAGCCAGAGGCGGGCCGGTTCGAGCAGGTCGAGGCTCATCGGCGTAGTGCGCCACCCCGGACAGTGCGGAGCCGGTGGCGTTCGACGTGGCCCACGATGCTCGACAGCCAGTCGCCGTCGGTTGTGAGGCGGATCGTCTCCGCCCCGGCGCGTCCGAGCGCCTGCGCACGCTTCGCCGTGCGTTGTGCCGCCGCTTCGGCAAAGCGCTGCACGACCGCCCGTGTCACCCGCACCTCGCGCGTCTCGCCGGTCGAAGGGTCGACGATCTGGACGAGTCCGATCGGGGGAAGATCGGACTCCCGCGGGTCGTCGACCGTGATCGCCAACAGGTCGTGGCGGACACCGAGCCTTCCGAGCGGTCCCTCCCATTCGTCTCCGGCGAAGTCGGAGATCACCGCGACGAATCCCCGCCGCTGCGCCAACGCTCCCACCCGGTCGAGGGCCGTGCCGAGCGCTGAGCGCCCTGCGCCCTCTGATGGCGGTGGCGTCCCGAGGGTCGACAGGATCGCCCTGACCTGGTTCTGTCCGGCCCGCGGACGCATCACATGGATGTTCGGCCCGGCGACGAGTACGGCCCCGAGGCGATTCTGGTGCCGAGCGGTGAGAAAGCCGATGCACGCTGCCGCCGCCATCGCGGTCTGCGCCTTGTCGTTCGCCACAGTGCCGAACTGCATGTTGGCGGAGGCGTCGACGACCAGCCACGCGGTGAGGTCGTGGTCGGCGATCTGTTCGCGAACGTAGATCTCGTTGGTGCGCGCGCTGACGTTCCAGTCGATGCGCCTGACATCGTCACCTGGTTGATACGGACGCGCCTCGCCCGGCTCGGAACCGTGTCCGGGGGTGAGCCCGCGGTGGTTGCCGTGGAGCACGCCGTCGAGCCGTCGGTCAACGGTCAGCTCGAGTGTGCGCAGGAGTTCGATCAGCGCGGCGGGCGGTGGGCCCTGGGCCCAGCCGTCGGGTGACGCGGGCGACGCTGTGCTCGTGGGGGGTTCCACGGCTCAGCTCCGGTCGAGTGCGTCGTTCGGCTTCGGCGAGACCCATGCCGCGGGAACGGTTGCCAGCATCCGTTGGATGACGTCGTCGGCCGACACGTCGCGGGCCAGCGCGTCGTAGGTCATCAGGAGCCGGTGCCGCAGCACCTCGGGTGCAACGTCGAATACGTCCTGCGGTGTTGCGTAGGTGCGGCCGCGCAGTAGAGCAATCGCCCTCGCACCTCGAACGAGGTTGAGGGTCCCCCGAGGACTCGCGCCGAGTGCGATCGCACCGTCGAGATCGCCGAGGTCGAACCGGTCGGGATGACGCGTGCACTGGACGACGTCGACCGCGTACTGGGCCACGCTGCGGTCGACGAACACCTCGTCGGCCCGGGCCTGGAGCCCGCGCAGTTCCTCGAGGGTGAGCACCTGTTCCGGCACCGGTGCGCGGACGCTCATCCGGTCGACGATCGTCAGCTCCTCCGCCGCGCTCGGATGATCCATGACGATCTTCATCATGAAGCGGTCGCGCTGCGCTTCGGGAAGTTGGTAGACGCCCTCGGACTCGATCGGATTCTGGGTGGCGATGACGAAGAAGGGTGACGGCACGGGATGGGTGATGCCGCCGATGGTGACCTGTTGCTCGGCCATCACCTCGAGCAACGCCGACTGCACCTTGGCCGGTGCCCGGTTGATCTCGTCGGTGAGGAGGAAGTTGACGAAGACGGGTCCGAGCTCGACGTCGAACGTCTCGGTGCTACCGCGGTAGATGCGCGTGCCGATGATGTCGGACGGGAGGAGGTCGGGGGTGAACTGCACCCGGGCGAACGTGCCGCCGACGACGTCGGCGAGCGTCTCCGCGGCGAGCGTCTTGGCGAGTCCGGGGACCGACTCGAGGAGGCAGTGACCCCTCGACAGGACACCGACGAGGAGCCGTTCGAGCAGGCGGTCCTGACCGACGATCACCTTGCGCAGCTCGAAGAAGACGCGTTCGAAGGTCTCTGCGGTCTGGCGGTCGTCCATCCGGGCCGGGCCGCTCGACGCCGGGTCGGGGGTGCGATCGGGAGCGGTGTACGACGCCGGCGAGCCGGGCCCACCGGATGCCGGGGAGTGGAGGGAGCCATCGAGTTCACTCATCGGAGATGTCACGGTAGTTGTCGACCCGCGACGGTTGTCGTCGCGAAGTCCGGCGACCCGGATCGATCGGCCTGCCCTACGCTGGGGTCGATGGGTGAGCCCGATCCGGAGCTCGAGCGTCTCGAGCCGCACGACATCGATGTCGACGAGATAGTCGTCGAAGAACGTGCTGCCGCGCGGCGCCTGTCGTCGATCGAGGCCGGTCGCCGCAAGGGCGGAGCCGTCGGTGCGGGCCTCGCCGGGGCCATGCTCGCCGTATCGGAGATCTACCAGGGACCTGTGAGGGAAGACGAGATCGTCGCGGTCTCCGAACATCCGGGAGAGCCGGGCGACATCGACGAGGACGGCATCGACATCACGGTCGGTGAGGTCGATGTCTGGGCGCCGCCACCACATCCGAGGGGGGACGATCCAACGGGGGATCAGGCGAGGGGGGATCAGGCGCCGGAGACGTAGGCGCC
>CBDUYD010000024.1:0-25452 GCA_965371355.1 uncultured Ilumatobacteraceae bacterium
GCGCTCGTCACGTTCCCGGCGGCCAACCACGACCCGGCCGCGTTCGATGCCCCCGACGAGTTCCGGATCGATCGCGAGGAGAATCGTCACGTCGCGTTCGGCCTCGGGATCCATCGTTGCCTCGGCTCGAACCTCGCCAGGCTCGAACTGCTCGTGGCGCTTCAGGAATGGCTCAGCGCGTTCCCGTCCTACCGCCTCGACGAGACCCAGGAGACGACCTGGACGAGTGGACAGATCCGCGGGCCGCGCAACGTTCCGGTGCTGCTCGGCTGACGCCCGGTCGATCCGGGGGGTCGATTCAGAGGCCCGATTCAGAGGGTCGTGTCGCCGGCCGGACCGCGCACGGTCGCCTCGATCATCGCTGCGTCACCGAACCCGACCGGGTCGACGAATCCGAGTGCCGCGCGGGCGCGATCGATCGGCCTCGGATCGGGATGCGCCGACCGTAGGGCGACGAGTCCGACGCCGCCTGGAGCCGTCTTCGACGGATTCTCGGTGTCGCCCCAATCGATCACGAACGGGATGAGGCCGTCGCTGTCACCGGTGGGCAACGTGAGGGTCCAGTGCAGTTCGACACCGTCGGGTCGGAGGCGGCTCATCGAGACCGGATCGCCCGGATCGAAGCCGGCTTCCCGGGCCCGCTCGACGAGCGCGCCGATCGATTCGCCCGGTGAGGGTCGGACGGCGAAGGTCGCCAACCGCGATCGCCCGCCGAGGTCGTCGATGCCGAACGGCCGAGGCCGGTCGAGGTCGGGCTGATCGGGATCTGGCGCGATCAGTTCGAGATACGAGTCGCCGAACGAGACGAGCGCGTTGTGCGTGCCCATGCCGGTGTGGGAGCCGCCGTATGCCGGGCGCACACCGGTCGAACGCTCGAACCGCTCGGCCGCGCCCTCGAGGTCGGGTACTGCGTACACGAGATGGTCGATGACGGACACCGTCCGATCATGCCACGCCGGCGCCCCGCCCTCCGCCCCCCGCCTCGCCCTCCGCCCGCCGATTTCGTTCTCGTGAGGATGTTGCGCCTTGGAGGCGCAACATCCTCACGAGTTGCGCTCTGGCGGCAGCGCATCGCTCGTCTTACGGGGGGACGGCCGGGTCGGAGTAGGTTCGCCGTATGTCCGAGTTCTCCGGCCGCGTCGCCATCGTCACAGGGTCATCGAGCGGGATCGGAGAGGAGATCGCGCGTCGCCTGTCCGGCCTCGGGGCGACCGTGGTCGTCAACTCATCGTCGTCGGTCGAGGCCGGCGAGGCGGTCTCGGCATCGCTGCCGAACGAGTCGACGTACGTTCGCGCGGACATCAGCGAGCAAGCCGAGGCGCACGCGCTCGTCGATACCACCATCGAGCGCTATGGCCGCCTCGACTACCTGATCAACAACGCCGGCTGGACGACCGTGGTGGCCCACGAGAACCTCGACGACCTCACCGACGAGATCTTCCGTAAGACCTTCGAGGTCAACGTCTTGGGCACATGGTGGGTCACCAAGCGGGCGATCCCCCACCTCCGCGAATCCGACGATCCGTGCATCGTGAACATCACGTCGATCGCCGGGGTCCGGCCGGTCGGGTCGTCGATGGCCTACTCGATGTCGAAGGCGGCGCTCAATCAGATGACCGTATTGCTGGCCAAGTCGTACGGTCCGATCCGGGTCAACGCGGTCGCCCCGGGCCTCGTACGGACGCCGTGGACCGAAGACTGGGATGCCCAGCACGAGATGATCGCATCGATGGCGCCCGTGCCCCGATCGGCGACCCCGGACGATTGCGCGGAGGCCGTGCTCGCGCTGCTCCGCAACAAATACACCAGCGGCGAGATCTTCGTCGTCGACGGCGGACTCACCCAACGCGTCTGACGTTCTCGTGAGGATGTTGCGCACATGCAGCGCAACATCCTCATCTGATCAACTCGTCAGGCGGCGGACTTCTCGAGGATGTGGATACCGCAGGCGGAGCCGAGTCCGATCACGTGGGCGAGGCCGACCTTGGCGCCCTCGATCTGACGATCGCCCGCCTCACCGCGGAGGTGGTGGCAGACCTCCCAGATGTTGGCGATGCCGGTCGCCGAGATCGGATGACCCTTCGACTGCAGGCCACCTGACACGTTGACCGGTGTGGTGCCATCGCGCCACGGTGCACCCGACTCGAAGAAGTCGACCGCGCCGCCCTCGTCGCAGAGGCCGAGGTTGTCGTAGTGCACGAGTTCTGCCGTTGCGAAGCAGTCGTGGAGCTCGACGAGGTCGAGATCCTCGGGGCCGACGCCGGCCTGCTCGTAGGCGATCTTGGCGGCGTTGCGCGTCAAGGTGTTGACGTCTGGAAGCACCTGGCAGGCCTCCTGCCACGGGTCGGAGGTGAGCACCGATGCCGACACCTTGATCGCTCTGCGCTGCTGCTCGAGCGAGAGCGTCTTCAGCTTCTCGCCGCTGACGACGACCGCGGCCGCGGCCCCGTCGCAGTTGGCCGAGCACATCGGCCTGGTGTTCGGGTAGGCGATCATCATGTCGTTCATGATCTCGTCGACCGTGAAGCTCTTCTGGTAGGCGGCGAGCGGGTTGAGCGTGGAGTGCGAATGGTTCTTCTCGGAGATCCGTGCGAACAATTCGAAATCGGCGCCGCCGTACTTGTGGCCGTACTCCATGCCGACCTGCGCGAACACGCCTGGCATCGTGTCGGTCCCGATGCGGCCGTCGGTGGTGGCGACCGCTCCGTAGCGGCCCTTGGGCTCCCACTCGTGTGAATCGCTCTTCGGCTGTCCGCCGCCACCGAGCAGTCCGGCACCGGCGAGCTTCTCGACGCCGACCGCGAGTCCCATGTCGCACTCGCCGGCCTTCACCGCCATGATCGCCGTGCGCAGCGCCGTGGCACCGGTGGCACAGGCGTTCGACACGTTGAACACCGGAATCCCGGTCTGGCCGACCTGCTTCTGGAGTTGCTGACCGATACCGCCCGAGCCCATCAGGTTGCCCGCCGCCATCACGCCCATGTCGCCCATCGTCACGCCGCCGTCGGCGAGCGCGGCCATGATCGCCTCGGACCCGAGGTCGACGATGTCCATGTCGTAGTGCTTGCCGAACTTGGTCATGTTGATCCCGAGGATCCAGATCTCGTCGCTGGCGCTCATCTCATCTCCGTATCGATTGTCGAGGCCGTGTCGATTGTCGAGGCCTCGGGTTGTGTTGGTTTGGTCGGCCTCGACGCCAGCCTTGGTCGCTGGCGCTCGCGGCGGCTGTATGCACTGTCAGGTGATGGGTTCGAAGCCGAAGGCGATGGCTTCGGTGCCGTTGTCGTCGGCTCCGAGGGGGTAGGTCATCAGGCGCACACGCATGCCCGTCGAAACGTGCTGCGCGTCGGGGTCGACGTTGCGAAGGTTGCCGCGCACGCTCGTGCCGCCGCAGTCGATGACGCCCGACACGAACGGAACATCGACGCCCGGCGCGGCGAACGCGACGATCGTGAATGTCCGCAGTTCGCCCTCGGTCGGGATGTCGACCTGCCCGAACTCGGTGCCGAAGCACGACGCACATGCGTTGCGACGATCGAAGAAGCGGGCGCCGCAGGAGGTGCACTCGTGCGCGGTCAGGTGGGGATCGCCGTCGTCGAGGACGAGGTAGTCGACGATCGGAACCTGGGTTGCCGTGTCTGCCATGCGTCGACGCTACCCCTCGCGTTCCGGCACGAACGAGCCCGCGTCGACACCCGCGCGCGAGCGGGTCAGGCGTGCGTTGCGATGCAGAACTCGTTGCCCTCGGGATCGGTGAGTGTCGTCCATCGCGTTCCCCACTCGTCGTGCTCGGAGTGGACCGAGGCGCCGAGTCCGACGAGACGTTCGACCTCGCCCTCGCGATCACTCGACCCGAGGTCGAGATGCATCCGGTTCTTGCCCGACTTCGGTTCGGGCACCTGGATGAACATCATCACCGGTTGGCCATCCGGCACCTCCCGGCCTATCGAAGCGAAGAACTCACTCGGCTCGGGATCGACCTCCCTCCGGAGAACCTGTGCCCAGAACGCGGCGAGTCGGCCGCCGTTCAGGCAATCGGTGGTGATCGAGTAGATCGAGACGGACATGTTGTGCTCCTCAGGATTGGGCCAGTTGGGTGAGCCAGACCGGCAGGCGTGTAGGGCGGCCGCTCGATGTGCAGCCGTGCACGGTGACACCGGTCGATCGTGCGTGGACGTCGCCCTCGACCCGGCTCGTGACGAGGTACGCCATCTGGAAGGTAGCGCGGGTCACGGTGGCCAGCGCGACGTGGACGCCGACCACCTCATCGAACTCGACGGGCCGGCGGTACTGCACGAACGCTTCGAGCACCGGCGACTCGAGACCTTCCTCGCGCCACTGCGGGTACGGGTGGTCGATGTGGCGGAGGTAGGCGACCCGCGCTTCCTCGAACCAGGCCAGGTAGTTGCTGTGGTGCACGACGCCCATCGCGTCGGTTTCGACGAACCGGGCCCGGATGTGATGGACGAAGTCGTAGTCGGCTGGATCGGTCGACGGCTCGATGGACATGCGCACGTCGCGAGTCTGGCCGATGCACTACTGCGCCGGGTGACGCAGGAGTGCCTCGATGCGTGCGACGCGCGTGAGAGCGGGCGGGTGGGTCGCGGCCAGCCGTGCACGCCAGCCGATCGGTCGACCGGCGATCCCCTGGTCGATCACGAAGCGGAGGGCGCCGGCGAGGTCGCGTCCGAATCCCATCCGGACCGCCCGCTGGTCGGCCTCGAACTCGGAGGAATGACCGACCACGTTGGCCAACGCGTCGGCGCCGCGAAGCGCGGCGGTGAAGATCCATGAGAGCGCGTTGATCAGTCCGGCCGCGAGCTTTCCGATCATCGCGATCGGGGGTGAACCGTCGCCGAAGCTCGACGCCGCGGCGTGGGCGACGTTTTCGAGGAAGAAGCCGATCCGGGCGAGGAGCACAACCGGTGCAGCGAGCCAGTGCCCGAACGTGATCGCAACCGTGTGCAGACCGAGGTGATGGCTGAGTTCGTGCGCCAGCACGCCGCGGAGCTGGGCGTTGGTCAGCCGGTCGACGGCGAACGTGGTGACGATGACGAGATGCCCGCCGCAGGCATACGCGTTGAGTTCGTCGGAGGGGAGGACCCGTAGCACGTAGCGCTTCGCGGGGAAGTCGTTGGCCTGCGCGATCTGCGCCCAGATCGGGTCGACGACAACCGATTCGTCGGATGTCGGTCGGCGCGCGCCGAGGATCGGCGTGAGCACGAGCACCTGGAACGGGCGGACGAACATCAGGAGCCCGACGATGAGATACGCGACGAGCACCCACCACAGCCGAACGTCGAAGACGAGCCCGAGAGGGAGCCAGAAGACCGCGAGCGCGAGCACGGTGAACGGTGCCATTGCGATCACGGGGACGAACGCCCAGACGGCGGCGCGTTCGACGCTGCGCGATCCTCGCTGCCGGTCCATCCCGGTGAGGATACGAAGCGACGAGACTCGCGATGTCAGGCGGCCCGATTCAGTGGAGCGCGGAGGCGACCCAACCCCGAACGAACAAGGCGAGCTGTTCGACGGAGAGATCGGGGCCGAGCCGACCGCTGCGGTAGGCGTTGGAGAACGACGACACGGCACCGAGCACACCGAACGCCATCAATGTCGGATCGGCGTCGGTGAAGGCGCCCTCGCGCTGACCCTCCCGGATGAGGCTCGTCAGGTCGTCGAGATAGATGTCGCTGCCCTCGCTGAGCACGTCGGTCAACGCGGGATCGGAGCGTTCGACATCGATCAGGGCGAAGTACGCCGCATGGCGGGCCATGAATCGCACGCTCGCCTCGGTGCCCTGGGCGATGCGCTCGGCGACGTCGGCATCGGGGTCCATCGCCACGGCCTGTGCACGTCGCAGGCCGAGCCGCATCGTGCGGACGAGTTCCGCGAAGAGATCGCCCTTCGTCGGGAAGTACCAGTAGAAGAGCCCCTTCGCGACACCGGCGGCACGGCAGATGTCGGCGATCCGCGTGGCGCCGTAGCCCCGCTCGGCGAAGAGGGCGGCGGCGGCGTCGAGCAACTGCTGCTTGCGTTCGCGGCCGTGCTCGGTGTGCCGCCGGCCCCCGACGGGAGCGTCCGCAGCGGCGTCGTCCGCCCCGCGTCCGACCGCCCCGGACTCGTCGGGGAGCGCGTTCGCGGCCGTGCTCGTCACCGCGACAGTTCACCGGATCTTGACCCACCGGTCAAGTTGGTCGGGGGTCGATCTATGCTCGACGGGGATGACCGCCAGCCGCGATGACCGGATCTCGACGCGGACCCGCAACGAGAAGTGGCTCAACGTGCCGTTGCGGATCGAGATGCTCGAGTGCATCAACTGCGACGCGTGTCTCCGTCACTGCCCGCCCAACTTCGGCGCCATCTTCAACCACGGACCCGATGTGATCATCCTCCCCGAGCTGTGCAGCGGCTGCGACAAGTGCCTCCCGGCCTGCCCGGTCGACTGCATCTATCCGGACCCCGACTGGCGTTCGACCCAGGTTCCCGACGATTGGTGGGACGAGCCGGGCGGTCCGGACGATCCCTATTCGTAGGCGTGGGTTCGTAGAGGTTGTGCCACGTCGAGCGACCCGGAACAAGCCGGGAATCTTCGAGCGCCCGCGTAGAGATCGGTGCCCGAGCGAGTAGAACGTTGGCCGATGAGCACGCCAGAAGTCCTTCCGGGCGCCGAACCGATATCGCATACCGGATCCGGTGCCACCGGCGTTCTCGTCCTGCACGGGTTCACCGGCAACCCATCGTCGCTTAGAACCCAGGCCGAGGCGATGGTCGAACTCGACCACCACGTCGAGCTGCCGAGACTGCCGGGTCACGGAACGACGGTCGAGGACATGCTGACCACCGGGTGGTCCGACTGGTCGGCCGCGACGCTCGATGCGTATGACCGGCTGGCCGAGCGTGCCGACCGCATCGTCGTCATGGGCCTCTCGATGGGCGGCACGCTCACACTCTGGACCGCACTGCAGCGTCCGGCGACGAGCGGGATCATCTGCGTCAACCCGGCGACCCAGCCGCAGCCCGACGATGTGCTCGCGATGGTGCAGGAGATGGTTGACGGTGGAAGTGAGGTGATGCCCGGCATCGGCTCGGACATCGCCGACCCCGACGCGGTAGAGGTCGCGTACGACGGGACACCGTTGCGCCCGTTGCTGTCGCTCATCAACGACGGTCTCTCGCCGATCGCCCGGAGATACGGAGAGTTGACCATGCCGCTGCTGCTGTTCACGTCGCACAACGATCACGTCGTCGAACCGAGCAACAGTGAGCACCTGGCCGCCAACCACGGCGGCGAGGTCGAACACGTCTGGCTCGACCGCAGCTTCCACGTCGCCACCCAGGACTTCGACCGCGAGTCGATCACCGAACGGTCGGTGGCTTTCATCGCCGAGATAACTGCAGAGTGAGGATCATGATCGCCAGCATTCCCAGCCCGTCGTTCAACTCGATCGACATCGGCCCGCTCAGCATCAACCTGTACGGCCTCTTCATCGCGCTCGGCGTCGTCGCCGCGATCTGGTTGTTCGGTAGGCGGCTCGAACAACGCGGGGCGGGCAACAGCGACGACGCGAGCGCGATCGGTCTGTGGGCAGTGCTGGCCGGCGTGATCGGCGCACGGCTGTACCACGTCGCCACCGATTGGGACCGCTTCGAAGACGATCTCGGCAAGATCCCCGCGATCTGGGAAGGGGGACTCGGGATCCCGGGCGGGTTGCTCGTCGGCGTCCCGGTCGGCCTCTTCGTCGCGCACCGCAAGGGGATCTCCGTCGGCATGGCGGCCACGTGTGCGGCCCCGGCGATCCCGCTCGCCCAGTCGATCGGACGGTGGGGCAACTATTTCAACCAGGAGCTGTACGGCGGGCCCACCGATCTTCCGTGGGCGCTCGAGATCGACGCCGCCCACCTCGAGCCGGGCTACGCGGTCGGCACCACCTTCCATCCGACGTTCCTCTACGAGTCGTTGTGGACGCTCGGGCTCTGCTTCCTGCTGCTCTGGATCGACCGTCGGTTCCGCCCGGCGCTCGGCCAGCTGATGGTGATGTACGTGATCGGCTACGGCGTCGGCCGGTTCTGGGTCGAGGGCCTGCGCATCGACACCGCCGACGAGCTCGGCGGTTTGCGTTGGAACCAGTGGGTGGCGTTGGTGGCGGTCATCTCCGGCGTGATCGTGCTCGCCGCGATGCGCCGGGTACAGGTGTCGCCCGTGCCGATCACGGCGCCGGTCGGCGACGAGGAAGACGATGACCAGGGTGACGGTGATACGGAGTCGGATGATGACGACGAACAGCCGGGTGGTGACGACGGGCCGGACGCCGGTGACGGCGATGCGGATGCGGATGGCGACGACCATGCGGATGGCGACGCCGGGTCGGAGCGCGACGACAACGCAGATGCCACGGGAGTCGAGTCGGGCGGATCGGATCCCGACCGCTGATCACCGAGCCGCCTCCTCGGCTCAACGTCGATCTCTTCCCGCCGCGACCCTGACTCGGAACTCGATCGTCGCACGCCGCGATCGTCGGCCAGACTGACGCTCGTGGCCAAGATCGAACTCCGCACGCCGACCGAGGACGATTTCGGGGAGATGCTCGAGCTCGACCGCCGCGCGTTCGGGGAAGCGTGGACCGACGAGGACATCGAGGCGTTCCGGCCGAACCGTGACCTTCGTCGATTCCGCATCGCACGAGACGGAACCGATCTCGTCGCGACGGTGGGTTCGTACGCGCAGGAACTGACCGTTCCCGGCGGCGGACAGGTTCGGGCGGCGGGTGTCACCTGGATAGCGGTCGCGACGTCACATCGTCGTCGCGGTCTGCTGCGCCGGTTGATGTCGGTCGTCCACGACGACATCGCAGAACGTGGCGAGCCGCTCGCGTTGCTGACGGCGAGCGAAGGAGGCATCTACGAGCGCTTCGGGTACGGCCTCGCGACGCGGTTCCGTGTGATCGAGATCGATCGTCGCCGCACCCAGATCGCCCAGCGGTTCGTGCCGAGCGCCGGCAACATCCGGATCGTCGACCCCAACGCACACGTCGATCAGCTCGTCGAGATATTCGATCGCTACCGCCGATCGAGGGTCGGCGAGATCGAGCGCGACGCGGCGTGGACCCGCGGTCGGCTCCACCAGTTCGGTGCGGGAGCCACGACCGCGCTGCACCGCGACGGTTTCGCGACATGGAAGGTCGCCGCCAAGTGGAATGACGGCCACCCCGCAAGCGACGCGCAGCTGATGGATCTCGTCGCCGTCACACCCGATGCGTATGCCGCATTGTGGAACACCGTGCTGTCGGTCGATCTCGTCGGCCGTATCCGCAGCACTTCGGTCGTCTCGCTCGACGACCCTTTGCCGTTCCTGCTCGACGACCAGCGGGCCCTCCGGACAACCGACCTGAACGACATGCTGTGGGTACGTCCCGCCAACATCCGCAAGGCGTTCGCTGCGCGCACCTACGGAACCGACGACTCGTTCGTGATCGACGTGGTCACCGACGAACGCGGCGAACGCTGGAAGATCAGCGGCTCTCCCGAGGGCGGCGATGCGCGCAAGGCGCGCACGAAGCCACACCTGTCGACCGATCGGGCGTCGCTCGGAGCGCTGTTCCTCGGGGGTGTGCTGCCGTCGACGCTGGCGGCGGGGCGGCGCCTGACCGCCTCGTCGGAGGAGGTCCTCCTGCGCGCCGACCATTTCTTCGGCCATCTCCCGGCGGCACACTGCTCGACCGGGTTCTAGTCGGAGTTCCGGCCGGCGAGGGACCGTCACGGTCGACGGGCGAGACCCCGGAAGCGGACCGCGCGTTCCTCCAGCTCCTCCGCGAAGTGGGCCGCCCATCCGGCGATGCGAGCGATGGCGAAAATCTGGATATCGGGATCGAGCGCGGCGATCCAGGTGAGGGCGCCGAGCGCGACATCGACGTTCGGCGGATGCGGGAGCACCCGGCCGACCTCGGCGATCACCTCGTCGACCAACCGCGTCCGCTCGCCGTCGGGATCGATCGCGCGCACCGCTGTCAGCAGCAGCTCACAGCGCGGGTCGACCGATCGGTAGACCTTGTGGCCGAAGCCGGGGATCGGTCGGTGTTCCTCGCGGTATCGCCGGACGACGGTCCTCGTGCCGTTGGACGCACACTCGTCGATGAAGCGGTGCGCGAATGGCGCCGCCGACCCGTGGAGCGCGCCCTCGACGACAGCCAGTCCCGCCGCGAGCGCACCGTAGGGCGACGTCCGCACCGATGCCGCGATCCGCACGGCGAGCGTGCTCGTCGCGAGCTCGTGGTCCGCGAGGCACATCATCGCCACGTCGACAGCGTGAACGATTTCCGGTCGAGGTCGCCGCATCCAGATCGCCACGACGCGCTCCGCGTACCGACCGTTGGTCTCTGTCGAGCCGAGCATCGTCGGCGTGACGAGAAGGAGCCGCCGGCCGGCCGTCTCGGCGGAGTCGTGGGGATGAGCTGCCGACAGGATCGACGTCGCGACCGCCATCCGCTGCGGTACCGAGATGTCGCCGAGTCGGCGCACCGCCGCACACCGCTCGATATCGGCCACGTCCGCGGCGGGCCACACCGCCGGCCACGCCACCGGTTCGACCGGTTCTTCGGCCGTCGACCAGATGAGTTCGGCGACGTCTTCGTAGTGGTGGTGCTCGACGAGGTCGGCGAGCATCCGGCCGCGGTGGCTGACCCCCTCCTCGCTCAACGTCGTGACACGCGAGGTGATCTGCACGTCGATCGTCGGTGCCGGCGCTAGCGGCGCCCGCCGCGAGGTGCGGGCGAGTTCTTCGATCTCGTCGAGCGAGAACAGCGATGCACGGCCGTCGGCCGCTGTCTGCCGCGAGACCTTTCCGCGGCTCACGTACGCGTACAGCGTCGCTTGTGTGACGCCGAGCAGGCGCGCCGCCTCGGCGGATCTGATCAGCGTCGACATGACGTCATCATCGTCGAACTGGTTGACGGGATCAATGTTGATCAAAGCAATGTTGATTTCGGACCTCGCGTTGCGGAGACTCGAAGCTATGACGACACGACAGATCGAGGTACCAGCTGGCTTGAACGGGGTGGTGGCCGCCGAGACGGCGATCGGCGCCGTACACGGGGACGAGGGCTTCTTCCACTACCGGGGTCACGACGCGACCCGGCTGGCCCGAGCGCGCTCGTTCGAGGAGGTCTGGTATCTCGTGCGCGAGGGGCGACTCCCGACGGAATCCGAACTCACCGAATTCCGCAGCACCATCGCCGAGCACCGGCGGGTTCCCGAGGCGCTCTATCCGATCATCGAGCAAGCCGCGGCCACCGAGGCCGGTCTGTTGGCGAAGCTGCGGACGGTCCTGTCGGTGGCCGCTCCCTCGCTCGGACTGCGCCCGGTCATCGACATCGATCCGGTCGATTGTCGCGAACAGACGCTGAGGGTGGCCTCGGTCGTCCCGTCCATCCTTGCCGCGCTGTACCGGATCGGTCATGGTGACGCGCCGATCGAGCCGCTGGCGACCCTCGGCCACGCCGCCGCGTACCTCCGTGAGACGACGGGCGTGATGCCGACTCCGGTGGCGACCCGAGCTGTCGAGCAGTACATGATCCTCACGATCGACCATGGCTTCAATGCCTCCACATTCACCGCCCGCGTGGTCGCCTCGACGGGTGCCGACGTCGCCGATGCAGTCTGCTCGGCCCTCGGCGCGCTCGCGGGACCGCTGCACGGCGGAGCGCCGAGCAGGGCGCTCGATGCGCTCGACGAGATCGGCTCCCCCGACCGGGTGACCGAGTGGGTTCGCGGCGAGGTGGCGGCCGGCCGGAAGATCATGGGGTTCGGACACGCGGTGTACCGCGCGCCCGATCCCCGCTCCGGGCTATTGCGGGAGGTGGCCGAGCGACTCGGCGGCGAGCTGGTCGAGCAAGCGATCGCGATCGAGGCCGAGATACTGGTGACACTCGCCGAGCTGAAACCAGGTCGGCCGCTGCCGAGCAACGTCGAGTTCTACGCCGGCGTCGTGATGGAGTCGGCGGGCCTGCCCCGGCCGATGTTCACGCCGACCTTTGCCGTCAGTCGCACGATCGGCTGGTGCGCCCACATCGTCGAACAAGCCGCGCTCGGCAAACTGATCCGCCCCAGCTCCCGCTACACCGGCCCACCCCCAACCCGAAATATGTGCACAGGATCCCGCTGAGCGGGAAGATACGGGCACAGAACCGGGGCATCCCCGAAATATGCCCGCAGGATCCCGCTGAGCGGGAAGATACGGGCACAGAATGGGGGTCGGGGCGGCGGTAGCCTCGGCGCTCGTGTCCGCACGCATCACCCCCGACGCTGTTTCCAAGGTCGCCCGGCTCGCACGCTTGTCGCTCACCGATGCGGAACTCGATCGGGCGACCCATCAACTCGCCGACATGCTCGACCACTTTGCCGACATCGACGCGCTCGATCTGGACGACGTCGAGCCGATGACGCAGCCGACACCGCTGGCCAACGTGATGCGCGACGACGTCGAACAGCCGAGCCTCGATCGCGACGAGGTGCTCGCCGAGGCGCCTGTGGTCGAGGACGGCAGATTCCGCGTCCCACCGATCCTGGGACTCTCGGAATGACCGGTCCCGACGGCACCGAGCCGATGGCGGCCGCCGCGATCGCCGATCGGGTGCGCGACGGCTCGCTCACCGCGGTCGAGGTCGTCGAGCGCCATCTCGCCGAGATCGATCGCCGCGAGACCGAGATCCACGCGTTCAACACCGTGCTCGCCGACGAGGCGCGAAACCGTGCCGCCGAGATCGACGCAGAGGTGGCGGCGGGCAACGATCCGGGTCCGCTCGCGGGTGTTCCGGTCGCGCTCAAGGACAACATGTGCACGCGGGGGATCCCGACGACATGCTCGTCGAAGATCCTCGACGGGTGGAAGCCGCCGTACGACGCCACGATCGTCACCAAGCTCCGCGCGGCGGGCGCGGTGGTCATCGGCAAGACCAATCTCGACGAGTTCGCGATGGGTTCGAGCACCGAGAACTCCGCCTTCGGGCCGACCAGGAACCCGCACGACACGTCCCGCGTGCCCGGCGGATCCAGCGGCGGATCGGCCGCTGCCGTCGCCGCCGGCTTCGCTACGCTCGGGCTCGGCTCCGACACCGGCGGCTCGATCCGTCAGCCGGCAGCCCTCTGCGGGGTGGTCGGGGTGAAGCCGACCTATGGAGCGGTCAGCCGTCTCGGGCTGATCGCGTTCGCATCGAGCCTCGACCAGATCGGACCGCTCAGCAACAGCGTCCGCGATGCAGCCCTCATGCTCGAGACGATCTCGGGCCACGACCCCCTCGACTCCACGTCGATCGAGCAGGGTCCGCTGGAGCTGCTCGGCGAGCTCGATCGTGGCGTCGAGGGCCTCCGCGTCGGCCGGATCACCGATCTGCCCGAGGGTGCGAGTTCCGACGTGAACGATCGACTCGACGAGGCGTTCGATGCGTTGCGAGACGCCGGCGCGACCGTCGTCGACGTTCGGGTGCCCGCGTTCACCTACGGCCTCACCGCCTACTACCTCATCGCACCCGCCGAGGCGTCGAGCAACCTCGCCCGCTACGACGGCGTGCGCTTCGGGCTCCGCAACGAGGCGCCCGACACGAACGCGATGTACATGGCAACGCGTACCGAGGGCTTCGGCGACGAGGTCAAGCGCCGCATCATGCTCGGCACCTACGCCCTCTCGGCCGGGTACTACGACGCCTACTACGGAAGGGCGTTGAAGGTTCGGCGGCGGATCGCCGACGATCTCTCGCGGGCCTACGCCGACGCCGACGTACTTCTCACCCCGGCCTCACCGTCGGTCGCGTTCAAACTCGGCGACAAGACGTCGGACCCGATGGCGATGTACCTCTGCGACACGTACACGATCCCCTCCAACCTGACCGGGCATCCGGGCATCAGCGTGCCGTTCGGAACGGGCGAGTCCGGACTCCCCGTCGGCGTGCAGGTGCTCGCACCGGCGCTCGCCGACGGCCTCATGTTCCGGACCGCGGCCGAGTTGGAGCGGAGGGCGCCGTGAGTACGAGCGACGCTTGGACCGAGAGCGGCTACGAGATGGTCGTCGGGCTCGAGGTGCACGTCGAACTGGCGACGCGCACGAAGCTCTTCTCGGGATCGGCCAACCGGTTCGGCGACGAGCCCAACACCAACATCGACCCGGTCACGCTCGGCCTCCCCGGCGCGCTGCCGGTGCTCAACCGGCAGGCGGTCGAACTGGCGATGCGGGTCGGCCTCGCGCTCAACTGCACGGTGCAGCGTTCGACGTTCGCCCGCAAGAACTACTTCTACCCCGACATGCCCAAGGCGTACCAGATCAGCCAGTACGAGGAACCGATCAACGTCGATGGATGGCTCGACCTACCCGACGGCTCGAGGGTCGGCATCGAGCGCGGGCACCTCGAGGAGGACACCGGCAAGTCGACCCACATCGGCGGTGCGGGTGGCCGCATCCACGGCAGCGATCACTCGCTGATCGACTTCAACCGGGCCGGCGTCCCGCTCGTCGAGATCGTCAGCCGCCCGGACATCCGCTCGCCCGATCAGGCAAGGGCGTACGTCAACGAACTTCGGGCGATACTCGTCGCGGTCGACGCCTCGGACGCGAAGATGGAGGAGGGCTCGATGCGCGTCGACGCCAATGTCAGCGTGCGCCTGCCGGGGGCTGAGTTGGGCACGCGCTGTGAGATCAAGAACGTCAACTCGGTGCGATCGGTGGGACGTGCGATCGAGTACGAGGCGCGCCGGCAGATCGCGATGCTCGAAGCGGGCGAACCGATCCGTCAGGAGACGCGTCACTGGGACGAGAACGACAGTCGGACCCACACGCTGCGTACCAAGGAGGACGCCGACGACTACCGGTACTTCCTCGAGCCGGACCTCGTCGTGCTCGATCCCGATGCCGAGTGGATCGACGAGGTGCGAGCTTCATTGCCGATGCTGCCCGCGGCCCGGCGGATGCGGCTGGCCGAGGCGACCGCACAGCCCGTCGACTCCGAAGCCGTGCTCGTGATCACCGATCGGGGACAGGACGGCTACGTGCTCGACGTGATCGAGCAGGGTGGCGATCCCGGTCGGGCGCTCGTGCATGTGAAGGAAGCGTTCGCCGAGGCCGGATCCGACCCGGTGGTGCCCGTCGGCGACATCGCGGCACTGACGCGCATGGAGATCGCGGGCGACCTCACGGCCACACAGGCCAAGCAGGTGCTCGCCCAGATCGTGGCCGATGGAGGCGGGGACGCGTCCGCGATCGCGGCGGCCAAGGGGTTCGAGGCGATGGACACCTCGGAACTCGAGACGATGGTCGATCGGGCGATCGCCGATCAGGCGGACGCGTGGGAGAAGTTCTGCGCCGGCGAGAACAAGGCGATGGGCGCCCTGGTCGGCGCCGTGATGAGGGCCTCGAAGGGGCAGGCCGACGGCAAGGCGGTCACCGCTCTGCTGAACGCCAGGCGAAACGGTGTCTGAGCCCGCTCAGTTCGCTGCGGCTCTCTCGACCTCGTAGCGGGCGGTGGCCTCGTCGATGGCGGCCATCTGCTTGTCGGCGAGTTCCGGGCGCGCGTCGCGGGCGCGGTCGGCAGCCCGGGTGAGATCACTGCCTCCGCTCTGGAAGTGCGGCATGACGTGACGGGCGAACAGCTCGTAGCTCTTCTGCGTCGCCTCGGGGTTGGCCCAGTTGTGCGCCAGGGTCATGTAGCAGCCGAACCCGCCGTCGGATTGCTCGACGAGCTCCTCGATCTGGGCCACCGCCTGGTCGGGGGTGCCGACGACGCCGAGTCCACCGTTGACGAACGCGACCATCTCGTCGATGTCGCCGCCGTCGACCGCCATCTGGGGGAAGGCGGCGACGTTCTGGAAGTAGCGGAACCACTGTGTGATGCCGTACTCGACGTCGCGGCGGGCCTCCTCCTCGGTCTCCGCGAGGTGCATCAGCCCGACCAGGCGCCACTTGTCGCGGTCGGCGACCTGGCCGTTCTGGGCGGCGACGTCCTCTTGGATCGTCCAGTGATGGGCCAGCACGTCCATTCCGACGGCCACCGTGGCGCCGAGCGAGAGCACACCGGCCCCGTAGCGTCCGGCGAGCTTGGCGCCCGACGGTGAGGCGACCGCGGCGACGGCGACGTCGAAGAGCGGGTCGGAGTAGGGGCGCAGGTGGAGGCGGGCGTCGTTGAGGGTGAGCCGATCCGATGAATAGCTGATCGGTTCGTCGGAGGTGAGCAGGTGCATCAGGACGGCCATGTACTCGTCGAGGAGCGGGCGCATCTCGGCTGGTTCGAGGCCGAGCATCGCGGCGTCGGTGGGCAACGCTCCCGGTCCGACCCCGAGCATCACCCGGCCCCGGGTGAGGTGGTCGAGGAGCACGATCCGCTCTGCGACCCAGAGTGGATTGTGGTACGGCAGCGACACCACGCCCGTACCGAGGCGGATGCTCTTGGTTCTCTCGGCCGCCGCCATGATGAAGATCTCGGGCGAGGCGATGATCTCACTGCCCGCCGAGTGGTGCTCGCCGATCCACGCCTCGTCGAAGCCGAGAGCGTCCATGTGCTCCAGCAGCTGGAGGTCGTTCTCGAGCGAGAGCGTCGGGTTGTGGTCGGGTGGGTGGAAGGGCGCCATGAAGGTGCCGAAACGCATGCGCATGATGGTTGTTCCCCGTAGGTCGTGTCGGTGCGGTTCTCGTCCACCGTAGACGGCGCTCGCCGCGCGCCCGGCCACGAGCGGTTCTCGTGAGGATGTTGCGCACATGGGGCGCAACATCCTCACGAGTTCACTGGCGTTGGGGCTCGGGTTGGGTGGTTCGGGCGGGTCGGCCCGGCACGGGGATCGAGTCGGCGAACCGCGCCGCGACGGGGCCGACGATTGCGGTGATCAGCACGTAGGCAGCCGCCAGGGCTCCGAGCTCTGGGCCGTCGGCGAGCTGGATACCCAGCGCCGCGATCACGATCGAGAATTCGCCGCGGGCGATGAGCACCGTCCCAGCGCGCGTTCGGCCGGCCGGACCGACGCCGATCTGCCCGGCCGCGTACCAGCCCGTGACGAACTTGGTGAGGATGGTGACGACGGCGAGACCGATTGCAGGGACGATCGCGTCGAGCAGGTCGGCGGGGTCGATCTGGAACGAGAAGAAGAGGAAGAACGTCGCCGCGAACAGGTCGCGCAGCGGCGCGATCAGGTCGGCCGACCGCTCGGCCACGCGGCCCGACAGGGCGAGTCCGACGAGGAATGCGCCGATCGCTCCCGATACCTCGAGGCGTTGCGCGACCCCTGCCACGAGCAGCGTGATTCCGAGCACGCCGAGCAGCAGGGCTTCGTCGGAGCCGCCGACGAGGAGGTTGCTGAGCGCCTTTCCGAACCACAGTGCGGCGACGAGGATAACCGTGACGACGGCGAGCGCGACACCCACGCTCGTCGCGGTGGCGAGCGCCGTCCCGCCGACGATCATTGCCGCTACGACGGGCAGGTAGACCGCCATCGCGAGGTCTTCGATGACGAGCAGGTTGAGCACGGCCGGTGTCTCGCGGTTGCCCAGGCGTCCGAGGTCGGCGAGCACCTTGGAGACGACACCCGACGAGCTGATCCAGGTGACGCCGGCGAGCAGCGTTGCAGCGAGGGGCCCCCAGCCGAGGAGCATGCCGAGCGCGAACCCCGGGAGGGCGTTGAGCAACATGTCGACGATGCCGGCGGGGATTCCGGTGCGCAGCCCGTCGCGCAACTCGTCGTCGGAGTACTCGAGCCCGAGGGTGAAGAGCAGCAGGAGCACGCCGATCTCCGCCGCGAGCTCGATGAAGCTCCTGCTCACATCGAGCTGCACGAAGCCGCCTTCGCCGAGCATCAGACCAGCCAGGAGGAAGAACGGAACCGCGGTGATGCCGAGCCTTCCGGCGAGCCTCGACAGCAACGCGAGGCCGAGCATGACCGCGCCGAGCTCGATGAAGCCGAGCGCCACCTCGCTGCTGCCGGCTGCGATCACGGGTGTCGATCGCCGATCAGGGCCTGATCAGGTGCCGGAGTGCCGTGACGCCCTCTGGTGTTCCGACCGCGACGATGACGTCGCCGGCCTCGAAGGCGAACTCGGGACCGGGTGCGGGGATCGACCGGTGGTCGCGGATGACCGCCACCACCGATGCGCCGGTCTTGGTGCGGTACGCGCCGTCGCCGATCGTGGCCGACCGCGCGGGCGAGTTGGGCTCGACCTCGAGCCACTCGATCGCCAGACCCTCGATCTCCTGTTGCACGGCGCTGACGACCTCGGTGACCTGGCTCGCGCCGAGAAGCTCCGAGAGCGTGCGCGCATCGGATGGCGAGAGCAGCACTATCGGGGTGCAGGCGTCGGGGTCGTCGGAGTCGTAGATCAGAATCTCGCGGCGGCCGTCGTGGTGGACGAGCACGCCCAGGTCGTCGCCGGAGTCCGACGTGAATTCGTGGCGCACCCCGACACCGGGGAGCTTGGTTTCGCGGACCTCGCCCATCGGCCCAGTGTGGCAGAGCGAGATAGGTGTTCGGAGCACCAGGATCGGGCGGGAACTCCACGGGTACTGTCGGGTCCATGACCTCAACGCCTGACACGCCGGTCGACATCAAGCCGCGCTCCCGCGACGTCACCGACGGTATGCAGAAGGCCGCCTCGCGGGCGATGCTGCGCGCCGTCGGGATGACCGAGGATGACTGGACGAAGCCGCAGGTGGCGATCGCCTCGTCGTGGAACGACTTGACGCCGTGCAACATGACCCTGCGCAAGCTCGCCGAACACGCCAAGGCGGGCGTCCGCGAGGCGGGTGGCTTCCCGCTCGAGTTCGGCACGATCACCGTGAGCGACGGGATCTCGATGGGCCATGAGGGGATGCGCGCTTCGCTCGTCTCCCGCGAGGTCATCACCGACTCGGTCGAGACGGTGATGCACGCAGAGCGGCTCGACGGATTCGTCGGTCTTGCGGGATGCGACAAGTCGATCCCGGCGATGCTGATGGCATCTGCCAGGCTCGACCTGGCGAGCGTGTTCGTCTACAACGGCTCGACGATGCCCGGCATGCACGATGGTCGGGCGATCGACATCACGACCGTGTTCGAGGCGATCGGAGCGTGCGCCGCCGGCACGATGAGCGAGGACGAACTGCTCGACATCGAGCGGAACGCATGCCCGGGCGAGGGCGCGTGCGGCGGGATGTTCACCGCCAACACGATGAGTTCGATCGCCGAGGCACTCGGCATGAGCCTTCCGGGTACGGCCTCGCCGCCGGCGATCGATGCACGGCGTGAGTCCGATGCGCACCGCGCTGGTGAGGCGGTGGTCGGCATGCTGCGCCTCGGCATCACACCGCGCCAGATCATGACGAAGCAGGCGTTCGAGAACGCGATCGCGCTCACCTCCGCACTCGGAGGATCGACGAACGCTGTGCTCCACCTGATGGCGATCGCCAACGAGGCCCGGGTCGAACTCGAACTCGAGGACTTCAACCGAATCGCCGACCGGGTCCCGCACATCGCCGACATGAAGCCCGGCGGCAAGTTCCACATGAGCGATCTCGACCGTGTCGGCGGCGTGCCCGTCGTGCTGAAGGAGCTGCTCGACGCCGGCCTGCTGCACGGCGACGTGCTCACCGTCACCGGCAAGACGATGGCCGAGAACCTCGCCGAACTCGATCCTCCGGGGCCCGACGGCGTGGTCGTCCACCCGCTCGATCAGCCGATCCATGCCGAGGGTGGCATCAACGTGCTCCATGGTTCGCTCGCTCCGTCGGGAGCGGTGCTGAAGATCGCCGGGCTTGCCGACGACCAGATGCACTTCGAGGGTCCTGCCCGCGTGTTCGACGACGAGGATCACGCGATGACGGCGATCCTCGAGGGATCGATCGAGCCCGGCACGGTGCTCGTCATCAGGTACGAGGGCCCCAGGGGAGGCCCGGGCATGCGAGAGATGCTGGCGATCACCGGTGCGCTCAAGGGCGCCGGCCGCGGGGGCGACTGTGCCCTCATCACCGACGGGCGGTTCTCCGGCGGCACGTGGGGTTTCTGCATCGGCCATGTCGCTCCCGAGGCGACCGATGGCGGTCCGATCGCGTTCGTCCGCAACGGCGACCCGATCTTGATCGACGTGGCGACGAGGTCGCTCGACCTGCGCGTCGACGAGTCCGAACTCGCCCGCAGGCGCATCGGCTGGAAGCCGAACGCGGCGCGCTACACCACCGGCGTGCTCGGCAAGTACGCCAAGCTCGTGCAGGGTGCCGAGACCGGCGCGATCACCAACACATTGTGATCGGCACGTTGTGATCGGTCCGTCGTGATCGGCGCGCTCTGATGTGATCGGCGCGGTCACCCGGCTTCGGCGAGCGGCGCGGTTGCCAACGACGAGCCGGTGCTGGTCGCGAACGGCCCGTTCCGGTCGACGAGGACACAGCTCCCGATCGAGATGCCATCAGCCGCGATCTGGTTCGAGACCTGGAGACCCACCCAGGTGCCCACCGGGTAGCGGCCGAGCGCCAGCGTGTAGTCGCCGTTGATGTAGTGGAGCCCCTCGTCACCGCCGTTGGCCATCGGGCAGGCGAGATCGGCCGAGACGGCCGCCCGCACGAACGGGCTCATCTCCTCGTCGTCGACGAGCGGGGCGGTCTCGTTGGTCCAGACGCGGCCACGCTCGGCCGATGTGAAGCCGCCGTCGACACCCTTGATCTGCCATGCCGGGAGCGCGCCGACTTCGTAACCATGATCGGGGAGGCTGTCGGGCGTAGGCCACGACTCGGCGTCCGGCCGCCAGATGTTGCCCGGTGGTTCGCGGCCCTCGGCGAGGAACAGCACCGTCGCTCGCGCGACGAGGTGACCGCCGCAAGTGACCAGTGCGTCGGCGACCCGGATGCGCCTGCCCTCCCGGACGGCTCTGGTCTCGATCGTCAGCTCGGACATCGCGGCGGGGCGGAACAGGTCGACCGTCAGGCGCCCGGCCCGCCATCGGGCGGCTCCGAAATCGGTCTCGAGGGCGCGTGCCGCGGCGCCGCCGATCAGCCGGCCGTGGAGCATGTCCGCCGACCAGGGACTCCGCGCGATCGGTTCCGGGGCGAGTCCGGTTGGGGTCGAGCGGAGGTAGGGCGTCGTCATCGTCGGTCGACTTCAGTCGACGAGCGCCTGGTAGACGAGCTGCTTCAACTGGGGCCGGATCGGGTATGTGCTCGACGGGAGCAACTGCGTGAGGAACACCGCGACGATGCCCTCGAGCGGATCGACCCAGAAGGCCGTGCTGGCAGCACCACCCCAGGCGAACTCGCCGGGCGAGCTGAGCACCTCGTTGGCGATCGGGTCCATCATGACCGAGAACCCGAGGCCGAACCCGACGCCGTCGAACGACGTTTCTGCGAACGTCGACTGGCCGAACGCCTCGAGATCGACATTGCCGGGGAGGTGGTTGCCGGTCATGAACTCGACGGTGCGCGTGCCGAGCAGGCGCACGCCGTCGAGCTCGCCGCGGTTGAGCAGCATGTGGGCGAACCGCAGATAGTCGGCGGCGGTTCCGCACAGCCCGCCGCCGCCGCTGATCATGTCGGGTCGCTTCGTCAGGTCTGTTCGCAGCGGCGATGGCGCGGTCACGGCCCGGCCCGTCCTAGGGTCCGGAACGTAGAGCGTGGCCAGTCGGTCGATCTGTTCGGGCGACACCCAGAACTCGGTGTCGGTCATCTTCAGCGGCTCTGTGATCCTCGTGCGGATGAACTCGTCGAGCGGCATCCCCGACACGACCTCGACGACGCGACCCAACACGTCGGTCGCCACGCTGTAGTTCCACGACGACCCGGGCTGGAACACGAGTGGAAACCCGGCCCACCGGTTGCAGTTCTCCTCGAGGTCGGAGCCCGGTGGAGAGCCCCACTCGTACCCGTTCCTGCGGTAGATCGCGTCGACGGCGTGGCTGTTGTGGAAGCCGTAGGTGAGGCCCGACGTGTGCGTCATCAGATGCCAGACCCGCATCGGCTCGATCTGCGGTTCGGTCACCGGCTTGAGGATCGAACCCGAACGGAACACCCGCGTGTCGGCGAATGCCGGGATGAAATCGCTGACCGGGTCCTTCAACTGGAAAGCACCCTCCTCGTACAGCATCATCGCGGCAACCGAGGTGACCGGCTTGGTCATCGAATACATCCGCGCGATCGTGTCGGGCTCCCACCGCGCGCCGGATTCGAGGTCGCGCCCGCCGTAGGTGGACGAGTGCACGACCGCGCCGCCCCGCGAGACGACGATCTGCCAGCCCGCCAGTCGTGCGTCGTCGACGTAGGGCTCGAAGTGGCGGTCGATCCTGGCGAGCCGCTGCGGATCGAAGCCCGCGTCCGACGGATCGATCTCGACGATGGGTGCGTTCATGGTGAGAGCCTGCCAGGATCGCGCGTCACTCGGCGAGCGCGGCGAGCGACTTCAGGCGCGGGCGGCGCGCCGGTCGTACAGGGCGAGGAGTGCTCGCCAGCCGACGAACATCATCCCGAGGAAACCGGTGGCGACGATGACGAACGAGGTGGCGGTGCCGTCGCCGAACACGACGTTGCGCAGCACCATCCCGACGACGAGCGTGACCGGCCAGATGAGGAGACCGGTAGTCCAGGCGGTGGGACGCTTCCACACCTGGAACACCGCCCACGCGACGAGGAGTCCGATGAGAAACGGGGCAGCGGTCGAGACGAGCCCGGCGACCGCGGTGTCCTGCTCGTGCTCGCGCTTTCCGATCGCGACGAACAGCACGACGCTCGCGGTGTCGAGCCCTGCTGCGAGCGGTGCGCGTGTGTCGATGTCTCTGTTCAAGCGGTCAGCCCTCGGACGAGAATCCGCCGATCGTGCCGCGGTAGAACACGAGCGGTTGGGGCGGGAGACCGTCGTGGTTTGCGTCGGCGTCGAGTGCACGGACACGCCCGAGCACGAAGTGATGGTCGCCCATCGTGTAGATCTCCTCGACGCTGCAGTCGATCCACGCGACCGCCCGGTCGATGACGGGCGAACCGCTCGGCGCCGCATGCCAGCGAACGCTCTCGAAGCGCGTGTCCTCGGTGCCTGTCTTGGCGAACTTCCAGCACAGGTCGCTCTGCTTGTCGCTGAGCACGTTGACGCAGAAGCTGCCGGACGCCTCCATCGCATGCCAGGTCACGGAGTCGAGTTGCGGGAGGAACCCGACGAGCGGCGGATCGAGCGAAACCGAGGTGAACGACCCGATCGTGAAGCCCATCGGTTGGCCGTCGTGCATTCCGGTCACGATGGTCACCCCGGTCGGGAAGTGGCCGAGCACCGACCGGAAGTGCCCGCTGTCGAACTCCGAATCGCTCATCGACCCCGATCGTACGACGTTCTCGTGAGGATGTTGCGCCCGTGGTGCGCAACATCCTCACGAGAACGGACGGCGATGGGAAGGGCGGTGGGGAGGAAGGCGAGGATGGCGGGTAGGTACCGTGCAACCCATGTCGGGGAAGGATTCGCGAACCGCGTCAGCCGAGTCGGCGAAGGCCGAGCTGCGCGCGGAGATGCGACGGCGGCGGCGCATGGTCGCCGATCCGATGGAACGATCGACCGTGATCTGGGACCGCGTGACGGCCCTCGACGAGGTCTGCTCGGCTCGACGCGTGATGGTATTCACGTCGATCGCCGGAGAGCCGGACACGGCGGCGCTGGTCGAGTGGTGTCGTTCCGCCGCGAAGGAGACCGTCGTTCCCGAGGACGGGCCGGACCCACATTGGCCAGACGTGGTGATCGTTCCCGGCCTCGCGTTCACCGCCGACGGCGACCGGTTGGGGCAGGGCGGCGGATGGTACGACCGATTCCTCGCGCAGCGGCGAGCGGATTGTGTCGCGATCGGGGTCGGCTTCCGCGAACAGCTGCTCGAGTCGCTGCCGACCGAGCGGCACGACGTGGTGCTCGACCTCGTCGTCACCGACGGTTGAGGCGGCGGCGGCCGAGGCGGTTGTTCAGGCGGCGGCCTGGTCCGCGTCGTTCACCGGCGCGACGTAGTCGGGAGAGTTCACGGCCCGTGCACCCGCGGTCAGCCGCTCTTTCAACGCGCAGATCCGCCGGCTGGCGGTGGTCTCGCACATCGACGGCACGAAGGCGTGGACGGCGGCCGCGCCCGCGGCGATGGCCAGATCGCGCGAGAAGCCGAGAGCGACGCGGCAGTGCTCACCCCACGTCTCGTCGACCTTGGCCGGGTGTTCGGTGAAGACGCGCCGCAGATCCATGGCGGAGATTCTAAGGAATCCGGCGGATGCAAATGTTGCGTTCTTCGCGGCAGGAGCAGCCCAAAGTGTCGGATCATCCCACGTCCCAGCGCAGACGTGCAAGAATCATCTATTGTGGACGAAACCGATCGGGAAATTGTGCGTTTGCTCCAGATCGACGCCTCACTGAGCGCACGTGAGCTCGGCGACCGCGTCGGGCTCACCGCGACACCTTGCTGGCGCCGCGTCCGAGCCCTCGAAAAGGACGGTGTGATCGCCCGACGCGTCGCGCTGATCGATCCCGGCGCGGTCAACCTCGGGGTCACCGCGCTGGTCAACATCCGCACGATCGATCACAGTCCGGGGTGGGTCGAGCGGTTCCGGGCCGGTATCGACGCCTTCCCCGAGATCGTCGAGGCGTATCGCACCAGCGGCGACGTCGACTACACGCTCAAGGTGATGGTGCCGAGCATCGCCGAGTACGACGAGTTCTACAAGCGGCTGATCGCGGTGGTCGATCTGTACGACGTGCGCAGCATCTTCGTGATGGAGGAGATGAAGCACACGACCGCGCTGCCGCTCGACTACATCGACGTCGGGTGACCCCCTGCCACGACACCGCGTTCTACCCTCGGAGCGATGCTGCGCGCAGGTCGGCGGCGAGCACGTCCGCCGCCGGATCGGTGAGGGATCCGCGCCGCCGCGCGAGCACGATTCTGCGCGTGATGAGTGGAGTCCCCGACTCGAGAGGCCGCTCGCCGTGCTCGGCCTGAGCACCCGGCAGGACCGTCCATCCCATTCCGAGGCGCACCATCTCGCTGAGCACCTCGGGCTGGTGACTCTCGGCGACGACGTCGAGGGGCGCCCCGACCTTTCGTAACGCTCCGACGATCAGGTGACGCGTGTGCGAGTCGGGCGGGAAAAGCACCCACGGCCCCCACGTCGCGGGCGGACCCGGGCGTTCGCCCGTCGGGGAATAGACGAACAGTTCGTCGGGCATCAGGTCGGTGATCTCGATCCCCGCCGGCTCGGTCGGCGGCTCGACACCGACGACGAGGTCGAGTTCGCCTGCGACGAGCATGTCGAACAGCTGACCCGACGGGGCCACGATGAGACGCAGTTCGACGTCTTCGCGCGCGGCGCGGAAGTCGCGCAGCACCTCGGGGAAATGCAGGACCGCCGCCGCGTCGATCATCCCGACGCGCACCCGTCCCGTCGCCGCTCCGCTGAGCTGGTCGGCCCAGTGGGCGAGGTCGCCGGTCAGGGCGAGGACGTGCTTGGCGTGATCGAG
>CBDUYD010000025.1:0-24901 GCA_965371355.1 uncultured Ilumatobacteraceae bacterium
GCTGGTGTCGGGATGGCTGGTGTCGGGATGGCTGGTGTCGGGATTGCCGGTGTCGGGGATGACGAGGACCCACCCCGGCTCGATGTAGGCCGGGTTGGTGAATCGTTGACCGTCGGGCATCACCGTGTCGAGGTTGGCGTCGAGGATGGCGTCGGCGATCTCGACGGTGAGCGCCGGATCGTCTCTCGCGAGGCGCGCCGCGATCGAGTACACCGACTCCCCGCGGCCGACGACATGTGCCCCAGCAGGAACCTGGCGATCGATCGCCGAACACTCATCGGAACCTTCGTCGGTTCCGGTCGTCGCCGGGGGTGGCGGCTCGTATTCGATGCTCATCGAGATCGGGACCGGAGCCGACAGTTGTGGGGCGGCGATCGAACTCCGAGCCGAGGTGAGAGGGCCGATCAGGATGAGCCCGGTGGCGATGAACCGCCCGACTCCCTGCGCCCAACCCAGTCCGCGGACCGATGGCATCGTGAAGCCGCGATGTCGGATCAGATGGAACGTCTCGCCCAGCGTGGTGACCAAGACGACGGCGAGTGCCACCCAGATCGCGACGAGACCGAGACGCACGATGATGTCGACGACGGCATCATCGTCGAGCGGCTCGCGGGCGGCACGACCGATGGTGCCGTCCAGCCAGTGCCACGGCGGTCGGACCCCCCGAAGCGGATTGGGCGAGCCGAACCGCTGCGTCGACGCGGCGGCGAGCGCGAGCGGTGCCACCACCATCAACACCGCGAGGACGGCGAGCGATGCCACCGCCCGCGCCGCGCGCGTCATGCGCTCCGTCACCCCGCCTCCTCTCCGTCGCTGGACCGGTACTCCGAACGTCTCGATCGGTTCTCCGAGCGTGCAGTGGGTCCGAAGTCGGGCGTAGCGGAAGCGGGATCGCGGATCACGGCGCGCGCTCCGCCCTGACCGTGCCCGAACCGGTCACGGTCCGACCCCCGTCGTCGATCGCCACGGTGACGGTCACGTCGTCCGCACCGACGCCGATCGAGGTGACGCGACCCGACACGCCGTAGCTGGCGAACAGCGTGGCCGCGGTCCGCGAAGCCGCGGCGCGGGCTGCCGCCTCGTCGATCGACGGCGCCTCTCCGCCTCTGAGTCCGGGGACGACCGCCGCCTGCGCCCCAGATCTCGCCGACTGGAACGCGATCGCCTGCGCGGCCGAGCGGTTGGAGACGGCGCGATCGACATCGCGCGCGAGCCAGACGAGTCCGAGGAAGGTGAACGCGAACATCAAGGTGATGCCGACGACGAGACCGGAGCCGCGGTCGTCCGCCGCACGTCGCGGGGCCCGGTGCGTGCTCACGGCGGCGCGCCCATCCCGCGGTAGGGATCGATCGCGGCGTACGCCGTCACGGTGCTCGCCCTCCCCGAGGGGGGCGCGATCAGTTCGAGGCCCCGGGTCGACACCGTGCACGAGACGGTGACCGCGACGCGACCGCCCGGCACGAAGTCGGACGTGTCGACGCTCACCCGCGGCGACGAACACGAGTCGTGATCGACGAGCATCTCGGCACCGACCAGCCGTGCCGCACTCAGAGCGGCGGCGGGGGTGCGCTCCTGCGCGGCGGCCTGTGCCGCCGCCTCGGCCGCCATCTGCGTCGTCGCGCGGCCGTCGATGCCGCGGCCGAGGAACACGATCACCACGGCGAGTCCGATCGCGGCGGGAGCGAGCAGTGCGAGCCCGAGCGCATCGCTCGAGCCGCCGTCGTGGCGAAGCGCGCGCCGCGCCGCCGCGTTCACGGTGTGAGCTCCTCGATCGGCAGGGCGACGCGCACCGAAAGTCGGGACGACGTGCCGCGGATGATGCCGGGCGCCTCACCGGTCACGGTGACCGTCACCACGCCGGACCCGATGCTGACGTGCACGGACACGTTCCGCAGGTCGGTGTCCGACGTGAGGATCGCGCTCGCCGAGGCCTGCGCGTCTCCCGCCGCCACACCGGATCGCGCGACGAGACCCGCGGTGTCACGGGCGACCACGCGGGCCTCGGTCTTGGCGTGTCCCCACATCGCCGCCTGGAACGCGGCGAACGCGAGCACGACGAACAGCGGCGCGAGGAGCGCGACCGACAGCGACGACGCGGTACCGGCGTCGTCGCCGGCAACCGGGTCGCGAGCGCGTCTTGCCATCGAGTCGACTACGGCGCCGACGGGCTCTGGATCGGCGTGCTGGCCGTCGACTTCACCTGGTTCCAGATGATCGTCGCGACCACAGCGACGCTGATCGCGGCGGCCGCGTACCAGAGCACGTGCTCGATCGAGACCGCACCGCGTTCGTCGTACGCGTCATCGCGCATGCTCGATGGCAAGGCGCGCCGGAGCGTGCCGGCGACGACGCTCACGATCGCCGTGAAGGTCAGAGTGATTTCGGACATGGTGGTTCCTCCTGTGGAACGTGGTCGTGGGTCATTGGAGATTGAGGGCGGGGTAGATGATGAGGGCCATGAAGAGCAGCGCCATCCCGACGAGCGGGGGCGTCACCTTGTCGTTGCGGATGCGGGCTGCGGCCTCCTCGTCGCTGGCCAGGGTCGAGCGCAGGGTGGCGCACTTCGCCGAGAGCGTGCGGGCGACCGGCGCGCCCTCGGCAGCCGACAGCGCCGTGGCTGCGGCGACCTGTTCGAGTTCGACCATCCCGTAGTCGGCAGCGACGAGCGAGAGTGCCGAGACGAGGCTTGTGCCGGTGGTCGAGACCTCGCGCATCCTGCGGCGCAACTCGCGGAACAGCAGTCCGTCGCCGGCGCGGGCCGCCTGTTCGAGCGCTCCCTCGTGGCCGCTGTTGCCGGCGAGCAGCATCGTCACCATGTCGAGGTAGGCCGCGAGCTGGTGACGCAGGTCGACGCGGACCTCGTCGGCCGAGGTGATGGCGTTGGCGTGGATCGCCAGCGGCGCGATGATCGCGCACGCGATCGAGAGCAGTGCGGGGACCGCGAGCCCGATCGGCACGACTCCGAGCGCCATCGCGAACGACATGATCATCGCCGGCGCGACGAGGCCGAACATCGCCGCTGTCACCAGCAGGCCGACGTGCACGTCGAGCGGACGACCGATGAGCCGCAACGGCTCGTCCCATCCTGCGACGCGGTCGCGCACCGCAGGCCGAAGTACCACCGTCCCGATCGCCCCGAGGCCACCGCCGTCGCCGGGGATCGACCCGGCGGTGCCCGTCACCTCGCTCCGGTGCAGCCGATCGACCTGCTCGACGAGCCTCGGGCGCGGCTGCCGCCAGCCGTTCCACACCAGCCACGCGCCCGCGGCCATCGAGAATCCGATCATCAGGAGCATGCCCGTGGGTCTCACCGCGGAGCGCCATCAGGTCGGTTCTCGGGCCGGGGCATCGTCGTCAGCCGCAGATCAACGCGTGACCGGGAGCCCGCCGGCGGGGATCGTCGGTGGTGCGTTGCCCGCAGGGATCGAGGGCGAGGGAGCGATCGAGGACTGCGGCGGGGGAGTCGTGGATCCCGGCGGAGGCGGAACCGTCGACTGCGGCGGGGGAGTCGTGGATCCCGGCGGGGGCGGAGTGGTGGAATCGGGTGGCGGCACCGTCGAGCTGGGAGGTGCAATCGTCGAGCTGGGCGGCGGCACCGTGGATGCCGGTGGAATCGTCGGTGCCGGCGGCGTGACGGGCGGCAGGCAGTCGAACTCGATGTTCATACCACCCGAGAAGTAGCCGTAGTACTGATCCTCGCTCGACTCCCAGCCGGAGTCCTGGTTGCCGATCCTGACCGAGATGACGATCGTGTCGTTGAGCAGGATCGTGCCGGAAGCGGGTGTGACCGCACCGGGCTCGCGTTCGACGTCGTACATCGTGACCGATGTTCCCGAGGCAGCGATGAGATCGTTGTTGGCGTGCACCGACTCCTGGTTGATGCCGACGGCCACCACCTCGCAGGTTCGTCCGGCGAGCGCGCCCGTCGGGACGGTCGCCAGCTGCGTCACCGAGCCGAACGGCTCGTCGACGAAGGTGTCGATCGGGACGGTGATGTCGGCCGCCTGGGCGGTACCCCCCGGGATGACGAACACGGCGGTCCCCAGGAGCAGGGCCGTGCCGGCTACAAGAATTCGTTTCATGGTTGTCTTCTCTCTCTTTCCTTTTGTCGAGGTTCTTTTGTCGTCGTGAACTGGTCGTTGGGCACGTCATCGCGGCGGTTCATCGCTGCGCCACCGCCTGGTCGGACGAGGCTCTCGCCAGCGTCAGGAATCGGGCGGGTCGCGGGTACCGGGCCAGCCGCTGCACGCGCAGCAACAGCCCTGCGTAGATCGCCAGCACCACGGCCAGGAATACCTGTCCCTCGACCGTGCTGTAGGGCTCGAGGTAGTCGGCGCGGCCGAGCAGCATGAACGCCGCGATCAGCGCACCCATCACCACGCTCAGCATTCGGACCTCGCGCTGGATGGGAGCCCGCTCGGCTTCGACGAGGCGTCGCCGATCGGCCTGCAGGCGGGCCTGCTGGGCGAGTGTCGTGAGCACCGCGACCGTCCGTGCACCACGGCCCACCGCGATGAGGAGTCCGGCGGCGATCAGATCTCCGAGCGGGTCGTCGATCTCGTCGGCGAATCGGCGGAAGACCAGTTCCGGGTCCTGGCGTCCCAATGACGCCGCGAGGCGTCTGACCTGGGGGCGGATCGCGGGCGGGCAGGTCGGCACGGTCGCGGTGATCGCGCCGATCGGCTGGTCGCCGGCGATCAGCACGTCGCGCAGGTTCTCGATCCACGCAGCGAGGGCATCGGTCCGCTCGATGTCGCCGACCGCGCGCCGATCACGCCGTTGCCAGACTCCGACGGCGTGGAACGCCATTGCACCGATGACGATCGCTGGGAGCAGCCAGCCCGATCCGGCCACGACGACCGCCCCGGCCACGACGCCCGCGCCGATGCGCGCCGCCAACGCGCGATCGGGTTGCCTGCGTGGCATCGCGCTCGGGCGATCGCGGCTCAGGAGCACGATGATCGACAGAACGCCGAGGGCCGACGACGCCAGGAGCACCCCGACCTGCGCGCTCATACGCCGGCCCCCGTCGGGGCGAAGAGCGCCGGGTCGTACCCGCCGAGCGTCAGCCGTTCGAGATGGCGCTGCGACAGCGGCGCGACCTGCGACAGCCGGGCAGACGTGTCGAGCTTCCAGATCTCGGTGCTCGCGACACCGCCGCCCTCGCCGAGACCACCGACCTCGACGATCGACGTGACCTGTCGCGTCGGTGGCTGCTCGGCGACGGCGTTGCGGACGAGGTCGATGTGCACGATGAAGTCGACCGTCTGGGCGATCAGGCTCCAGACCGCGAACTCGGGCAGGCTCGTGTTCGACTTCGACACGTAGTAGGCGAGCCGGGAGAGCACGATGTCGGACGTGTGCGCGTGGATCGTCGCGAGCGAACCCCGCTTGCACATCGACGCCACGTCGAGCATGTCGAGCGCCTCGTCCTCGACGAGTTCACCGACGACGACGCGGTCGGGATTCAGGCGACGCGTGAGTTCGACGAGTTGGCGGGTCGTGATCTCGCCCTCGCCCTCGGCGTTGGGGCGTCGCGTGAACAGCGCCGGCGCATCCGGGTGACGCGGATCGTTCTCGAGTTGCAGTTCGAGGAGGTTCTTCTCGACCGTGATGATGCGCTCCAGCGGCGACACCTCGCCGAGGAGTTCGGTGAGCAGGGTCGTCTTGCCCGCGCCGGGAGGACCCGAGACGAGAATGGTGAAGCCGCACCGGACGATCGCCCGCAGGGGTTCGATCAGGTACTGCGGGAACAGACCGAGATCGGCCAGCCCCTCGAGTCCGACGCGGCGGACGACGAAGCGTCTGATCGCCAGGCGGGGATGGGTGGAGATCCCGTGCTCGTCGGTACCTCCCAGCACCATCACGATGCGCGAGCCGTCGGTCGACTGGAGCGTCAGCATCGGCGACGACGTATCGAGCCGTCCCTCGCCGGTGCCGGTCATGCGGAGCGCGAGGCGCTTCTGGAACGCGGTGAGTTCGGCGGCGGTCTGCCAGAGCCGACCGACGTCGACCTTGCGACCGTTGGTGTAGGTGACCCAGGTCGACTCGGGACCGTTGACGTCGATCTCCTCGACCAGCGGATCGGAGAGGTAGGGCTCGAGCGGTCCGGCGCCGGTGAGTTCGGCAACGACCCGGGAGCGGAGATGCCGTTCGCTGTCCTGGTCGAGCGGTGGGCCGCCGGCGCGGAGTCGTTCCTCGTTGAGCACCGCCACTTCCTCAGCGATCCAGCCCCCGATCAGCAGGAGCTGCCGGCGCTCGTCTCCGGCGAGCGGGCCCCCGCGCCGTCCCGGGTCGTCGTCGCGCTCGATCTCCTCGATCAGGCGGTCGGCGACGCGATCGGTGACCGTCGCGACGTCGAGGTTCGGGTCGTCGAGTGTCGTCATGATCCGTTGCCCCGGGACGCTCGGCCCTGCGAGGTGAGATCCGGTGAGGCCGATTCCGGTGAGGCCAGATGCGGGGTGGCGAGATCCGGGCCCGTCGAGGCCGGGGTCTGCGATGTGATGTGCTCGGCCAGGGATCGGGCCGTTCGCATCAGTGGCAGCCGGGCGAGGCGTCGAGCCGACACACCGATCCGGCCGGCGAGAACAGCGGCGCACAGCGGGTCGACCGGAACGGTGACCAGACTCGGCTCGGTCGAGGACGTGGCGCCGTCGGCGTCGGTCAGGTAGTCGAGCACCTCGTCGCCGGCGTAGGGCTGATCGCCGATCAGCGCGATCGTGAGCGGAACGTCGAGTTCGCCGAGTAGCTCGACGGTCTCTGCGAGGCGCTCGAGGCGGACGGCGGCGGCCCGCGCCGAGGCGCGCTCCTGACGGTGACACACGACGACGGCCTCCGCTCCCCGTGCGGTGCGGGGCACGCCGTCGGCGGGCGCAGACCGACCGAGGTCGAGCAGCGTGGTGCGTCCGCTGTCGGCGGCGAGCATCGGGAGCAGAGCGCGACACGATTCGTCGATGGCACGACCCGCCTCGCGCGATCTGACCGGAGCAGGGATGATGCGCAGCCCCTGCCGAGAGGTTCGCACCATCGGTTCGAGCCCGCTCGGGGTCGGCGTGCCGCCCTGCGCGACGATCGTCGAGAGCGATGGGTTGACCGGTATGTCGAGCCAGGCGGCGAGCGAGCCGCCAGACGGGTCGGCCTCGACGATGAGGGGCGTCGTCCCGCCGTTCCAGCCGACGGCGATCGCCAGCGTCGTGGTCGTCGTCCGGTCTCCGATGATCGCGATGGTTCCCACGTCGAATCGCCGCCCTACTCGCCCGCCTGAGCCGGATCGGGTCGCGGTTCGAGCAGCACCAGCCGGACGTCGTCGGCCGCCGCGACGGTCGCCGCGTCCGCCGCGGCGACCTCGACCGACAGCGACATGATGCCGATCGCCGAACTCGGAGCGATCGGGAGCGCGACGACCCGCGCGCCGACCGTCAGATCGGACGCGGCCGCGTCGTTCGGGTCGGCGGGAATCACGATGTCGACCGGCACGCGCTCTCGGAGGCCGACCGGGATCGCACCCTCGGCGATCTGAACGGCCACGATCGAGGCGCCCGGCCCGACCAGCGGCTCGGGCTGGAGCGACGGCTCGCTGACGAGCGTGCCGGACAGCAGCCGGACCTTGGCGTAGCTCCCGACGATCGAATCGATCTGTGATGCCGGCACGACCGCCACCGAATCGTCGATCTTCGCATCGACGGTTCGGAGCATGTCAGGGGTGATCTGCTCGCCGGCGGGCACGTCGCGCACGACCTGCACGACCGATTCCTTGTCGTCGAGACTCGAGTAGACGAGCACGTTCCCGGCGATCGCGGCGGCGGCGAGTGCGATGCCGCCGGCGATGCGGTTCCGTCGACGCGACGGAGGGCGGAACGTGCGAGCGCCGTCGCCCGGCGGCGTCGATGCCTGGTCGGGCGAGGTGCCGTTCGTTTCCGAGGGTCTCGTTCGGAGATCGGTCATGGCGAGTACTCGCCGCCTTCCCAGGTGTCGATGTCCCGTGCGTCTCGTGCGTCTCGTGCGTCGACGACCGGTGTGTCGACCACCGGTCGCGACGCTGCATCGAAGGTGTCCGGCGCGACGACGAACGTGGTGTGTGCCGCGAGTGCGATCAGCGATCCGGCGACGAGCCCGGGACCGAAGGCGACGATCGAACGATTCCTGACGATCGCCGTGACCGAGGTGGCACCCGCGGCGAGCGCGAGTCCGGCCAGCGCGAGCTGCCAGTCGACCGCGCCGAGACACGCCCCGAGGACGAGGCCGGCCTTGACGTCGCCGAAGCCCATCGCCGCCGGCGACATGAGGTGCAGCGCGAGCATCGGGCCGGCCACGACCAACGCGCCGAGTGCGGCGCTCGCGAGGTCGACGGGTTGGCCGAGCGAGAACTGGAGGATCGTCGCGATCGCGAACGTGAGCGCCGCCGCGCCGACCCAGCGGTTCGGCAGCCGCCGGTAGTGGACGTCGATCAGCGCCGGAGGGACGAGGACGGCGACGGCTAGTCCGCTGGCGAGTGGGACGTGGCCGAGCAGCGCCATCGCGACGCCGGTGACGGCAGCCACGATCGCGGCGAGCCTCCAGCGCAAAGAACTGCGTCGCCAGGCGTCGTCGATCGCGGGGCGCGCGGGCACAGATCCGTCCGCCATGACCTCGCCGTCCGCCGCCGAGATTGTCATGCTCGGGTCCGCCACCCGCTCAAGGCGCAGCAAGTTACCAGCCGGTAGGCCGCATTCAAATTCGCGGCGTCAAGATTCGCGGTGACCACGAACCGGCAGTGGGCGCGGGGATCGTCGCGGCGGAAGGGTGAATTCGCGCCCGGTGGTCAGGCCGCCCCGGGCGCCGGGCGCGTCAGCTCGACGGCGACAGCGCCTGCACCGTCCACTCGAGCAGCCAGCTGAGGAACGTGTAGAGCTGATGCTCGGCCGACCCGCCGGCGTCGGCCTCGTCGTCATCGTCGGTGATGCCGAGCATCGAACCCAGCACGAGGCGGACGGCGTTGATCGACTGCAGGAACGCGATCGTGGACCCCTCGTCGAGCGGGTCGGGGTCGTCGGATCGGAGCGTCTCGATGACCACACCGATCGCGGCGAGTCGGCTGGCGACGAGCTCCTCGCGCATCAGCCGCTGGTACTCGGCCTCCTTCTCCTCGTCGTCCGGGTAGGCCGGCGGGAACAGCGTCGCCAGGAGCGGCTGGTGTTCGTCGGCGTCGCTCGTCAGCAGTGCCGACAGTTCGTTCAGCAGCCGGATCAGCAGGTCGCGTTCGTCGCGCTCGAGAGTGATCTCGAAGCCGGTGCCGACCGCGCGCACCGGCGGTGTGAACCCGCGGTCAGTCATCGTGCTCCATCGTCGCCCAGAGGCTGTGCTCGTGCAGCCGGAAGACGTGCATCTCGACCTCCTCGCGGTTGCCGCTCGCCACGATCGCCTTGCCCTTCTGGTGGACGTCGAGCATCAGCTCGGTCGCCTTCTCGAGCGAGTAGCCGAAGAGCCTCTGGAACACGTAGGTGACGTAGCTCATCAGATTGACCGGGTCGTTCCACACGATGACGATCCACGGGCGGTCGGTTCCGGCACGGTCGCCCGGATCGGGATCGGAATCGACATCGGGATCGATCACCTCGGGTTCCAGCGTCGTCGGCACGCTTCCATTGTGCCCGTCGCCGGTGCCGGACAGACCACACGACCGCGCGTTGGCCGCATCTCGGCACGACCCGTACGATGGCCGCGTCATGTCCGTCGGCTCCCGACCTCTCGTTCCCTCACGTCTGACCCCCGGCCGTCTCACCCCCGGTCGAGGCGGGCACGGCGCCCGGCGCTCGCCGACGACGGTCGTCGGTGCATACGTCGCGTTGACCAAGCCGCGCATCATCGAACTCCTGCTGATCACGACCGTTCCGACGATGGTGCTGGCCGAGCAGGGATGGCCGTCGACGTGGCTCGTGATCATCACGCTCGTCGGGGGAACGCTCGCGGCGGCGAGCGCCAACGTCGTCAACATGTACATCGACCGCGACATCGACGCGCTGATGGAGCGCACGAAGGAACGCCCGCTCGTCACCGGCGCGATCGAACCGCGCCACGCGCTGATCTTCGCCGCCGTCCTCCAGATCGTCGCGTTCTGCGTGTTGTGGGCCGGCGCCAACCTGCTGTCGGCAGTGCTCGCGCTGGCGGCCGCCGCGTTCTACATCGGCGTCTACACGATCTGGCTCAAGCGCACGAGTCAACAGAACATCGTCATCGGTGGCATCGCCGGCGCGGTGCCCGTGCTCGTCGGCTGGGCGGCAGTGCGCGACTCGCTCGGCTGGACCCCGATCGTGCTGTTCGTCGCGATGTTCCTCTGGACGCCGCCGCACTTCTGGGCGCTGGCGGTCAAGTACGCCGACGACTACCGCGCGGCGGGCGTTCCGATGCTTCCGGCCGTGGCCCCGATCGAGACGGTCGTTCGCAAGATGGCGGGCTACACGGTCGCACTGTGGATCACCACGCTGGTGCTGATCCCCGTCGCCGATCTCGGATGGATCTACGGCGTCGCCGCCGTCGTTCTCGGAGCGATGTTCCTGGGGGGCACGATCGCGCTCGCCAGGAACCCGACCCCGGCGGCCAGCATGCGTCTCTTCGGTTTCTCGATCACATACGTCACCGTGCTCTTCGGTGCCATGACGATCGACGTCCTGGTGCGCTACGGCTGGTGAGCTCGCCGGATTTCCTGCGAAATGGGTGTGGGCAAGTAGTCTCGGGCCGACCCGCCCCACCCCCCGACCGACGCGACAGAGTGAACCGAGCCGAGAGCCAAGCGAGCGCCACTTCGTATGACCGACACCGAATCCAGCCCTGACGACGGCCGAGCGGCAGCCGACCGCGGTCATCTGTTCGACGCGGTCGTCGAGTGGTTGACGAGCACCGACAGCAAGATCATCGGGCGTCTCTTCCTGATCGGTGGCGTGCTCGGACTCCTCGGCACGATCACGGTCAACATCATCCTCGGCATCGAGCGCGTCGACGGCGACAGCATCGTGACCGACGGCGACATCCTCGCCCAGCTGGCCGACGCGCAGCGGCTCGGTCTGGTCTTCGGCACCGCGTTGCCGCTGGTCACCGGACTCTGCATCGCGCTCGTTCCGTTGCAGCTCGGATCACGCTCGCTCGCCTTTCCGCGCCTCGCGACCCTCGGGTTCTGGATGTGGCTCGGCGGGCTGGTCATCGCAGGCGTCGCGCTCGCCCGCAACGGCGGAACCCTCGGCCTCGATGGCGACATGGTCGACCTCTACATCGCCGCGCTGGGGTTGATGTCGTTGGGCGCGATCGCCGCCGCCGCCTCGATCGCCACCACCGTGCTCACCACCCGCGCACCGGGCATGACGATGCGGCGGGTGCCCTTCTTCTCGTGGTCGGCGCTGGTCTACGCGCTGAGCCTCCTCCTCGTGATGCCCGTGCTGATCGGCACGCTCATCTACCAGTTCGTCGATCACCGCAACTCCCGTACCGCATTCGGTGGCAACGTCGGAATCCTCGAGTGGGCGGGATGGATCTTCACGCAGCCGGCCACCTTCATCTTCGCCATCCCGGTGCTGGGGCTGCTCGCAGAACTGCTCCCGGTGGCGTTCGGTAGGCGGTTGTCCAGTCGAGGTGTCGTGTACGGCGGGATCACCCTCGTCGCGGTGTCGGCGCTCGCCGCGATCACCCAGATCGGCGCGATCAACCTGCCCTGGTCGACGGGCGGGGCGGCGATCGACGAAGACCTCGAACGCAAGGTCCGCGACGCGATCCCCTACACCTTCTTCAACTTCTTGCCCGTGCTCGGCGTGCTGATCATCTTCGGGGCGGGACTCGCGCTCGCCAAGCCCCGCAAGGGCGGGCGCACCAAGATCACCTCCGCGATGGTGTTTGCCTTCCTCGGTGCCGAGATGATCTTCATCGCGATGATCGCATCGATGCTGCATGCGATCGACGATCTCGACCTCCAGGGTACCGTGTTCGAGGAGGGCGTGATCCTGGCGCTCGTCTACGGAATCGTCCTCGGCGCGATCGGTGGGGTCCTGTACTGGTCGCCGAAGCTCACGGGCCGGATGATCGCGGCCGGTAGGGCGGCACCGCTCGCACTGCTCGGCGGCGCCGGTGCGGTGCTGGCGTCTGTGCCGTACTTCATCGCCGGGTTCCTCGACCAGCCGGGCCTGTACCTCGCCGGCGGACTGTACGACAACTCCGATCTCACCGTCTGGAACATCCTCGGCCTGACCGGTCACATCCTGATGGCGCTCACGGCGGTCGGGTTCGTCGCCCTCGTCCTCATGACCGCACGTCCCGATCGCGATGACCCATCCGACGAACCGCCCGAGAATCCGTGGGACGCCCAGACGCTCGAGTGGATCACCACGTCTCCGGCGCCTGCCGACAACTTCGACGACGTCCCCGTCGTCACGTCGGCCGAGCCGGTGCTCGACCTCGACTCCACCTCGACCTCCACCTCGACGACGGCCTCTGCTTCCGCGGCGAGCACCGGAGGTGACGCCTGATGCAAGCGCTCCCGGCCGCTGCTGCGCCAGAACCGCGTCGCCAACTGCTCCTCGGCGCATCGCTGGCCGCCGTCTCGATCACGATGCTGATCGGCGGGATGCTCGCGGTGTGGGCGCTCCAGCGCACCCGGGCGCTCGATGCGGGCGAATCGTGGCTCCCGAGCGGCGTCACGATCCCCGAGGTTCCCGCCAACATCATGCTCATCGCGTTCTTGCCGCTGTGCACCTTCGCCCAGTGGGCCCTCTGGGCGGCGCAGCGCCAGGATCGCGGCCACGCGGTGCTCGCACTCGGCCTGACCGGCCTCGTCGCGCTGATGATCGTCAACGCCCAGGCGTTCATCTACCACGAGATCGGCCTCGTCGCCGCGGAGGGGGCGTACGCGGGGATGTTCTACGCGCTCACCGGAACGTACATCGCGCTGCTCATCGCCGGCGTCGTGTTCACGACGGTCGTCGCGTTCCGCCAGTTCGGAGGGCGCACCGACCCCGAACTCCTCGTCGCCCATGCCATCTACTGGTACGCCATGACCGCCGCGTTCGTGGCGCTCTGGTACGTCGTCTACGTCCTCAAGTGAAGCTCCACGAGTCGGATCACTGAATGTTCACCACTGGTTCCAAGCTGCTGATCGGATCGGCCCTCGTCGCCACGTTCGCGGCGATCATGTACGGCATCGCCCAGGACGGTGTGCTCGGCACGGTCGGTCTGGCATCGGCCGCGGTGGCCCTCTGGTTCCTCGCGGGTGTCAACGTGTACGCCCGCGACTCGAACGTCCTCGACACCGACCCCGCCTCGGTCGCGGCCAGCGCGGCGGCGCGTTACCGTCCCGCCAACAGCCCGTGGCCCTTCCTGCTCGCCGGCGGCGCGATGGTCCTCACCGTCGGACTCGTCACGTCTCAGGTCGTCGTCACGCTCGGGTTCATCCTGATCCTCGCCGCCGGCGTCGAGTGGGTCGTGCACGCATGGGCCGAACGCACCTCGTCCGACGCCGCTCACAACGAAGAGGTGCGAACCCGCACGCTCGGTCCCCTCGAGTTCCCGCTGTTCGGCGCGATCGCCGTCGGCATTCTCGTCTACGCGTTCAGCCGGATGATGCTCTCGCTCACCCAGGAGAACACGGTCATCCTGTTCGCGGTCGTGGCGACCGTGCTGCTCCTGATCGGCTTCCTGCTCGCGTTCCGTCCGAGCATCCGCTCCGGCGCGATCGGCGGAATGCTCGCCATCGTCGCCGTCGCGATCATCGCCGGTGGTGTCGTCGCAGCGGTCGACGGGCAGCGTGACATCCCCGAACACGAGACCATCGACGAACTCTCAGAAGAGGGGATCTGTGAGAGCCCCGACGAATTCGAGGCCGACGAGAAGGCCAGCCAGACCGTCTCGGCATCGGCCAATGTCGCGGCGACGATCACGCTCCGTCAGGACGGGTTGTTCAGTGTGAGCGTCGTCGGGCCGCCACCCGAGGGCGCGGTCGCGCTGACGCTGCCCCGTTCCACCGCGACCAACATCATCTTCCGCAACGAGAGCGACCACGAGCGCCGTCTCTCGCTCGACCTCGGCACCGAGTTCGTCGAGGGCGACGACGGCGACGAGGAAGAGATCCCCTTCCAGACCTGCACCACGCTCGTCGAAGAGGAAGGCGAACAGCTTCTCACCATTACGATTCCGGTGCCCAGTGACGCGGTTCCGGGTGGATATCACTTCTTCGTTCCGGGTGTCGAGAGCGCCGTCCTGGAAGTCGTGGTGCCCTGAACATGAACCGATCGGAATTGCAGTCTGTGAACACCGCTGGTACCAAGAAGAAGATGAGTAGACGCATCCGGCCGGTGGCGATCGGTGCCGTCGCCCTCGCGCTCGTCGGCTGCGCGAGCGACGCGCCTCAAGACACCTGGGATCCGGCAGGCCCGAACGCGCAGAACATCCACAACCTCCAGTGGCCGATCTTCGCGATCGCCGGCGTCGTCGGCGTCCTCGTCTTCGCGGTGCTCTTCTACGCGATCTGGCGTTTCCGCGATCGGGGGCAGCCCGTCCCAGAGCAGACGCACGGAAACCCGGCGCTCGAGATCGTTCTCACGATCATCCCTGCGATCATCCTGATCGGTATCTCGGTACCGACGGTCAGCTCACTGCTCGCCCTCTACGAGACCGACGACACCGAGTGCGTCATCAACGTCACCGGACAGCAGTGGTGGTGGGAGATCGACTATCCCGTCCAGGACGGCTGCCAGGGGATCTCGGCGCCGATCGTGTCATCGGGCCAGATGATCATCCCGACCGGCACCCCCGTCCTCGTGCGCGGCACGAGTCGCGACGTCATCCACTCGTGGTGGATTCCGAGGCTGAACGGCAAGAAGGACATGGTGCCGGGCCGCGTCCACGTCACACGCATCGAGGCCGACGAGCCGGGGATCTACGCGGGCCAGTGCGCCGAGTTCTGTGGCCTCTCCCACGCCAACATGCGGATGGAGGTCGTGGCCCTCGATCCCGCCGACTTCGACATCTGGAAGGCGAACCAGCTCGCCGACTACGAGTCACCGACCAATGAGCTCGCCGCTGCCGGAGAATCGCAGTTCATCGCCCAGTGCTCGCGCTGTCACCAGGTCGACGGCTTGGAGAACGCCGATGGCGAACCGATCGTCGCCCGCCCGGACCGTGAGGTGTATTCGGGCTCGGCACCCGACCTCAGCCATCTGATGAGTCGCAACACCTTCGCCGGGGCCACGTTCGATCTACTCAACAAGCAGTGCCGGGCCGACGTGTGGGGAGCCGATTCCGCCACCTTCGGAGCCGAGTACCTCGAGGGTGTCAGCCTCGAGTGTCTGAACTCGGTCGACCTGCGCGAGTGGTTGCGCAACGCGCCGGCGAAGAAGCCGATGTACACCGAGCCGACCGACCTCGGAGCGACCGATGGTCTCGTGCGCGGCATGCCCTTCCTCGCCCTCGGCGAGGACCAGATCGACGAGCTCGTCGCATACCTGCTGGAACGTCAGTGATGGGAGTTCTGTAAGTCATGGCAATCATCGAACGACCGGTCGAGGCGCCCGAGACGGTGCCCGCCGTCACGGCCTCGTCGTCGTACGGCTACATGCGTCGACCCGTCGAGACGACGGGCTGGAAGAGCTGGGCCTTCACCGTCGATCACAAGAAGATCGGCATCATGTACGGCGTCACCGCGATGGTGTTCTTCATCGTCGGTGGGCTCGAGGCAGGCCTGATCCGCCTCCAACTCGCCGGGCCGAACGGCACGATCCTCTCCGCCGACAAGTACAACCAGATGTTCACGATGCACGCCACCACGATGGTGTTCCTGTTCGTGATGCCGATGGCGGCGGCCTTCTCCAACTATCTGCTGCCGCTGCAGATCGGTGCCCGTGACGTCGCCTTCCCCCGCCTCAACGCGATGAGCTTCTGGACCTTCCTGGCGGGCGGGTTGTTCATCAACTCGTCGTGGATCCTCGGCGGCGCGGCCGACGGTGGCTGGTTCATGTACGCGCCCAACTCCTCGGTGCCGTTCTCGCCGACCAACGGGATCGACTTCTGGGCGATGGGTCTGTTGATCACGGGCATCGCCTCATTGCTCGGCGCGGTCAACCTGATCGTCACCGTGCTCAACATGCGGGCGCCCGGGATGAACTTCATGCGGATGCCGATCTTCACCTGGATGGCACTCATCACGCAGTTCCTGCTGCTCTTCGCGATGCCGGTGATCACGGTCGCGCTGTTCCTGCTGTTGTTCCAGCGCAACTTCGGGGCGACGTTCTTCTCGGTCGAGGAGGGGGCGGACCCACTGCTCTGGCAGCACCTGTTCTGGATCTTCGGCCACCCGGAGGTGTACATCATCGTCCTGCCCGCGTTCGGCATCGTCTCCGAGGTGCTTCCGGTATTCGCCAAGAAGCCACTGTTCGGCTACCCGTTCGTCGTCTTCTCGGGCGCCGCGATCGGCTTCGTCGGCTGGGGGGTCTGGGCCCACCACATGTTCACCTCGGGTCTCGGTCCGGTCTCGGTCACCGTGTTCATGATCGCGACGATGGCGATCGCCATTCCGACCGGCGTGAAGATCATCAACTGGACCCTCACGCTCTGGGGCGGCAAGCTGAAGTTCACCACCGCGATGCTGTTCGCGATCGGGTTGATCGTCGAGTTCACCATCGGCGGGCTCTCGGGCGTGACCCACGCCGTCGCTCCGTCCGACACGCAGCAGACCGACACGTACTACATCGTCGCCCACTTCCACTATGTGATCTTCGGCGGCGCGGTACTCGGCCTGTTCGCCGGCATCTACTACTGGTGGCCGAAGGTGTTCGGTCGCCTCCTCAACGAGGGCTGGGGCAAGGCCAACTTCTGGTTGATGATCGTCGGCATGAACCTGACCTTCGGGCCGATGCACATCCTCGGGCTCCAGGGCCAGCCCCGACGCATGTACGTTTGGACCGAAGAACGATCCGGAGACGGCTTCTTCAACCTCGGCTTCTGGAACACGTTTGCGTCGGCCGGCACGGTCGTCCTGGTGCTCGGAGTGTTGTGCTTCCTGATCAACGTCTGGGTGAGCCGCAAGAACCCGCCGGCACCCGCCGACCCGTGGGACGCGAGGAGCCTCGAGTGGATCACGACCAATCCCCCGAAGGAGTACAACTTCGACCGCACACCGACCGTGCACGCACTCGACGAGTTCTTCCACCGCAAGTACGAAGACGTCGGCGAGGGCGACGAGCACGAGTACCGCCAGGTGATGACCGGTGATGAGGTGGTCGCCCTCGAGGAGGCCAACGCCGACGAGCACATTCACCTTCCCGCGCCGTCGTTCTGGCCGATCATCACGGCCTTCTCGCTCCCGATCATCGCCTACGGCGTCATCTACAGCCCGCTGTTGATCGCCGCCGGCGGCGCGATCGCCGTGATGGGCCTGTTCGGAATGGCGCTCGAACCCGCCGACGCCGAAGACTTCGACTTCGATCCGCCCTCCGATGGAGAGCCGAGTGAGGAGTTGGTGGTCAGTGAGTGAGGCAACGATCGACGAAGTGGCCCCGCCGGTCACCGGCGAGCCCGCCGACGCTCATGACCCCGGGCACGACACCGGACACGAGGTTCCGTTCGCGCCCCACACCTCGACCGGGCTGACCAATGTCAAGCTGGGGATGTGGCTGTTCCTCGGGTCGGAGTGTCTGCTCTTCGGTGGCCTGATCTCGACCTACATGCTCTACCGGAACCGGCATTCCGAGGGTGTCGGCCCCGACCAGTTGTGGGACATTCCCTTCACGTCGGCGTCCAGCTTCATCCTGCTGATGTCATCGCTCACGATGGTGCTGGCCGTGTCCGCCGCCGGCCGCAAGGACGACCGCACCACCCACATCTGGCTCTCGGTCACCGCTCTGCTGGGCGGCCTGTTCATCGCCGGTCAGATCTACGAGTTCACCACCTTCTACAACGAGGGCCTCGGGTACACCACGAGCCTGTTCGGATCGAGCTTCTACACGCTCACCGGCTTCCACGGCATTCACGTCTCGGTCGGCATCATCATGCTGCTGTCGATGGTTGGCATGTCGATGCGTGGCAGGTTGCGCGGCGACAAGGCCGAGACGATCGAGATGGTCGGCTTGTACTGGCACTTCGTCGACATCGTCTGGATCGTCATCTTCACGCTCGTCTATCTCATCCCGGCCTGATCATGAGCGCAGACATGGACAGCACCGACACCGACACCACCGACGACAACGCTGCCGACAGCGCCGACGTTGACGCCACCGAGACGGCATCGCACGGTCATCCGATCGATCCGGCGCACGACGACCCCGCGCACGGCGATCACGCGCACGGTGCCACCGACCTCCAGTACGTCATCATCGCGGCGATCCTCGCGGGGATCACAGCACTCGAGGTGCTGGTGAGCTACATCGAGATCGGCCCGCTCTTCCTGCCGGTGCTGTTGATCCTGATGGCGATCAAGTTCGTCACCGTCGTCAGTTTCTTCATGCATCTGAAGTTCGACAACAAGATCTTCACCTGGATGTTCTACTCGGGGCTGTTCCTGGCGATCGGTGTCTACGCCGCCGCGCTGGCCACCTTCCACTTCTTCACGTAGTGCCATAGCGTGGGGAGTCGCTGATGCTCGCTCAAGCACTCGACACCGAGGCCTGGAATTTCCAGTGGCACCCCGAGGTATGGATCCTCGTGGCTACTCTCACCGCGTCCTACATCTACATGGTGCGCGTCATCGGTCCGAAGGCGGTCGGCGAGGGGAACCCGGCGGTGAGCCGCATGAACGCCTACTCGTTCGCCGGGGCGATGGCGATGCTCTGGATCGCCAGCGACTGGCCCCTCCACGACATCAGCGAGGAGTACCTCTACTCGGCCCACATGCTCCAGCACATGATGCTGAGCTACTTCCTGCCGCCGCTCGTGCTGATGGCGACTCCGACCTGGCTGATGAGGGTGCTCGTCGGAGACGGGCGGTTCTACCGGGTGGTCGTCTTCTTCACCCGCCCGGTGGTCGCCGGTGTGCTGTTCAACGTCGTGGTGATGATCACCCACATACCGCTCGTGGTGAACGCCTCGATCGAGAACGGGCCGTTGCACTACTCCCTGCACTTCCTCGTCGTCACACTGTCGTTGCTGATGTGGATGCCGGTCGTCGGTCCGCTCCCCGAGCTGCAGATCAGCCCGCTGGGGAAGTGCATCTACCTCTTCCTCATGTCGATCGTGCCGACCATCCCCGCAGCGTGGCTCACCTTCGCCGACGGCGCCGTGTACAGAAGTTACGATCACCCCGTTCGCGTCTGGGGACTCTCGGTCACCGACGACCAACAGATCGCCGGCGCGATCATGAAGACCGGCGGTGCGATCTTCCTCTGGACGATCATCATCTTCATCTTCTTCCGGCGTTTCGCCGTCGGATACGAGGACGAGCACAACTACCGCCGGGCGTCACACATGCCGACGGCCGAGATCACCGGCCACGACGAGACGCCGCTGACCACCGCCGACGTCGAGCGCGAGTTCGTGCGGACGCCGGTCGCCCCGCACGACCCCGAGGCCTGAGCCGAACCCGCGCGAACCGGCCCGATCTGCCCGGGTGATGCCCGGTAACCTGCCCACTCGTGATCGACCAGCGGCTCCTGCGCACCGACCTCGACGGGCTGCGTACGGCGATCGCCCGCCGGGGCCGCCCCGCGCTCGTCGACGACGTCGAGCACGCGGCGGGTCTCGACGGGCGTCTGCGCTCGATCACCCTCGAGCGCGACACGATCCGGGCTCGCGTGAACGAGATCTCCAAGGAGGTGGGGCGACTCCGTCGCAACGATGACGTCGAGGGCGCCGAAGTGCTCCAGGACGAGAGCCGCGAGCTCGGCGCGCGGGAGAAAAGGCTCGACGTCGAGCACGACGAGGTCGCCGCCGTACTCCACGAACTCCTGCTCGGCATCCCCAACCTGCCGCACGCCGACGCACCCGACGGTGCGAGCGAAGACGAGAACCCGGTGGTCAAGGGGCCGATCGCGGTCGACGCCACGTACCCGGATCACCGGCGGGTTCCGCACTGGGTGGCCGCGACCGATCTGGGCATCCTCGACAACGAGCGGGCGGTGAAAATCTCGGGCTCGATGTTCACGATGCAGCGCGGCGCGGGGGCGACGCTGGGCCGCGCGCTCTGCCAGTACGCGCTCGATCTGAACGCCGATGTGCACGAGGAGGTGCGGGTGCCGTCGCTCGTGAGCACGGCGACGCTCACCGCGACCGGGCAGCTCCCGAAGTTCGCCGACGACGCGTACGCGATCGAGCGCGACGATCTGTGGTGCAGCCCGACCGCGGAGGCTCCGCTGACCTCGATCTACGCGGGCGAGATCCTCGACGACACCGAGTTGCCGATCCGGCTGATGGCCTACAGCGCGTCGTTCCGTCGCGAGGCCGGTTCGGCCGGTCGTGACACGCGTGGCATGTTGCGCTCCCACGAGTTCGACAAGGTCGAGATGATGGCTTACGCGACACCCGAGCAGGCCCCCGGGCTGCTCGACGACATGGTCGCCCGAGCCGAGCATGCGATCGCACAGCTCGAGCTGCCTTACCGGATCATCGAGATCTGCACGGCCGACATGGGACAGAGCCATCACCGCAGTTTCGACATCGAGGTCTACGCGCCCGGCGCCGACGCGTGGCTCGAGGTGTCGTCGATCAGCTGGCTCGGCGACTACCAGGCGAGGCGTGCGGGCATCCGCTTCCGCCGACACGATGACGATGGGCATCCATTGAAGGGGACCGAGTTCGTCCACACGCTCAACGGCTCGGCGCTCGCCGTGCCGCGCGTCTGGGCAGCGATCATCGAGAACCACCGCAACGCTGATGGGTCGGTGACCATCCCGGGGGTGCTGCGGCCGTACATGCGCGGCCTCGACCGCATCGAACCGCCCGGCGAACCCTTGCCGTGACCGACTGGCAACCCCCCTCGTCGCTACGCGACCGGCGCATCGAGTACGAGACGGCCGGCCTCGACGTCGCCGACGCCGACCCGGATCCACTGGTGCAGTGGCGTCGCTGGTTCGACGACGCGATCGATGCCGGCGCCACCGAACCCAGCGCAATGGTCGTCTCGACGACGGGCCTCGACGGCAATCCGGACGCGCGAATCGTGCTGGCGAGGGCCGCCGACGATCGCGGGCTCGGCTTCTACAGCAACTACGAGAGCGTCAAGGGCCGCCAGATCGAGGCCGACCCGGCGGTCGCCGCGACGTTCTCCTGGCTCGAACTGCACCGCCAGGTCCGACTTCGCGGCCGGGTCGAGGCGATGAGCGAGGCCGAGAGCGACGACTACTTCGCGTCGAGGCCGCGCGGCAGCCAGCTCGGGGCCTGGGCGTCGGCACAGAGCGAGGTGCTCGAGTCGCGCACCGAACTCGAGAGCCGCATCATCGGCTACGACGAGCAGTTCTCCGACGGTCCGGTGCCCCGCCCGCCGCACTGGGGTGGGTGGCGCATCGTGGCGTCCGAGTGGGAGTTCTGGCAGGGACGCCCGAGCCGACTCCACGACCGCATCCGCTACCGCCGGCCCGACCCCCGCTCCCCCTGGCAACTCGACCGCCTCTCCCCCTGACTTCTCCGTTCTGTGTACGTCTCGTCCCGCTGGGCGGGATCCTGCGCACAAGTTTCGGGGTGTGATCCGAAATGTGTACGGATTTTCCCGCTGGGCGGGATCCTGCGCACAAGTTTCGGGGTGTGATCCGAAATGTGTACGGATTTTCCCGGTGGGCGGGATGATTCGTACACATTTCGGGGATGTGGGGGGAGGTTGTGGGGGGGAACGAACTAGAAACGTCGGGGTCGGGGGTTGAAAGTGTGGTCGTCGAGGGGCGAGGCTGTTGGCATGAGCGGCTCCAAGGTCCTAGTCGTCGACGATGAGCCCACGGTGCGCGAGGTCGTCGCCGGGTACCTGCGACGCGACGGTCACGACGTGTCCGAGGCAGGCGACGGAACCACCGCGCTCGAACTGCTCGACGCCGAGCCGCCCGACCTCGTCGTGCTCGACATGATGCTGCCCGGTGTCAACGGTCTCGACGTTCTGCGCCGAGTCCGCGCGGTGAGCGACATCCCCGTCATCATGCTCACCGCGCGCGCCGAGGAGAGCGACCGTGTGTCCGGACTCGAACTCGGCGCCGACGACTACGTCGTCAAGCCGTTCTCGCCGCGCGAACTCGCGGCCCGCGTCAACGGCGTGCTCCGCCGCACGAACGGACGGCAGGCCGATCTGCCGTCGCCGATCGTGTACGACGGCCTCACGATCGACCCGATGAGTCGCGAAGTGGTCCTCGACGGCAAGATCGTCGAGATGACGCCCAAGGAGTTCGATGTGCTCGCCTTCCTCGCCGCGTCACCGCGCCAGGTCTTCTCCCGGGCACAGCTGCTCGAGTCGGTGTGGCAGTCATCGCCCGAGTGGCAGGATCCTGCGACGGTCACCGTGCACGTCCGCCGCATCCGCAACAAGATCGAGGCCGATCCCGAGCATCCCCGCTGGATCTCCACCGTCTGGGGCGTCGGCTACCGCTTCGAGCCATGAGATGACGCGGCGATGACCAGTACCCTCGGCCCGAGCGAGCGGGACTTCGGCCACAGCCCGCACCGGATGAACCGCCTCGGTCGGCGGTTCGTCGCCGCGACGCTCGTCGTGCTCGCCGTCGCGTTGATGATGATCGCGGTCGCCGCGCAGGCGATGTTCATCAACGACCACGACCTCGGTCTGTTGATGTGGGTGCTGATCCCCGCCGTGCTCGGTGCCGCGATGGTCGCCATGCTGATGGCCCGACCACTCGCCCGCGACGCCAAGCGGATCTGCGACGCGGCGAGGCGCGTCGCAGACGGCGACCTCACCGCACGAACTGGCGTGATGCGCAACGACGAGATCGGTGAAGCGGCCGAGATGTTCGACCGCATGGTCGACCGGCTCGATGCGATCGAGCAGGAACGGTCGCTGATGCTCTCGTCGATCTCCCACGACCTGCGCACGCCGCTCGCCGCGCTCCGCGCCGCGGTCGAAGCGATCCGCGACGGGGTCGCTCCCGATCCCGAGATGTACCTCACGGGGATGGAACGCCAGGTGCGTGCGCTGTCATCGCTCGTCGACGACCTCCAGCTCCACACCCGCCTCGTCAGCGGAACGCTCACCCTCAATCGCACCGCACTCGACCTGACCGAACTCGCCGACGAGTCGATGGAGATCCTGCGCCCGCTCGCCGAGAGCCGGGATGTCAAGCTGCTGCTCGAAGCCTCACAGCGGGTCACCGTCGACGCCGACGGCTCGCAGCTCGCCCGCGTGATCAGGAACCTGCTCGACAACGCGATCCGGCACGCGCCCGCCAAGTCGGTGGTGCTCATCCAGGTCGAGCAGGACGGTGTCGAGGCGACCCTCACGGTGATCGATCAGGGCCGCGGATTCCCTTCGGACTTTCGCGATCGGGCCTTCGACCCGTTCACCCGCGCCGACGCGGCGCGCGACACGAGCACCGGCACCGCAGGCCTCGGGCTGTCGATCGCGCGCGGCATCGTCACCGCCCATCACGGCACGGTCGGGCTGGGCGACGGTCCCGGTGGTGTCGTCGTCATCCGCCTGCCGCTCTGAAGCACCCCTCGACCGAGGAATCCGCTCGGGCGGCCAAGTCGACCGGCTACGAGGGCCACGAACCGACGGCCTCGACCAGACCCTCGATCAACGCCTCGGTGTGCGGGGTCATGCCCGGACCCTCCCAGTCCCACCACATCGGACTCAAGCCGCGGACGCGCGGTGGCAACTCGATCTGGACGCCGTCATCGCGCGGGCGGTTGACCGGGTTGTCCGCGTGCATGCCGCGCAGGGGCAGGGGGATGTCGCCGAGTTCGGTCACGACGTCGTATGCCGGAAGTTTGCCGCGCAGCGCCGTTGCGATGTGGTCGGCGAGGACCCGGTTGCGGCCGCCGAGCAGCAGCGAGCTGAACAGGCCGCGACGGCCGAAGCCGTGGATCGTGACCACGACGCTGACGTTGTCGAGGAATGCCGCCAGGGAATCGGAATCCTCCGGCTGCACCGTGATCGATGGGAAGTGTTCCCAATCCCCCGCGGGTTGGGTGACCGCGTAGAACGACGCACCTGCTCGCTCGGCGCTCGTCTGGGCGATCACGTCGGTCATCACCTCGAGCGCTCCGCCGTGGTACGCCATGAAGCCGACCTCGCCGCGCAGAACGCAGGTCTCGGTGACACCCGGTGTGGCGAGCACCTCGGCGAACGGTGACATCGAATCATTCTGGCCGCGCCCACCCTGTTGCGTCGGCACGGGGGAGCGCCGGTGGTACGGCAGGCGGCGGGACGGTGGAGGGCGTGGCCTACGATGAGCCCGATGCTGGTGTGGATGGACCTCGAGATGACCGGCCTCGACCACACGCGCGAGGTCATCGTCGAGATCGCCACCCTGATCACCGACGACGATCTCGAGGTCGTGGCCGAGGGACCAGACCTGGTCATCCACCAGCCCGACGAGGTACTCGCTGCGATGGATCCGTTCGTCGTCGAGATGCACACCCGGTCTGGATTGCTCGAGCAGATCAGGTCGTCGACCATCTCTCTCCAAGAGGCGGGCGCGGCGACCCTCGAGTTCATCAAAGAGCACGTTCCCGAGCCGATGTCGGTGCCGCTGTGCGGCAACTCGATCGGAACCGACCGCCGATTCCTGGCGGCCTACCTCCCCGAGATCGAGACGCACCTGCACTACCGGTCTGTCGACGTGTCGAGCATCAAGGAGCTGGTCAAGCGCTGGTATCCCGAGGTCGACGCCGCCCGGCCCCACGGCCAGGGGTCGCACCGGGCGCTCGACGACATCCGCGAGTCGGTTGCCGAACTCGCGTACTACCGCGACCTCGTGTTCGTCGACGCGCCGGCCGTCGTCGAAACCGACGAACCGGATGCGACGGA
>CBDUYD010000026.1:0-23202 GCA_965371355.1 uncultured Ilumatobacteraceae bacterium
TCGCGCGCCCGCCGCGATCTCGTGGCGATGATCGCCGACTCCGACACCGCAGTCGATGGCGCGGCCGGGGATGCCGTCGAGAGTCCGCCTCCCGACCTCGGCGCACGCCGAATCGCCGGCGGCCGGTGATCGCGCTCGGGAACCAGCTCGATCCGCCGATCGACCGGTCCGGTATGCCCCGTGAACCCCGATCCGTGCGTCTCGCGCTCGGCGTGCTCGGCGCGGTCGCCCTCCTCACGTTCGCGGCCTGCGGGTCCGACTCCGGCCCCGAGCTGTCCGAAGCGGGTGCCCGCGGTCGGAAGGTGTCGAACTCGAACGGCTGCGCGTCGTGTCACGGCACCGACGGCCAGGGCGGCGCAGGCCCGGAGTGGGTCGGCCTCGCCGGTTCCGACGTGACGCTCGAGGACGGGAGTGACGTCGTCGCCGACGACGACTACCTGCGGCGGGCGATCGTCGATCCGAACGCCCAGATCGTTGCCGGCTACACGCTGAAAATGCCCGAGAACAGCCTCGACGACGATCAGGTCGCAGACGTCATCGCCTACATCCACGACCTCAGCTCGAGTGAGCCCGGCCAGAGTGAATCCGGTGGGTAGGCGCTCGTTGATCGCGGCGGCCGCCGTGCTCGCGCTGGCCGCGTGCGGGTCCGACGACGGTGGTGATGCCGCGTTGAGCGGAATCGTGCGCGAGCCGGCGCCGGTCGTCGACGGCACGGCGCTGCCATCGCTGGCCGACGAGGGAGAGATCGTCGAGTTCCGCGCCCGCCCCGGCGGTCTCCAGGCGGTCTACTTCGGGTACACGAGTTGCCCGGACGTGTGTCCGACCACGCTTGCCGATCTCACCGTGGCGCTGCGCAAGCTGCCTGACGACCAGGCGGCGATGGTCGACACCGTGATGGTCACCGTCGACCCCGATCGCGATCTCGACATCCTCACCGACTACGTCCAGAGCTTCATCCCCGACGCCGACGCAGCCGGTACGGACGACGACGAGTTGCTCGCCCGAGCCGCCGAACCCTTCGGCGTCGTCTACTCGGTCACCGCGCTCGACGACGGCGCGATCGAGGTCGAACACAGCCCGTTCCTGTACCTGGTCAACGACCGGGGTGAACTGGTCGTCAGCTGGCAGTTCGGAGAGACCTCCGACAACATCGCCGCCGACATGGCGACGTTGCTCGATCGCGGGGGGGTGCCGGCGTGACGCGAGTTGGCGTGAGGCGCGTCGCCGTCGTCCTCCTGGTGGCCCTCACCGCGCTCGCAGCCGCGTGCGGCGGCGACGACGGCAGTTCGGGTCTGGGGATCGCACCCGTCGGGGCCGATGAGCCGGCAACGTATGAGTACGTGATTCCGCCCGGCGCCGGCGAGGCGCTCGATGCCGGCCAACCGTTGGCGATCCTCCCCGGAGAACTCGTCGTCACCGTCGGCGAGACGATCCGCATCGTCAACGAGGACGACCGCGGCCACAACGTCGGACCATTCTTCGTGGGGGCCGGCGAGACCCTGTCGCAACGCTTCTCGTCGCCCGGCGAGTTCGTCGGCGTGTGCACGGTGCATCCGAGCGGCGAGCTGGTGCTCGTGGTGAACGAGGGGTGAACCGCTCGATCCGGGCCGCGCTGCTCGGCGTCGTTCTGGCGCAGATGCCCGGTGCTCCGGCGTTCGCCGATCCGGCAGGCCCCACCGACTACCGCAGCGAGGTCGTTTCGATCGATCCCCCGACTCCGACGATCGCCGCTGAGATCATCGGCGGCGACTCGTTCCTGCAGCTCGAGGCTGCCGCTGGAACCGAGGTGGTCGTCATCGGCTACCAGGGTGAGCCGTACCTGTGGTTCCGCTCCGAGGGCGGTGTACTCGAGAACCGCAACGCGCCGACCACGTACACGAACGAGTCGCGCTACGGCGGCGACGAGATCCCGCCGTACGCGACGGCCGACGCCGACCCCGACTGGGAGCAGGTCGCCTCCGGTCGGCGGTGGGCGTGGCACGACCACCGCATCCACTGGATGCAGCGCATCCGTCCCCTGGGCGCATCGGCGGGCGACCAGATCCTCGAGGCGGTAGTGCCGGTGCTCGTCGACGACGTCGACGTCGACGTCGTCGTGATCAGCACATGGCAGGCGGCCCCGTCCGCGTTGCCGATGTGGCTCGGCGGCATCGTCGGCGTCGCGCTGGTGGCGGGCTTGTGGGTGCTGCGGGGTCGCACGTGGCGGATGGCGCTCGTCGTACCGCCCGCCGCGCTGGCGCTCGTCGTCGGAGCCTGGCAGTTCGTCTCGCTTCCGAGCGAGACCGGGCCACGCGTGGTGTGGTGGCTGCTTCCGGCGATCGCCACCGCCTGTGCGGTCTTCGCGGTGATCGCCGGGCTGCGCCGACGCGGATTCGCGGCGCGCGCCGCGGCGCTACTCGTCGGCGTCGAGCTGTTCATCTGGGGATGGATGCGGCGCGACGGCCTCTCGGCGGCGATCATCCCGAGCGATGCGCCCGGATGGCTCGATCGTTTCGCCGTCGCGTTCGCCCTCGTAGCGGGTCTCGGCACGGCGACGACGATGGCGTGGGAGCTGTTCGCTCCTCGGGCGGCCCGACGGGAGGAGCAACCGGACGTGGAGGCGTCAGCGGTTCCAGGGGGCTGACGGGCTGACCGCACCCTCACCGGCGGTGAGCACGTCGGGGGCGTCGTCGGTGACGAGGATCGTGTGCTCGAACTGGGCGGTGCGTTTACCGTCGGCGGTGACCGCTGTCCAGTCGTCGTCCCACAGCCGGTAGTTGATCGTGCCGATCGTGATCATCGGCTCGATCGTGAACGTCATGCCCGGTCGCATGATCGTGGTCGCCCGGCTGTCGTAGTAGTGCAGCACCTGGATGTCGTTGTGGAACTGCTCGCCGATGCCGTGCCCGACGAATGCCCGCACCACCCCGAGATGGGCCTGCTTGGCGCGGTTCTCGATCGCCCTGCCGATGTCGCTCAGCGGTCGTCCCGGCTTGACCGCCTCGATGCCCCGCCACATCGCCTCTTCGGTGATGTCGACGAGGCGCCGGCTCTCTGGGTCGGCCTCGCCGACGAAGAAGGTGGCGTTCGTGTCGCCGTGCACGCCACCGATGTAGCCGGTGACGTCGATGTTGCAGATATCGCCCTCGACCAGCGCCCTCGAGTCGGGGATGCCGTGGCAGATGACCTCGTTGACCGACGTGCAGCACGCCTTGGGATACCGGTGATAGTTGATCGTCGAGGGGTACGCGCCCCGCTCGACGAACAGATCGTGCACGTAGATGTCGATCGCTTCGGTGGTCACCCCTGGCGCGACCATCTCACCGGAGAGGGTGAGCACCTCGGCCGCGACGACGCCGGCGTGGCGCATGCGTTCGATGATCTCGGGCGACTTGACTCGGTCTTCGTCCCACCTCAGCGGCTCGCCCGTGTCCGCGTACGGGGGCCGGGGGATGTCGTCGGGCACGTCGCGCATCGGGCTGACGACACCGGGCAGGATGCGGCCCTCGGTCTTCTTGTGGCAGCGCTTGTACTTGCGCCCGCTCCCGCACCAGCACGTCTCGTTCGCCCGCGGCAGCATCGCCGGCGGCGAATCGGTGACCCTCATGCGTCGAGGATACGGGATTTACGAAGGGCGCGCGGCCGGCGATCGCGACCCGGTCAGTCTCCCCAGACCTCGCGGGCCTTTTCGTAGACGCCCTGGTCGAACGAGAACTCGACGAGGTTCCCGTCCGGGTCGTTGAGCATGCAGATGTAGCCGATCGGCGGCGGCATCGATGTCGCCGGCATCGCGAGACAGCCGGCGGTCGCTCCGCGGGCTGCGATCGCGTCGACGTCATCGCGCAGGGGCATCTCGATGCCGATGTGGTTGAAGGGCGCCAGCTTGGCGATCGGGCTCGGGGCGAACGGGTCCTTGTCGGGGAAGAACTGCGCCATCACGAGGATGAACGGGCGGTCGGCGCTGTCGGGGTGCCCGAGCCATGCGCCGAATCCCTGCTCGTCCGCGCGGCGTTCGAGCAGTTCGAGTGGCGTGTATTCGCTGTACCAGGCGATCGAGGCGTCGATGTCGGCGACGCGCAACGCGAGATGTGTCCAGCGCGGCGCGGTCGGGCGGAGTTCGTGCAGTGCTTCACTCATTGGTCCATCCTTCGGGAATCTGCGGGTCGTCGCCGCCCTTGGTCCAGAGCACGAACGTGTTGCCCCAGGGGTCTTTGATCGCGGCGTTGAAGCCATTGAACTCGGCCCAGAAATGGTCGCGCCAGAGCAGTTCGGCACCTAGCGAGGTGGCCTCGTCGAGCATGCGGTCGACCGAGTCGTCGTCGCTGACGAGGATCCAGACCCTCGCCGTGCGCCCACCCTCGGCGAGCTCGCGAGGCTCGACTCCGTCCGGGTCGGGATCGGGACGGGCGTTGGCGGCGTTGTAGATCCCCATGTGAAGGTTGCCGGTGGCACCCTGCGATCCGTCGTCGAGCTGGAAGTTCTGCCCCGGCACGATGCGGTGGAAGACGTTGCTCGGCCGTGGCTCGACCTCCCAGCCGAACACCGCCCTGTAGAACTCGGCGGAGGCTTCGGGGTCGGACGACGGGAAGTCGACGAAGATCAGCGTGTTCGGGTACGGCATGACTGCTACCGTAGCAAAGGTCCGATGGTCTGACCATCTGACCTCGCAACCACAGGAGCGATCCGCCCGATGAGCAGTACCGTCGAATTCACCTCCGAGGCACCGGAGCCCGTTGCCGCGGTGGCGTTCGAGCCCGTCACGCGAGCGACGCTCAGCGCCCAGATCCGCGACCAACTCCACGACCGTATCCGCAGCGGAGCGCTCGAACCCGGCGACCGTGTGCCGTCGGAGCGGGCGCTCTCAGAGCAGTTCCAGGTGGCGCGCACATCGGTGCGCGAGGCGATGCAGGGCCTGCTCTCGATGGGGCTCATCGAGCGACGGGGCAACCGCTCGTTCGTCGTCGAGCACCTTCCCGAGGTGACGATCGGCGACGGTGACGACCGGAGGGACTTCATCGGTCAACTCTTCGAGACGAGACGACTGCTCGAGGTCCCGATGATCGAACTTGCCGCCGAGCGCGCGTCCGAGGTCGATCGCCTCGAGATCTCCGACCTCGCGGACCGGTTCGTCGACGACATCTCGCTGCGCGAGTTCCGCGAGCTCGATCATGCGTTCCACTCCGCGATCGCCCGTGCCTGCAAGAACCCCTTGCTCGTCGAGGTGTACGGCAAGGTGCTCGCACGGTTGTTCCGGTCGCCCGAGATCTCGTCGCTGCTCGGCGACGACGCCAACCGCGGCGAGGTCGGCCACATCATCGGCGAGGCCACCGCACAGCACTCCCTGATCGCTGCGGCGATAGCTGCCCGAGATCCGGTCGCGGCGGCCTGCCACGGTTCGTCGCACCTCGCCTTCATCGAGCAGAGCATGATCGATCGACTGGTCTGAGCCGTCCGCGATCGCGATCGAGACTTGCGTAGCGGGCCGTGAGATGCCATTCTGAGGCAAATGGTCTGACCATCAGACATATCGACCAGCAGCCGTCCATTCGAGATCGAGGGGGAAACATCTGATGATCACCGGCATGAACCATGCGGTGCTCTATGTGCGCGACGCCCGCCGGCAGCAGCGCTTCTACACCGACGTACTCGACTTCGAGACCGTGATCGCCGATCCGTCCGGTGCGTTCGTGTTCATGCGGGCGCCGGGATCGGGGAACCATCACGACCTCGCCTTCTTCACGATCGGGTCCGAGGCCGCCCCGTCGCAGGCGGGCGGCGCCGAGGTCGGGCTGTACCACCTCGCCTGGGAGGTGCCGACGCTCGCCGACCTCGAAGCCCACCGGCAGCGACTCGACGACGCCGGTGCACTGGTCGGCGCGTCCGACCACGGCGTCAACAAGAGCCTGTACGCGAAGGATCCGGACGGCATCGAGTTCGAGGTGATGTGGCTCGTGCCGCCCGAGCGGTGGGGGGCCGATGAGCACGAGGCGATCGTCCGGCCACTCGACATCCCCGGCGACGTCGACCGCTACGGCGCCGACCTGCGATCGAGCACACACGTGTCGGCCGCGGCGAGCGGTCGGTCGTGAACCTCGGCCAGCTCACCAACGAGTACTGCCACTTCTTCGACGACGACGCGTTCGTCGAGACCGATCGTCCCGGGTTCCGGCGCCGCATCATCACCGGCGCCCGGTTGCAGCTCTGCTTCTGGCGGATCGCCGGCGGAGCCGACGGATCGTTCCTCCATCGACACGAAGGCAACGAGCAGCTCGGCATCATCGTGCGCGGCGCGCTCGACTTCCGCATCGGCGATCCCGACGACGAGAGCCGCGTCGTCCTGCGGGCCGGCGACGTGTACCTCGCACCCGAGCTGGTCTGGCACGGCGACTCGCTGTTCATCGGTGACGACGAGTACGACGAATGCTGGATCCTCGACGTGTTCGCGCCGCCCCGCGACGACCTCGCGGCAGCGGCGCGGGCTGCGTCGACCGCCGATGATGCGCCGGGGGACACCTCATGACCGACTGGCGGCTCGCGGTCGACATCGGCGGCACGTTCACCGACGTCGTCCTGCTCGATGCCGACACCGGCGAGGTCGTCGTCGACAAGACGCTCACCACGCCGTCCAACCCGCTCGACGCGGTGCGCACAGGTGTGCGCAGTGTGCTGTCGCGCGCCGCGGTGACCCCCTCCGACGTCACCGCCCCGATCGTGCACGCCACGACGCTGATCACCAATGCGCTCATCGAGGGCAAGACCGGTCGCGCCGGTCTGGTCACGACCCTCGGATTCGGCGACACGCTGCTGATCCGCGACGAGCACCGGTACGACATGTACGACCTGCAGATCGAGTTTCCGGCGCCACCGATCGCGCGCCAGCTCACCGTCGAGATCGACGAGCGCACGCTGGCGTCGGGAGTTGTGGCGCTCGAGCCGTCGGTCGCCGAACTCGATCGCATCACCGACGAGCTGCGGTCGATGGATGTCGAGTCGGTAGGTGTATGTCTGCTCAGCTCGTACGTCAACGCGGCGAACGAGCGGGCGATCGCCGATCACCTCGCCCGCGAACTCGGCGTTCCGGTCTGTATCTCGGCCGACGTTTCGCCACAGATCCGCGAGTACCCGCGCATGGTCACCACCGCCTGCAACGCGGCGACGATGCCGGTGATCGGTCCGTACCTCGACGAGTTGCAGAAGTGGCTCTCCGCCGAGGGCTTCGGCGGGTCGGTGCTGATGATGCTGTCGAACGGCGGTGTCGTCTCGGCCGACGACGCCGCCCGCGTCCCGATCCGGCTCGTCGAGAGCGGCCCGGCGGCTGGGGCGCTCGCCGGCAGCTGGTTCGCAGAACGGATGGGCGAGCAGCGGCTGATGTGTTTCGACATGGGCGGTACCACGGCCAAGGCCTGCCTCATCGCCGATGCGAGACCCGAACTCACCAACGTGTTCGAGGTCGCCCGCATCTACCGGTTCAAGAAGGGTTCCGGCTTCCCGGTCTCGGTGCCATCGGTCGATCTCGTCGAGATCGGTGCGGGGGGCGGCTCGCTGGCGCGCACCGATCGCTTCGGCCTCCTCAAGGTCGGCCCCGAGTCGGCCGGTGCCGAGCCGGGCCCCGCCTCGTACGGGCGCGGCGGCACAGAACCGGCCGTGACCGACGCCGACCTCCTCCTCGGCATGCTCGACGCCGACGCCTTCCTCGGCGGCGACATGCCACTCGACACCGAGGCCGCGCGGGCGGCGGCCGAGGCGGTCGGCTCATCGCTCGGTCTCGACGCGATCGGGGTGGCTGCCGGCATCCACGAGATCGTCAACCAGAACATGGCGGCGGCGGCTCGCATGCACGCGGTCGAGCAGGGTGTCGATCTGCGGGGCATCCCACTCCTCGCGTTCGGCGGCGCGGGTCCTGTGCACGCTTGTGGCGTCGCCGAGTTGCTCGACTCCGACCGGGTCATCTTCCCGGTCAACGCGAGCGTGCTCTCGGCGTTCGGCACGCTCGTGTCGCCGGTGCGCATCGACCTCGCCCGCTCGATGCCGCGCCGGCTGGATCGAGTCGACGTCGCCGAGCGCGACGCGATGCTCGACGCACTGCGCGCCGAGGGCCGTCGGGTGCTCGCGGCGGCCGGCAGCTCGCCCGATGCCGTGCAATTCCGTTACGGGATCGACGCCCGGTATGCCGGCCAGGGCAACGAGGTGACGGTCTGGGTCGGCGAGGGAAACTCGTGGCCGGCGACCGACGACGAGGTGCTCGCAGAGTTCGAGGGCGAGTACCGCCGGATCTACGGGCTGACGATTCCCGATGTCGCGATCGAGGTCATCACGTGGCGGCTCGCCGCGTCCGCCGAGTCCGACGGTGTGGCGCCCGAGCCGCTCGCCACCGGCGATGGAGCCACGCCCGCCCGCACCCGCCCCGTCGTCTTCGGTCGGGGCCTCGACGCGGTCGACACCCCGGTGTACGAGCGGGCGTCGCTCGGAGCAGGCGCATGCTTCGACGGCCCGGCGATCGTCGAGGAGCGCGAGACCACGGCCGTGATCCGGCCGGGTTGGAGCGTCGAGGTCGGCGCCGACGGCAGTCTGGTCGCGACGCGAGACCGGTCCGATGCGACAGCCGATGCGACGAACGGAGAGTCGACATGACGCGCACATTCGATCCGATCGAACTCGAGATCTGTTGGCAGAGCCTGATCTCCACGGTCAACGAGCAGGCCAAGGCGTTGCAGCGCTCGGCGTTCAGCCCGATCGTGCGCGAAGCGGGAGACCTCGCCAACGCGGTCTTCGACCGTCGCGGTCGGATGGTCGCCCAGGCGGTCACCGGGACCCCCGGTCACATCAACAGCCTCGCGATGGCGGTGACCAACATCCTCGACGAGTATCCGCTCGACTCGCTCGGGCCCGGTGACGTACTCATCACCAACGACCCCTACAAGACGGCGGGTCAGTTGCTCGACGTGACCGTGCTCGTACCGGTCTGGCGTGGCGGCGTGATCATCGCCTTGTTCGGTTCGACGATCCACCACACCGACGTCGGTGGATACGGCATCGGCGCCGGCGGTCGCGACGTGTTCGAGGAGGGGCTCTGGATCCCGATCGTCAAGCTGATGAACGGCGGCGAACGCAACGACGACGTGTGGCGGTTCATCCTCTCCAACGTCCGCCAGCCCGACCACATGGCGGGCGACCTACATGCACAGATGGCCTCGGGCGAGATCGGCTCCCAGCGGCTCCAAGCGCTGTGCGATCAGCACGGTCTCGACGACATCGAGGATCTCGCCGACGAGATCATCAGCCGCTCCGAGGAGGCGACCCGCGCCGGGATCCGCGACCTCGAGGCCGGGCGATACGAGTCGTCGGCCACGCTCGACCTCGCCGACGGCAGCCGCATCGAGATCGTGTGCGCGCTGATCGTCGACGCCGACTCGGGAACGATCACCGTCGACTACACCGGCTCGTCCGACGCCAGCCGGTGGGGGATCAACGTCGTCAAGAACTACACGCACGCGTACACGACGTTCACGGTGCGTTCGGTGCTCAGCCCGGACATCCCGAACAACGCCGGGAGCCTGGCACCGATCGAGATGATCGCCCCCGAGGGTTCGATCGTCAACGCGGTGTCGCCCCAGCCTTGCACGGCCCGCCACGTCGTCGGCATGTTCCTGCCGAACGCGTTGCTCAAGGCCCTCGCACAGGTTCGCCCGCAGTCGGCGATGGCCGAGGGATCCGGGGCGGTGTGGACCATGCAGGTCAGCGGCAGTCACGACGATGGATCCCCGTTCATCACAGCGATGTTCACCTATGCCGGTGGTGTCGGTGCCCGTGCGACCAAGGCGGGGCTCGATGCGTGTTCGTACCCGACCGGCGTGGCCGCAGTGCCGATCGAGGTCGTCGAGGCTTCGGCCCCGATCCGCTTCCGGTCGAAGCAACTGCGGGCGGGCTCGGGAGGTTCCGGTGCCACCACGGGCGGACTCGGCCAGACGATCGAGTTCTCGGTCGACACGACGCGTGAGTGGCAGCTCAACGCCGTCACGAGCAGGCTCGCCGAGCCGCCGCTCGGGATATTCGGAGGTGAGCCCGGCGCCGCCGGACAGTTCTCGGTGAACGGCGAACCGGTCACCACGCAAGAGCGCGTCACGCTCCAGCCGACCGACGTCGTTCGGCTCGACCTGCCCGGCGGAGGCGGGTACGGCGCGGCGGTCTGAGGCCGTGCCGGGGACGACATGACGAACGCGCCGATCGATCCGACGTTTGGTCGTGCCTGGTCCGACGCGGTCGCCACTCGTGCATCGTCGCCATTCCTCAGCTTCGAGGGCCCCGACCGATCGGTCGCGTCGTGGAGCTACGGCGAGTTCGACGCGGTGGTCGAGCGGCTCGGCTCGTGGCTCAGCTCGGCCGGCGTCGGCCGGGGCGATGGAGTCCACCTCGCGCTCACAAACTCGCCGACGTTCGTGGCGGTGTGGATCGCGGCCACCAGGCTCGGTGCGTTCATCGTGCCCTCCGATCCGTTCGCCACGGCCTCCGAGCTCGCCGAGCACATCGATCGCACGTCGCCCGCCGTCGGGTTCTGCTCGATCGAGCGCGCCGCGGTCTACCGCGAGGCGGCCGCTGGGCGCGACCACCCCGTCGTCGCCGAGATCGACGAGGCCGACTCCGCGTTCGCCTGGCTCGACGGGTCGGGGCGACCCACCGCGCAGCTGTGGCCCGATCCGGCGCCGCTCGATCGTGCCGCGATCATGTTCACGAGCGGCACCACCGGCCGACCGAAGGGGGTCGAGGTCACCCAGGCCAACTACGCGTTCGCGGGCTCGACGATGGCCGCGGCGGCGGGCCTCACTCCCGACGATCGCCAGATCGTCGTCCTGCCGATGTTCCACGCCAACGCGCAGTACTACTCGTTCGCCCCGGCGATCGCGGTCGGAGCGAGCGTGGCGCTGATGCACACGTTCTCGGCCAGCCAATTCATCGAGCAGGTCGCCCGCCACAGCGCCACCCACGCCAGTCTGTTCGCCGGGCCGATGCGGATGATCCTCGCCCGCACCGACCCCGAGGCGGTCACGGTTCCCACCACGTTGCGCCACTGTTGGTTCGCGCAGAATCTGGCGGCCGACCAGTACGAGACGCTGGCGGGTTGGCTCGGGTGCCGGCCCCGTCAGCTCTACGGGATGACCGAGACGATCCCCGCCGTGCTGACCGACATCGCCGACGATCCGCTGCACGACACGATGGGCTTCGTGACCGACGGGTGCGAGGTCGACGTGCACGACGCCGACGGACGATCGTGCCCACCCGGGGTCGTCGGCGAGATCGTGGTCGGCGGCACGCCCGGACTCACACTCTTCGGCGGGTATCTCGACGACGAGGCGACGACCGCTGCGTCGTACCGCAACCGCTGGTTCCTCACCGGCGATCGGGCGACGCGCGACGCCGACGGTCGCTACCGCTTCGACGGTCGACGAGCCGACGTGCTGAAGGTCGCTGGCGAGAATGTCTCGGTCGTCGAGGTCGAGGCCGCGCTCGGCGAGCACCCCGACGTGCTCGAGGCGGTCGTCGTCGGCGCACCCGACGACGTGTTCGACGAGGTTCCGGTCGCGTTCGTCGTCCCGCGCTCGGACGACGTCGACCACGGCAGCCTCGTCGCCGATCTCGAGGTCTGGGCCGCCGACCGGCTCGGCAAGGCGAAACGCCCACGCAGCTACACCGTGCTCGCCGAGTTGCCGCGCACGAGCGTCGGCAAGATCCGCAAGTTCCTGCTCGCCGACCGGGCGGCCGAGGCTGCGGCCGCTCCGGAATCCCGCGACGATTCCCTCCAGGAGGTCCACCCATGACGTTCTTCGACGCAACGCTCCTCGACCGACTCGATTCGTCGATCGGAGATGTCTCCACCGCGGCGACGCTGCCGCCCGAGTTGTACACCGCCGCCGAGGTCCACGACTTCGAACGCGACGCGCTGTTCGCCAGGGAGTGGCTGTGCGTCGGCCGGGCCGAACTCCTCTCCGAGCCGGGTGACTGGTTCACGGTGACCCTCCACTCCGAGCCGATCATCGTCGCCCGCGACAAGGGCGGCGAGATCAGGGCGATGTCGGCCGTGTGCCAGCACCGGGCGATGCAGGTGTGCGAGGGATCGGGGAACTCCACGACGTTCAAGTGTCCCTATCACCACTGGATCTACGGCCTCGACGGACGGCTGCTCGGCGCGCCGGCGATGGAGCGCACCGCCGACTTCGACAAGGGCGACAACGGCTTGCCCGCGCTGCAGGTCGAGGAGTGGCAGGGGTTCGTGTTCGTAAACCTCGACCCGTCGGCCCCACCGCTCGCGCCCACGCTGCGTCGGTACGAGCCGTACCTCGAGCACTACGATCTCGCGGACGCCGTGTGCCCCGGAACGTTCACCCTCGAGAACCTCCCGTGGAACTGGAAGGTGATGTTCGAGAACTTCAACGACGGCTACCACGCCAACCGACTCCACCAGTTCGTGCAGGACTTCTGTCCGAGCAACCTGAGTGCCTTCCCCGAGCCGTGGACCGACGACTCCAACGTCATCTTCCGCACCGCCGGCTACACCCACATCGACGGAGGGTTCAACGCCACCCACCGCTCGATCATGCCGATCTTCCCGAGGCTCACCGACCAGGAACGCAGCCGGTCGACCTTCGCGCTGATCCCGCCGACGCTGTGCTTCGGGACAGCCCCCGACCAGTGCTTCTTCTTCCTCGTGCGGCCGACCGGCCCCGAGACGATCGACGTCGAGATCGGATACATCTTCCACCCCTCGGCGCTCGACGATCCCCTGTTCGAACAGAAGCTCACGCTCTCCGATGCCGGCGTGCAGGTCTTCGTCCAACAGGATCAGGACGCGACCGCCAAAGTGCAGCGCGGGCTCCGCTCGCGCTTCGCGCCGCGCGGCCGGTACTCGTGGCAGGAGGAGAGCCACATCCAGTTCAACCGCTGGCTCGTCCAGCGCTACCGGCTCGGCGCCGACGATCTCAACCAATGACCAACAGCAAACACGGTCTGACCAGAAGACCGTTCCAGGAGGAGGAAGAAACACCATGAACATCACCGACCGAGGTCTCCGACGAACGCGGCGCACATTCGCCGCGGCCGCCGCAGCCGCTCTCATCCTCGCCGCCTGCGGCAGCGACGATTCCAGCGGCGACACGACCGCCGACACCGAAGCGCCGGCCGACACCACAGCCGATACCCAAGCGACGGCCGACACGACGGCCGACACCACAGCCGACACCACCGCCGACACGACCGAGGCGATGACCGCGGAAGATCTCGACACGAACGGCGACGGCGTCGTGGTATTCGGCGTGGCGACACCCGGGCCTCGCGACGACGGTGCGTACTACCAGGCACTCGTCGAGGGAGTGGAGGAGTTCGCCGCCGACATGGGTTACGAGTCGCCGATCATCGTCGACAACATCGACCCCGCGCAGGCCGAGACCGAGATCAGGAACCTGGCACGCCAGGGCGTCGACGTGCTCGCCATCGGGGCGGGCGAGCTCTCCGACCCGATCGAGGGGCTCGCCGCCGAGTTCCCCGACATCTTCTGGTACTGCAACTGCGGCGCCGGCCAGCAGTTCGTCGGGGTGGCGCAGTCGTCGGACGACTCCTCCCAGATCAGCTACTCGGCGGGGTACGCGACCGGTCTGCTGCTGCAGGACACCGATTCGACATCGGCCGCCTTCTTGGGCTGCTGCGATCTCGACTTCGAGAAGGAGGCGTTCCTCGCCTATGAGCAAGGCGTCCAGGCCGTCGACGAGAGCTTCACGGTCACCTACATCCCGACCGGCGACTTCAACGATGTCGCCGGTGCGACCGAAGCCTTCAACCAAGCGGTCGCAGCGGGTGCCGGAGCGGTCTATCCCTTCCTCGGCGGCGCGCACGAAGCGATCGTCGGCCTCGCCAACGAGAACGGCGTCATCACGATGTCAGCGGGCGCATCAGACGTGTGCGAACGCACCGATCTCGACTATCAGATCGCCGTTCAGTTCGACGGTGGCGACTATCTCGAGGTGGTGTTCGCAAAGATCGGTAGCGGAGAGTTGGCCGAGGGTGAGACCTTCCTGTTCGAGGTTGGCGCATTCGATTTCGTCGGAGCCAAGTTCTGTGACGCGACCGATGAGCAGATCGCCGCGCTCGACGACGTGAAGGCGCAGATCGCCGCCGGTGACTTCGAGGAGGCGTTCTTCGAGATCAAGAGCGAAGCCTACGGATTCTGAGCCACCCGGAATATCCAGAGATCCCCATGGACCGCGCCGCCGACGACCCCCAGAGCGATGGGAGGTCGCCGGCCGTGCGCGTCCGCGGGCTCGACAAGCACTACGGGAATGTGACCGCCTGCGAGCACGTCGACATCGACCTTCGTTGCGGGGAGGTTCACGGGGTCCTCGGCGAGAACGGAGCGGGCAAGTCGACGTTGATGAAAGTGCTCATCGGGCTCGTTCAGCCCGATGGGGGCACGATCGAGGTTCACGGCCGCCCCGTGCGGATCACCGATCCGCAACGGGCCGCGGAACTCGGGATCGGGATGGTGCACCAGCACTTCAGCCTGGTCGATGAGTTGCGCGTCTGGGAGAACGTCGTGCTCGGTGAGCAGACCCGCTTCGACGCCGCCGCGGCCCGTCGCCTCGTGACCACGATCGGCGACCGCTATGGGCTCGACGTAGATCCCGACGCCTGGGTCGGCGACCTCACCGCCGGGATGCGTCAACGTGTCGAGATCGTCAAGTGCCTCCGGGGCGATCCGGAGATCGTGATCTTCGACGAACCGACGTCGGTCCTGACACCGCAAGAGTCAGCGCAGCTATTCAGCGTACTGCGCGTGGCGGTCGAGCGTGAGGGGAAGGCGGTTGCGCTGGTGAGCCACAAGCTCGACGAGATCCGCGGCGCAACCGACCTCGTCACGATCTTGCGCGACGGTCGCGTCGTCGAATCGGGGGCGACCGCCTCGTTCGATCAGCGAGCGCTCGCCCAGGCGATGGTCGGTAGGCCCGTGTCGCTGCGCGGTGAGGCCGCGGCGCTCGGGATCGCCGCACTCGATCCGACGGAACTCGTGACACCGACCGGGTCGACGGCGGCCGTAGCGCTACGCGTCCGTGACGCGGTCGTCACGCGAGCGGACGGACGGCGGGCTCTCGATGGGGTCGACCTCGAGGTCCACGAGGGGGAGATCGTCGGAATCGCAGGCGTCGAGGGGAACGGGCAGGTCGAACTGTCCGACGTACTGGCCAGCCTCCTCCCGCTCGACGCCGGAATGATCGAGGTGCTCGGCCGAGAGGTGGTGAGCGGTCGCGCCGGCGCGATGGCTGCTGCGGGCGTGGCGATGATCCCCGAGGATCGTCACGACGCAGGATGTGTTCTCGATCTCACGGTCGCCGACAACCTGGGCTTGAACCGTCTCGCCGACGGCTGGCCGCTCCATCGCATCGACCGGGCTGCCCTCCGCGGCGAGGCGGAACAACTGATCGACGAATACGAGATCGGGTGCGCCGGGCCGGACGCGCCGATGCGCTCGTTGTCGGGTGGCAACCAGCAGCGCGTAGTGGTCGCACGGGAACTGGCCGGATCCCCGCGCGTGGTTGTCGCCGCGCAACCGACGAGGGGCCTCGACGTGGGCGCGATCGAGTTCGTGGGGGAACGTCTTCGGGCCGCAGCCGCCGGTGGGGCGGGGATACTGCTCATCTCGAGCGAACTCGACGAGATCCTCCACCTCTCCGACAGGATCCTCGTGATGCACCGCGGACGAATCGTCGGTGACATGTCGCGCGCCGAGGCCGATCTGGAAGAGATCGGCCTCTTGATGGGGGGCGTCTTGAGCGTGGCCCCCGCGGAGCGGTGACGTAGGTGACCGATCGCTTCGACCACGATGCGGCGCCCGGCGGCCGGTCGGTCGCCGCTGGCCTCGACTCGGCTGGACGCGCGGTCGCGCGCTGGGGGCGTGGCGGCGCGAACGGCCGCGGTGATGCGGTCTCGGCGTTCTTCGTCTATCTCGCCTGCATCCTCGGAGCGATCGCCCTGTCCGCTCTGTTGGTGGCGGCCACGGGCGGGTCCGCGACGGCGGTCTTCAGCGCATTGATCGACGGCAGCATTCGGTCACCGGGAGCGTGGGGGCTCACCCTCACGACGGCGGCACCGTTGCTGCTGGTGGCGACCGGCACGATCCTTGCGACGCGAGCCGGCCTCGTCAACATCGGCCAGGAAGGACAGGTGCTGGTCGGAGCATGCTTCGGTGCTTACCTCGCCGTGCGGCTCCCCGGTCCGGGCTGGTTGGTGATCATCGCGACCCTCGCGTTTGGCGCGGTCGGTGGCGGGCTCTGGGCGGGCATTGCCGCCGCCCTCCGGGCGTGGCGGAACGTGCCAGAGGTGCTGACAACTCTGTTGTTGACGTTCGTCGCCTTCTCGGTGATCACCTACGGGCTTCGCCAATCCTGGTTGCTCGCCGATCGCGACACGTCGAGGGTCAACCACATCAACTCGGGTGACCGGCTCCCGGCCGACACCAAGTTGCCCGATCTGCACATCTTCGGGAACGCGGTCGACACCGGGTTCCTCTTCGCCCTCGCGGTCGCCCTCTTCGCGATGTGGGTCGTCGCGCGCACCATTCTCGGGACCCGCATCGATGTTCTCGGGCTGAACCCGCGAGCGGCGCAGCACTTCGGTGTCGCTCAGAGGCCACTGGCGGCGGCGATGCTCATCGGTTCGGGTGCCACCGCCGGACTCGCGGGAGCAGTGCTGCTCTCGGGCGGCGCCGCCGGGGACCGTCTCGTGTTCGGGTTCTCCGGCAATTTCGGCTGGGACGGACTGCTCGTCGCGCTGCTCGCCCGCAACCGCGTTGGTCTCGCCATTCCGATGGCGTTGGTGTTCGCCGCGTTGCGGACTGGATCGAGCTTTCTGGCGTCGACCGGCGTCGACCGCAAGATGACCGACGTCACCCAGGCCCTGATCGTTCTCGCGCTGCTCATCGCCCCGGCGCTCTTGCAAATGCGAGATCGGCGGAGGGAACGTGTCGTCGCTCCGAGCAGTGCGCCCGTCGAGGTCGCGGTCGGGGTGAGCTGAGTGGGATTGATCGACGCACTGTGGACACTCTTCGGCTCGGAGTCGCTGTACGTGTCGGCGTTCCAGTTGTCGGTGCTCTTCTTGTTCGCCGGTACCGGTGAGTGGGTGGCCGAGCGGGCCGGAACGCTCAACATCTCGGTCGAAGGAATGCTGCTCGCAGGTGCGTTCGGCGCGGCGGTCGGCCACGAGCTCGTGCCATCGATTGTGTTCGCATTGGTCGCCGGAGTTGTCGCCGGGGTGACGGTCGCGCTCGCACAGGCAAACCTCGCGCACCGGTTGACGGCGAACCAGTTCGTGGTCGGGCTCGCCTTGAATGTCCTCGTACTGGGTCTCACCGCCTTTCTCTCGAGCTCGTACGACCTGGGGCAGGCGCGCGCCGATGTCGTCCGAATCCCGATCCTCGCCGACATCCCGTTGGTGGGAGAGGCACTCTTCGCCCGCCCATGGCCGGCGTACATGGTCTACGTGCTCGTCCCTGCCGCCTGGTGGCTGGTGTACCGCACGCGGTGGGGTCTGGAGGTCCGCGCGGTCGGCGAGAATCCACAATCTGCAGACGTCTCGGGCATTCGTGTGAATGCCCGAAGGCGTCAAGCGATCTTGGTCTGCGGTCTGACATGCGGGTACGGGGGAGCGTTCTTCGTACTCGGACAGGTCGGTTCGTTTCAGCCGGGGATGATCAATGGACGTGGATTCATCGCGATCGCAGCGGTTGTCTTCGGGGGCTGGACTCTTCGCGGCACGGTCGTCGGTTGCGTGCTGTTCGGTTTCGTCGAGGCGCTGACGATCGCTACCGCGGTCAATGGCTACGTGATCGATCCGTTCATCCTCGATGCGGCTCCGTACGTCGTCGCACTCACCGTCGTCCTGCTGTTCTCCACCCGCGTTCGCCAGCCGAGCGCGCTCGGTCGGCCGTTCGTCCGGGGGCTGACGTGACGCCTCCCGTGCGGATCATCGCGGGTGGCGACGTCGTCACGATGAACGCGCGCCGCGAGGTGCTCGTCGGTGGATCGGTCGTCATCTCCGGCGACCGGATCATCGCGGTCGGCTCCACGGCCGAGCTCCGCCGCGCCCACCCCGACGCGGCGATCCTCGACGCCTCCGGGTGTGTCGTCACGCCGGGGATGATCGACGCCCACCAGCACCTCACCGGCGACCCGCTGATCCGCAGTTGCATCCCCGATCTCCTCCCGCCCGGAGCGTCGATCTTCGAGTGGGCGGTTCCCGTGCACGAGGCCCATGAGCCCTACGACGACGAGGTGGCAGCGGCCCTGTCCGCGGTAGAGGCACTGACCAGCGGTGTGACCACCGTCGTCGAGGGGGGCACGGTCGCCCACGCCGACCGTGTCGCGAAGTCGCTCGAGCAGGCCGGGCTGCGCGCCGCGCTCGGCGTATGGGGATGGGACATCGACGAGGGTCCGTTCGCCGCGCCCGCCGACGAGGTGCTCGACCGCCAGCGGGAGTTGCTCGATGCGTACCCGGCCGGCGGCCTCATCGAGGGATGGGTCGCGCTCGTCGGGCACGATCTCGCCTCCGACGAGCTGCTCGCCGGTGCCGCCGACCTCGCCCGGGCCCGCGACACCAACATGACGATGCACCTCTCGCCGACGTCGTCCGACCCCGAGAGCTACCTCGCGCGAACCGGTCGTCGGCCGGTCGTCCACCTCGATGCGCTCGGCGTGCTCGGTCGGCATCTGCTGATCTCGCACGGTGTGCATCTCGATGACGCCGAGGTCGATCTCGTGCTGTCGACCGGCACCGCGATCGCCTACTGCCCGTGGGCCTACCTCCGGCTCGGGCAGGGCGTCACCGGTTACGGCCGGCACGCCGAGATCGTCGAGCGCGGCGGGCGGGTTGCACTCGGGTGCGACGCGGTCAACGCGTCCGACTCGATCGACATCCTGCGGACCGCCGCCCTCGCGTCGGGAATCGCCCGCGACGCGCGGATCGACCCGACCCGGTTCGGGGCCCACGAGGTGTTCGGGCTGGCGACGATCGCCGGCGCCGAGGCGATCGGGTGCGACGATCGCATCGGCTCAATCGAGGAGGGCAAACAGGCAGACATCGTCATCCACCGCACCGATCTTCCGGGCTGGACACCGCGCGGCGACGTCGGTCTCCAACTCGTCTGGGGCACCGACGGTCGCAGCGTGCGCGACGTCTTCGTCGCCGGTCGTCAGGTGGTCGCCGACGGTCGGGTGACCACGATCGACACCGACGCGCTGGCCGAGGTGGCCCGCGAACGGCAGCGGGCACTGCTCGAACGGGCGGGCATCACCGTGCCCCAGGTGTGGCCGCATCTGGCTGCCGAGTAGCGGCCGATCGAGGAGACAGAGACATGGAACTGCGACCCCTCGGACGAACCGGTGTGCGGGTGTCGCGCTTCGGGCTGGGGACGATGGTGCTCGGAGCGTGGGGGAACACCGACCGCGCCTCGTGTGCCCGGATCGTGAACCGAGCGCTCGACGCGGGGATCAACCTCGTCGACACCGCCGACGTGTACGCGTTCGGCGAGAGCGAGACGATCGTCGGCGAGGCCCTGCGCGACCGGCGCGACGACGTCGTGCTGGCGACGAAGTTCCACAACGCGATGGACGATGACCCAAACCATCGTGGGAACTCCCGGCGTTGGATCGTCCGCGCGGTCGACGACAGCCTTCGCCGGCTCGGCACCGATCGCATCGACCTGTACCAGATCCACAGGCCCGACCCGTCGACCGACATCGCCGAGACGATCGACGCGCTCACCGACCTCGTGCGCGCCGGCAAGATCCTGTCGTGGGGTACGTCGACGTTCCCCGCCGAAGAGATCGTCGAGGCGCGCTGGGCGGCGACGGTGCGCGGTGTCGGGGGTCCGCACTGCGAGCAGCCGCCTTACTCGATCCTGGCTCGGGGCATCGAGCGCGATGTGCTGCCGGTGTGCGCACGCCACGGGATCGGTGTGATCACGTGGAGCCCACTGTCGGGCGGTTGGCTGACCGGCAAGTACCGGCGTGATGCGCCGGCGCCTGCCGACTCGCGGGCGGCCACCAATCCCGATCACTTCGACGGCGACAGCGACTCGAAGATGTCGGCGGTCGAACGGTTGGGCAGCATCGCCAACACGGCGGGCGTCACGCTGACGCAACTGTCGCTGGCGTGGGTCACCGAGCACCCGGCGGTGACGTCGGCGCTGATCGGGCCGCGCACCGAAGAACAGCTCGAAGACCTGCTGTCGGCGGTCGGCGTCTCGCTCGATGACGACACGCTCGACGCGATCGACGAGGTCGTCGCGCCGGGCACCGATATCAATCCGGCCGACCGCGGCTGGGTGCCGCCGGGCCTCACCCGCCCGGCACGACGACGAGGGCCGGTCAGCGGTCCGGGAGGAGAATGACCATGATCATCGAACACCGACAACTCGACAACTACTGGTATGTCGTCGCGGAGGGCGCCGACATCGGTTCGTCACCGCTCGCCGTCGGTCTGCTCGGGCAGGACTATGTCGTGTGGCGCGCGCCGGACGGCGCGCTCGTCGCCGCTCCCGACCGGTGCCCGCACCGCGAGGCGCCGCTCAGCGCCGGCACGGTCGACGAGGGATGTCTCGTCTGCCCGTACCACGGCTGGCGGTTCGCCTCCGAGGGCCGCTGCGTCGAGGTGCCGTCGTCCGGGCCCGGCCGCCCGGTCCCCCCGAAGGCCCACCTGCAGACCGTTCACGTCGAAGAGCGCTACGGCCTCGTCTGGCTCTGTCCGGGCACGCCGGCGGCGCGCATTCCCGAGATGGCCGCTGAGGCCGATCCCGCATACCGGCGGATCAACAGCGGCGTCGACGTCTGGCGCACGTCGGCGATGCGCATGACCGACAACTTCCTCGACATCTCGCACTTCCCGTTCGTGCACGTCGGCACGTTCGGCATCGAGGAGAACCAGCAGGTACCCAAGATCGAGCTCGAGCAGCTCGACGACGACTTCTACGGATACCGCTACGAGGTCGACGTCGGCAACGAGCAGGGCTCGGTCGCGTCGGGCCAGGAGGGCGATGTCATCCACCGCAGGATGAGCACCGGGTTCAACCTGCCGTTCACCGTGCGCAGCACGATCCACTACGCAACCGGACTCGATCATCTGATCCTGTTGTGTTCGACCCCGATCGACGACGTCACCTCGTACTTCACGTTCGTCATCTGGCGCAACGACGACTTCTCGGTGCCGGGCGAGGAGGTGATCGTCTTCGACCGGGCGATCGGCGCCGAGGACAAGGCGATGCTCCAGAAGGTCGGCGGTGTACTCCCCCTCGACCAGCACGCGACGGTCAGCGTGCAGTCGGACAAGCCCTCGGTCGAGTGGCGCCGCGCGCTCGCCGCGATGCTCGACGTATAGCGCCGTGTCAGGCAACGTTCGGGTTGCCCAACCGGCAGATCGGCCATGCGCCTGGACGGTTGAGCGTGCGGCTGATCGCTCGCTCGCCTCGGGTGCACGATCTTGAGCGGCGATCAGTGATCGAAGTGCCGGATCTGACGGGGCGCCGGGCTGGGCACGTCGACCTCGCCGCCCGCCTCTGCCACCTCGCAGGCTGACCGCTATTCGGAGTCTCCACTCGATCTGTTGTCGCAGTTCTCCATTGGGTACACATCTATTTCCGAGCCCGAACCGACACCGGCGGTGGCGCTTTCGTCGAGCGCGGACAGGGCTGCCTCGACCTCGGCTTCGTCGGAAGGATCCTCGACACCGCGTAGAGCGGCGAGCACCTCCTCCATGTCCTGAGCAGCTTCCTCAACCTCGTCGCTAATCTCAGAGGGCGCGTTGGACCGGGCATCAGCCAGCGCTGCCTCCATCTCGTCGATCGCTGCCTCGTAGGCGTCGCGGTCGTCCAAGAAGGCGAACGGATCGGAGGTTTCGATTCGATCCGACGCCTCGCAGAACGCAGCGACGTCCCCGTCGCTGCTTCCGTCATCACCGCACGCCGCTGCTGCCAACAAGAGCACCACCGCCACAGCAACGACCCGGCTGGTGCGTCGTGATCCGATCATTTCTCATTCTCCCTGTCTTGAGGACGGTTGGCCCATTGCGGCCAGCACGTCGGCTCGATCTCTGACTACTGGTGTCATGTCGGTCGATTCGTCCGAGTTGGCGATGACCTTGTCGGTTAGACGAACAAGGTCATCGAGCGGGTGGCACGACCGCGAGAATTCGTCCCACAAATCCGAAGAGCGCCCGGCATCGCGCGCCCAGGAACGCTCCGCTCGACTCGCCGCCGACCCGCTCGTATCCTCACGACTGCGCTCGGTCAGGTGCTCAAGAACGTGATCGAACGAGCCACGTCAGCAAGGTATGCTGGCATACATGCAAAGGACAACGGTCAAGCTCCCCGACGATCTCGACGCCCGGCTGCGACATGAAGCTGAGCGTCGAGGGATCACCGTGTCCGAACTCACCAGAGAAGCGATCGAGACGCTCCTCGTCGCGCCGCAAGGTAAACGTCGTCTCCTCGCCGCGGGCGCCGGCGCAAGCGGACGCACCGACATCTCCGAGCGCATCGAAGAGATTCTCGCCAGCGAGGTCGGCTCATCGCACTGATCGTCGACGCGGGCCCGCTGTACGCGTACATCGACCGCGACGACCGCCACCACGCAGCAAGCCTCGACCTGCTCGAAACACACCCCGGGCCCCTGATCGTGCCCACCCTCGTGATCACAGAGGTGACCCACCTAGTGGGCACACGACTCGGCGTTGATCCCGAGGTGCGGTTCCTCGGAGATCTCGCCGCCGGCAATCTGATCGCCGAACCAGTCGCTGCATCGGACTGGATGCGCATCGCCGAACTCGTGATGCAATACGCCGATCTCCCTCTTGGCACAGTCGATGCATCCGTGATCGCTGCCGCCGAACGGCTCGGCATCAACGACATCGCAACACTCGATCGACGCCACTTCACAGTCGTTCAATCGAACATTGGCATCCTGAACCTGCTTCCCTGAAACCCGTCCCTCAGACTGCTCCACAACGTGCAGCCTCAAGCCGGGTCACGACCGTCCGATAGCCGCACGTCAGCGAGCGACCAACCGAACGGAAACGCACGATGGGCAGGGGCCAGGCCATCGCCTATGCCGGATGCCGAGAACTCGAGCACTGCGGGCGGTGCTTAGTGAGGACGTGCTCGTCGTAGCCGATGCCGTGCTCGACGGTGTGAATCAG